>JANMBO010000036.1:0-3847 GCA_031360425.1 Chitinophagaceae bacterium | reverse complement strand
TAGGCCCTGGTCATTAACAAAATTATCTGGCAGAGGTTACTCAATTAAGAGACTGCAACCAATAAGGGTATTTGTAAAAGCTGGGCGGACGAAAGCCATGTTTCAACTTTTTTTTCATTCCTCCGCAGTCTCCTGCAAGGAACTCTGCGGCTTTACTTCGTTTTTTATATTTCCCAGAAAAGGCTCTATAAATGGCCTTGTGCAAAAGCTTCAGGACTTTACGGTTTCACTTATTTCCATTTGGCCAATCTATTTAATACTACGATAAGACAATTTGCCTGTAGAACACATTAATACTGGCGCTATCTTTTCTATTTTCTATTTATAATTAATTAGGCAAAGGTTGTGCAGTGCGTATTGCCGCAGTTTCCTTCAGGAGGCTCTTCAGAGTTGCCATGCCAATATGTTTTAGATCATTGAAAAGGGATACCATTATCATTTTACCCCGGCCACCGCTCGCGCAAGGATGTATTAATAAATCAGGGAGCTGGCGCGGGTGTTTTTTCCGGTTAGTTCAGCGTTCTTTAAAAAGCAGGCAGCGAGGAAAAACAACCTCCCGTTGAGCGGGACAGGCTGTGCGTGCATCAGTAATGCCGGGCCGCAGTTTCTATCATCAACTGTTGTAACTTCATTCAGGACGAGACAACTCGTTTCACTCAACTAAATAATCAAAATGACCATTTCAAAAAAGTTAGCACTGTTCTTTTTTATCAGCCTGAATCTATTAGCTAATACGCATTCCACCGCGCAGAATACCCGCGCGAAGTCTTCAAAAAAAGAGCCCGCAAAAACTCCCCTCTCCTCCTATGAAAAATATATTGATGACAAGATGGATGCACACCTGCAGGAATTTATTGAGTTGGTCTCCATTCCCAGTATCTCTTCTATTCCATCGCACAAGCCCGATGTGGCCAGGGCGGGTGCCTGGATCGTGAATAAATTAAAAGCCATTGGAATCACCACCTCGCAACTCATACCCACCGAAGGAAATCCCGTGGTGTATGGCAGTTGGGACAAAGCACCCGGGAAACCAACTGTTTTAATTTATGCTCATTACGATGTGCAACCGGTGAAGGAATCTGAATGGGATAATCCACCTTTTGCCCCGGTAGTAAAAGAGGGGAAAATATTTGGTCGTGGTGCCAGTGATGATAAAAGTGGTATTATGACAACTATCTGGGCAGTGGAAGCCATGTTAAGCAAAGATGGAAAACTACCCGTGAATGTAAAATTTATGTTTGAAGGCAATGAAGAGGTTGGTAGTCCCTATTTCAAAAGTTTTCTGGAAAAAAATAAAGAACTGTTGAAAGCAGACTTTGCTTTGAATGCGGATGATGGACAATATGATGAAAATAATCCGGCCATCACCTTGAGTTTACGAGGCGCTGTACAATTAGAGTTTTCCGTGAAAACGGCCAATACGGATGCCCATTCCGGTGAATTTGGCGGTAAGACACCTAATGCGGTATTGGCCATGGCTCAGATCATTAGTTCCTTGTATGATAAGCTGGGTAATGTAGCGGTGGAAGGTTTTTATGATAAAGTAGTACCGGTTAGTGCACAGCAAAAAGAGATGATCAAAAGAATACCGTATGATCCGGCAAAGGATATGGAAATGTTAGGCACTACTGCCGAGGTAGGAGATCCAGCTTACTCGCCGCTGGAACGGGTATGGTTTCGCCCGACTCTTGAAATAGTGGGTATGCAGGGCGGTTATACAGCGGCAGAAGGGCATTCCAATATTATTCCGGGAAATGCGATGGCCAGAATTACCTGCCGGTTAGTAAATAAGCAGGAAGGTCAGGAGATTATTGACCTGATTGTAAAACACATCAGCAAAAACTGTCCGGCAGGGGCAACGGTTAGTTATAAATTCAAGCCCGGCTATGCGAGTCCCATGCAATTTCCTGCCGATACCAAAGAGTATAGGTATATCTCCGATGTCTTAACTGAAATTTACGGCAAACAGCCCTTGCAGTTAGCCAGCGGCGGCAGCGTGGGGGCTATGTTATCAATCAAAGAAATATTGGGGTTATTCGCCTATCCCTTAGGTTTTGAACTGGCCGATGAAAAATGGCATGCGGCCAACGAGTTTTTCAGGGTATCCAGTATGCGCAGGGGACAAATGATTTACTGTTATTATTTACAACATCTGGCTGCCGAAGAAAGCAAATTGAAAAAGTAATACACGGAGCCGGCCAGGACATTTGCCAAAGAAGTGTGGACGATACAATATCCGATAGCTGAAAACACAAGTATTATTTCTCCGCCGAGTATCCTCCGCGAGATATTGAGGACAATCTGAGAAATACCTAACTTTAAGCAATAGCCCATCAACTCCCATGCATGGAGGCATACAGGGTGAAGGGAAAACCAGGGAGGGATTTGGAAATTCCAAAAGCTTTAAAGGCATCATCTGTAATTATTGCGCTGGTTTCCGAAAGTTTACTTACTGCACATTATGCTAGAGAGGAAATAACGGCAATTAATGAAGTAATATCCCAATTAAACAAATTTTGAAACACACTCCCAAATGATTCCAATGACTACCAAACAAATCAGCTTTCAGAAGAAAGCAGCAATCGCTTTAATTATTAGCGGGGCAGTGTTGTTTGCCCTGCCATTACAAACTTCGATAGTTAAAAATTCAATATCAATAAGTTTTAGTACCGGTATATTGTTGTCTGCAATCGGTGCAGTGCTTGTTGCTGTTGGCGGGAGGCTACATTATCGTGCAAAGCAATATGCTGCTAAGAATTTTGCAGAAAAAATTACTACCAGAAATAGTGATAATGACTTACTTTTTTTAAGACCATTTTCAGCAGATAGCACTTTGAGCAAAACTTTAAAAGGACCAAATACCGTAACAGTAATGCAAAATATTCAATCCACGGTTGAAGAAGATCTTTACAAAGTATTTGAGCCATTTGGTAATCTTATTGCAATTGGAAAACCCGGAGAAAGGTTGCCTGTTCCGGGTGCGGTTAGAACTTATGCCGATGCTGATTGGAAAGATGTGGTTACAGATAAAATGAAAAAAAGCCGGCTCGTAATAATTGAAGGAGGTGAAGGAGAAGGATTCAACTGGGAATTGCAGCAGGCATTTAAAATAGTTAACCCAAAAAAGTTATTAATTTTTATACCACAAATGTCAAAGAAAAGCTATGAGAAATTCCGGCATCTGGCTTTGGAAAATATTTCTGTTGAATTACCAGACAGAGGATCAATTAAAAAAATGAAAGCATACGGAGCGATCGGATTTGTAAGATTTACAGAAAACAGAACACCTGAATTTCTGCCATTAACTGCACCTATATTTAGAGTAAATCCATATAAACCTTTTTATGCACGTTTTTACTATGCGCTTAAGCCCTTGTTCGAAGAATACGGAATAGAGTGGAAAACGCCGCCATTTATAAAAGCGTATGTAGTTGTTTTAGTCGTTTTGGGTGCACTCATTTTGATGATTATAGTATTGGCAATTCTTTCTGCATTTGGTAAAATATGATAAATTATTCATTGGTATTTCATTTCTTCGAAATGTCTTATTGCCATCAAGACTCCGTACAGATTCAAATAATTGAAGTCATTTGGCACAAATTAATGTGAGAAAAATAAAACAAATATTATTCATTCACCGCTCGCGCAAGCATGTATTAATAAAGCAGGGAGCTGGCGCGGGTGTTTTTTCCGGTTAGTTCTGGATTCTGTAAAAAGCAGGCAGCGAAGAAAAACAACCTCCCGTTGAGCGGGACAGGCTGTGCGTGCATCAGTAATGCCGGGCCGCAGTTTCTATCATCAACTGTTGTAACTTCATTCAGGACGAGACAACTCGTTTCACTCAACT
>JANMBO010000015.1:0-6426 GCA_031360425.1 Chitinophagaceae bacterium | reverse complement strand
TACTTATTATGTAAATGACAGCATTGCGCCGAAAACAACCTGCATTTCCGACACCTTTACAGTGCAGGTTTTAGCCTCACTGGCTGTTACCCTTCAATCATTGGAAGTATTTGCAAAAAATGAAGCTTCTTACCTTCAATGGACTACCTCCTTTGAAGAAAATAGTGAAAATTTCACCATTGAAAGATCTGTCAATGGAAGAGATTTCGATTTCCTGATGATAGTGAAAGCGGCGGGCAATTCATCAACCCCGGTACGATATGAATATATTGATTACATGGTAAAAGAAGGAACATACTATTACCGGCTCATTCAAACGGATAAGGATGGAAAAAGCAGAGTGCTTGGTACAAGGAAAATAAATTTCAAAAGCAGTCTGTCATTTTCGGTAGTTATTAAACCGAATCCAGTGCTGAATAACCAGGTAACCGGAATTATTCATAGTGATAAAAAACAATTCCTACAACTCCGGGTTATTGACATGAACGGTAATGAAGTGTACAAATCGCGCATCCGGGCCGAAGTGGGAGACAACAAATTCGGCTTCCCACTCAAAGCCGGAAGTTATGTACTAACCATTATTCGCCCTGATGGAAAACAAATCAGGGAAAAATTAATTGTTAATTGATCATCTTATATGATTTTCTGATAAATCCCTTTTCAATGAAAAAGGGATTTTTGCTTTAAACAAGAATATGGGTGGAGGAAGCGTTAAAGAGCGAAACCTATTCAAATTAACCTGTAACATGAGCGTCAAGAAAAAGTTATGGATCTGTTGTTTGGCAATCGCGCTTTTTTTCTTTTCGTTTACACTAAGCGAATCTTTAAACCCCGAGGAAAAAATTACCCAATACTATAGGGCCCAGCTTATCCAATTACAAGCGAGTATTGAACAACTTAAAAAGGCGGTGATTGCCGGTCAATCCGAACCCCAAATACGATCTCAATTCCTGAAAGCAAGATTCGCCTACAAGAAAATTGAATTATTCGCGGAATATTATTTTGAACTGGACGTAAGTAAACTGAATGGATCCGCGCTGGAATTTATTGAAGAAGAAGACCCATCAGCACAGCAGGAACCACAAGGTCTCCAAATGATTGAAACATTTCTGTTTCCACACTACCTGCCTGTAAAGAAAGATTCATTACTACTTTTCATTGATAAACTTTACAACAATGTGCAGGGCTTTTCGCGAAATGCCGGCAACTTTACTCTAAATAATTATGCATGGGATGCAGCTACAGAAGAAATCGTTCGTATCCTTTGCCTGGGCATAACAGGTTTTGATTCTCCCCTCGCGCAAAATTCCATAAAAGAATCAGATGCCGCCCTTGTTGGGGTGGAGGCCATTGTGCTGGCTTACCGCAATCAAATTCAAAAGGAATTCCCTACCCTGTATGATAGGTTAGTATCTCATTTGCGTGAAGCGCGGCTTTACCTGAGGAAAAATCCTGGATTTGATGGTTTTGACAGAATGTATTTCATAGCTACCTATTTAAATCCCATTAGCCAGCAATTGGGTTCACTTAAAAAACATTTCCAATTTCCAGCGAACCCAACCCGCTTTTCAGTTATTAAGCGGGAAGCGGATCTCTTTAATATTGAAAATCTTCAACCGCGTTATTTTCTAGGAGATGATTTGATATCAGATTCAAAAATTGAATTGGGAAGAAAACTGTTTTATGATCAGGCCTTATCCGCTAACGGCCAGAGGAGTTGTGCGAGTTGCCACCAACCGGAAAAAGGATTTACGGATGGTATGCCAACAGCAACGCCTATTAGCGGGCATGGCCGATTGTCGCGCAATACTCCCACTTTATGGAACGCATTTCTCCAAAGAAATTTATTTCATGATAGCCGGCAAACTTCGCTCGACCGCCTCATTCTGGAGGTAATGAGTAATGAAAAGGAAATGAACAGTGGAGTTAATAATGCAGTGCTTGCTATTCAAAAGAACCCAGTGTATATTCAATTATTCAGGAAAGCTTATCCCCGAGCCGAGGTGATCAACGGAGAAATGCTGGTAAATGCTATTTCTATGTACCTGCGTACCCTCCTGAGTTATAATTCCCGTTTTGATCAGTATATCCGAGGCGATAGGAACAGGATGTCACCATCTGAAATTAAAGGCTTTAATCTATTCAGCGGCAAAGCACGCTGTGCCACTTGCCATTTCATTCCCTTATTCAACGGCTCCAAACCCCCTTCTTTTTTTTACCAGGAATCCGAAGTATTAGGAGTGCCGGCAGATACCAACAAAGCTCAACCGCAGCTCGATTCAGACTTGGGGCGATTTACCACTACCCAACAATCTTTTCACCGTTTTGCCTTTAAGACACCCACCCTTCGCAATATTACTCTCACAGGACCTTATATGCATAACGGGGTATTTGCTACATTGAACCAGGTGATGGAATTTTATAATAACGGAGGTGGGAAAGGATTACATATTGCGCCATCTAATCAAACTCTTCCTTTTGATAAGCTGGGATTGAGTACTGCCGAAATCAACAATATAATTTCCTTTATGCAAACGCTTATTGATACTTCAGGCAATAGTTTCAAACGTATTCCCTACTGACCAGACTGCCTGATGATGTTATCCGGCAATGTTGTAATTTCGGCCTCTTAATTATTAAGAATGATTGCACCAGCTCAAAAACCGGTTATTGGAATTACTACCGGCGATCTGAACGGAATTGGTATCGAACTCATCATAAAAACATTTTCTGACCACCGGTTACTGGAAATGTGTACGCCCATTATTTTCGGGTCCAATAAAGCAATTAACTTCTATCGCAAATCCGTTGGTGATACGAATTTCAATTACCAGAATATAAAAGAGTTTAGCCGCATAAACTACAAGCAGGTTAACATCTTCAATTGCTGGGAAGAAGAGGTGGCCATCAATCCGGGACAACTTACCGAAACCGGAGGAAAATATGCAATCAAATCATTAATTGCCGGGGCGGAGGCTTTAAAGGATAAGAAAATCCAGGGATTAGTTACCGCCCCTATTCATAAAAAAAATACCCAGTCGGCCAGCTTTAATTTCATCGGTCACACTCCTTATCTTAAACAGTTATTTGGAGCAACAGACGTGGTAATGCTGATGGTGGCTGAAAATATGCGGGTTGCCCTGGTGAGTGAGCACGTTCCGGTAAGCGAAGCCGCCAAATATGTAACGAGAGAAAATATTTTATCAAAACTTAGTATTCTCAATCAATCGCTCATAAAAGATTTTGGTATCGACAAACCTAAAATTGCCGTGCTGGGGTTGAATCCTCATGCTGGCGACGAAGGGTTGATTGGAAAGGAAGAAGAGGAGATTATTCGACCGGCGATCAAAGAAGCCAAGCATAGCATGTTGGTAATGGGCCCTTACAGTGCGGATGCATTTTTCGCCAGAAGACATTATACCAAGTTTGATGCAGTGCTGGCCATGTATCACGACCAGGGTTTGATACCCTTTAAATCGCTGGCAAGTGGTGAAGGGGTAAACTTTACAGCCGGTATCGCAGGGGTGCGAACCTCTCCCGATCATGGAACAGCATTCGATATTGCCGGCAAGGACAAGGCCGACGCTTCTTCTTTCTTAGTAGCTATTTACGAATGTATAGATATCATTAACCGACGAAATGGTTATGCGGAAAACCGACGTAACCCATTGAAGAAAATGACCACCGTGCTGCTGGCCAATGTGGCAGATGAAAAGATTGAAGAAAATATAGACCCAGGTTAGGAACAAAAAAATCCCCGGTTTCCCGGGGATTTTTCATATTAAAATCATTCGTTTCTATTTTTTCGCAAATTTCTGAATGGTCACTAACTCTCCCCTGTTATTGGTAATTTTTAATTGATATACCTGGGATGTCCAGGTAGAGGTATTTACCGAAATAGTTCCGGTAGTCTGCATATCGGAATAGGTTTTATTGTATATTATCCGACCCTGAATATCCATAACCGTTACAGTTAAGGAAGCCGACCTGTTCTCGTCAACTTTAATTCGCAACTCCTCGCTAACCGGGTTTGGATAAATAGTAAGCTTTACCCGGGGATTGTTAACTACATTAATTACCCGGCTATAGGTGTACTTATTGTCCTTATCTACTTGCTTCACCCGGTAATAGTTATTGCCAATAGAAACATTTTTATCCAGGAAGTAATATGGGGGCAAGCCATTTATCCGGCCGATAACAACATAATTATTTCCATCAACCGATTTTTCTAATTCAAAATAATCGTGCTGTGCATCTGTATGCGCTTCCCAATCTACCTGGATGGTACCAGTATTAACCAACTTACCTTTTATATTTTCAAATATTACCGGCAGCCGATTTTGAAGCGTTGCTGTGGTCTTAATAACTTTAAAATTATCTATATAAAAACCATCATCCAGTTCAAAAGTATAGGAAGTAGGGTCGGCATCCGAAGTAAACTCAAAGCGGAAACGCAAGGCGGCTTGACCGATATAGCCATTCAGGTCAACCAGTTCCTTATACCATTCTTCGCGGATGCCCGTAAGAGCTGGAAGGCTATTAAGCGTGCTTCCGTCGTCATTATTTTCCTGGACCGTATTTTTTCCGCATAAGGTAACCCAGGTAGATCCGTTGGTTGACACCTGGATACGCAGTTTATCGCGGAAGTTTTCTGCCCGGTGCCTGACCATAAAAGTTACATAGGCAGCGGTTGCGCCGGTCAGGTCGAGGTTAGTTATTGTTTGGGCAGTGCGTGTTGAACTGGTGGTATAGTTACCAGATGGAGATTCACTTAACGATTTTGTTCCAGCAAAAGCAGAGTTAGTAGAATAACCAAACCCTCCCGTTACAGTCCATTTAGTTCCTACAACCCCGGTTTCCATATCATCCTGGAATAAATATACCGGGCTCGGATTATAAATTTTTGTTACACTATCATAAGTAGTAATTCCACCAGTAACCACTTTCCATACAAACTTTACCCGTTGACCAACAGGCAAGGAAGGATAGAGTGTGTAAGAAATACTACCATTATAGGCATCATAATAGTTAGGCATACTGTTTATCGTTACAGGAGCTCCCACCGCCATTACATTCTCTACTCGATCTAATGACACAGTTACTGGGGCATCCTGCAATCCAACACGAAGTAATTTGAAATTAAATGAGCCCGTTAAAGAAGTAACAACAATATCATTCATATCCTGCACATCAAAATAAGAACCTGCTGTAAGTGCCAACTGAATATTCTGAAAGGTCATTCCTTTACAAAGAGAAATAATCTGGCCGGAAGGAGCCCAGAAACCTCCACCACCTCCTTCTCCGGTCATACCATAAATTTTTCCTTTGGTTCCCATTCCAATATCTCCCATCAATAACCAGTCTTTAATACCACCCGCTACTTCATATCCCACTGACTGCGGACTGTTTCCGGCACGCATACCATTGTATTTTCCCATTAGAGCAGGGATATAGGTATAAAATTTTGTGTCTAGTGCAGACATTGAATGCAAACTCGGTCGGCCGAAAGGCAATGAATAATAAGGACCGTAACAGTGTTGATCGATAGAGGCTACAAAATTATGAGAAGTTGTAAACGTGCGGATCGCCTGAGTCTCGGGTTCAGAAAAAGCGGCTGTACCATAATAAGTATCATCGGATACCACATTCGACCCACAACTGGTACCCGCCCCTGAACAGTTACTCCAATCAATTCCATAGTTCCTGTTCAAATCAACTCCTGGGTTGGTTCCATTATTATTTCTACGATTTTTCCGATGCATACCGCCACCACTGGGGTTGGTAGACCTGTTATATTCGTAGCCATCGGGGTTAACGCAGGGGACAATGAAAAACTCGCGATTGTTCACCAGTACCTGCACCTGGGAATTGGTTGCATAATTCTCACAGAGATATTGCATAAGAAAGATCATACTAGTACCACCAATCGCTTCCCGGGCGTGCTGCAAAGCAGTATAAAGTATTTCAGGTTCGTTTTCATCTACACTTACATTATCGGATATTTTCACTGCCCAGATCGTTCTTCCTTCAATAGAGGTTCCAATATTTATTTTTTGTACAAGGGTTGGATATAATGTTACCAACTGATCTATTTTGGTGACCATTTCAGCAAACGTATAAAAGCCACCCATTCCTCCAGGAGGTAATCCATTAGTAGAAAACAGTGTTGGGGTAGCAATAACATTGGCCAAACTCGTACAAGATTTTTCAAATCCCATGAGGTTAGGCTGAATGGATTCAGGAGGAATTCCCTGCGTTTTTGCCTGGTCAAAAAATTGGCGGCTCTCTTCTTCAAATTTCTTAGCCACATCGTCGATAAGTATTTCAAATCGGTATGACGTCCTTTTCAGGCGGGCTATATCACTGGCGCTGATTTCTGAAATAATAGCGCCGTCGGCATCGTTCGTAAAGTGATCTATCTGCAAC
>JANMBO010000013.1:0-284052 GCA_031360425.1 Chitinophagaceae bacterium | reverse complement strand
GAATGTCCAGTTCTTTCAGGGTATCGCTGAATCGGCCACGATCCTCTGCAATATCCATATCATCGAAGCTGGTACCGATTAACTTAATTCCTTTTTCGAATAGTTTTTTGGATAATTTCAACGCGGTTTGTCCTCCTAATTGAACTATAACCCCGTAAGGCTTTTCTAATTCAATAATCTCCCACAGGTGTTCCCAGTATACTGGTTCGAAATAAAGTTTATCAGCCATATCAAAATCAGTAGAAACTGTTTCGGGGTTACAGTTTACCATGATGGCCTCATAGCCCGATTCTTTCAGGGCCAGTAAACCATGTACACAGCAATAATCGAATTCGATACCCTGGCCAATACGATTGGGACCTGAACCCAAAACGATTACCTTCTTCTTATTACTCACTTTGCTTTCGTTCATGTTTCCATTTTCGAAAGTAGAATAGAAATAAGGTGTTTTTGCTTCGAACTCGGCGCTGCAGGTATCTACCATTTTATACACCCGGGTAATACCCGCGGCTTTTCTTTTCTCGTAGATCGCTTCATCGTCTCCATCCTGCATGATCAATGAGATCTGCTCATCTCCGAATCCAAGCTTTTTGGCTTCTCTCAGTAATTCCACCGGCAACGTATTCAGCTTATACTTGACAATCTCTTTTTCAAGGTCCACGATCTTACGCACTTCATTGATAAACCACTTATCGATCAGGGTGGCTTTGGCTATGGTATTTACGGATACACCGAGCATCAACGCGTCTTTAATCCGGAAGATGCGATCCCATTTCGGAATCTTTATGTATTCGATCAGCTCTTCGGCCGACATTATATTTTTAGTATAGTTCCCTAAACCAACGGCATTATTCTCCAAACTCTGGCAGGCCTTCTGAAGGGCCTCCGTAAAACTTCTCCCGATCGACATTACTTCTCCCACACTCTTCATCTGCAACCCCAGGGTATCGTTGGCCCCTTTAAACTTATCGAAGTTCCAGCGGGGCATCTTGACAATAACATAATCCAATGCCGGTTCAAAGAAAGCTGAAGTGGTTCCGGTAATCTGGTTCTTCAATTCATCCAGTGTATAACCAATGGCGAGTTTAGCCGCAATTTTTGCAATGGGATACCCGGTTGCTTTGGAGGCAAGGGCCGAAGAACGACTTACCCGGGGATTAATTTCTACGGAAATAATTTTTTCGGTGGCCGGATCCAATGCAAACTGCACGTTGCATCCTCCAGCGAAATTTCCGAGGCTGCGCATCATTAAGATGGCCTGGTTACGCATATCCTGGAAGGCCGTATCGCTTAATGTCATCGCCGGTGCTACTGTTATGGAATCGCCGGTATGTACACCCATCGGATCCACGTTTTCTACGGTACATATGATGGCTACATTATCATTTTTATCCCTTAAGAGTTCCAGCTCATATTCCTTCCAACCCAATACTGCTTTTTCTACCAACACTTCATGAATAGGCGAAGCGGATAACCCTCTTTCGAGTGCGGAGTCCAGTTCGGATTTATCGTGAACGAAACTGCCCCCCGTTCCTCCCAGGGTAAACGACGGACGGATAACCAATGGGAAACCTATATCCTGGGCATATTCTTTTCCTTCCAGCATGGAGTTGGCTATACGCGAAGGAGCCACGGCAATGCCGATCTTTACCATTAACTGGCGAAACTTCTCCCGGTCTTCAGCTGTTTTGATTGCTTCCACATCCACTCCGATCATTCTTACGTTATATTTCTCCCACAATCCCATTTCATCTGCTTCCATAGCCAGGTTCAACGCTGTTTGCCCGCCCATAGTTGGTAACACTGCATCAATCTGGTTCTCTTCCAGTATCTGTTCAATACTTTCTACCGTGAGGGGTAATAAGTAAATTCTATCGGCCATCATCGGGTCGGTCATAATGGTGGCCGGGTTGCTGTTAATGAGGATCACTTTAATTCCCTCTTCCCTGATACTGCGGGCCGCCTGAGAACCGGAATAGTCAAATTCGCAAGCTTGTCCGATAATAATGGGTCCGGAACCGATTATGAGTACCGATTTAATGGAGTTGTCTTTTGGCATGGTTTAGAGAAAATTTAAAAACACAAATTGCGCAAAAGTAACACGGTAGGGGTGAAAATCTAAATTAAATTGAAAGTTTTTTAGAATATAGGCTGGGCGCGGGTTTGGAGTCGTTACCCCCATCCCCTGAAGGGGAGCTGGAAGCATCGTGAGAAAATTTGGCTTTCATCATTTCTAAGAATCATATACTGAATCAACTATTCTGGTTCGTGCTAGTTCCGCCCCAATCCCCTACGGGGAAGCATGAAGGTTCCTAAGTAATTGAGTCATTCATTTATTTTATAAATGAAATAAACGAAAGGTATTTATCAGCCATTTTTTGACTGCCCTCATTTCCTGGCGGGGTCCACAATTTGTTTAGTAAGTGGAGGATTTGTAAGAATAGAATTTTTGAAAAAAGTGAATAGGGCCAAAATACTTCCCGATCACATCAAAAGAGGAAAGATAAAATTACCCGGGGTCTTGCCAACTCCCCTTTAGGGGATGGGATATAAAAAAACCTTTACCGATTCCGGCAAAGGCTCAGATCAGACATCTTATATATTGAGATTACATTTTGTGGTAGGCGGCTATCTCTATATCATCCAGCATAACTGCCCCGTCTTTTTGCAATCTTTTTTGTTCTTCCACTAAGCGTTTTTCATCCAAACGACTCTTGACACGAAAGACCCATTTTTGTTTGGCTTCGCTTCCTTTTAATATTCCCAGGATCGTTCCAATGGACAATGCCGCGAATAAAATAAGCCTGTTAAATATCTTTTTCATAATTCCAACTTGTAAAGTTTTACCATCGTATAAGTTTAGACAATATATATACGTCAAATGCTGTTCCATTGTTCATAAAAAATCATACCACAAAGTGGTTATTTTTGAAATATTAACATGTCGGCCAGTTTACTCATACATTCTGTTATTCAATTTGATTCTATTTTAGACCATTAGTTTAACAATCGATTATTAGTTTTTCCCTCTGGACCAGGGTAGGTTAGCCTGCAATATTTGCTTTTAAGCGGTTAGCTTTGCCACCAGAAAATTTACTAACCAAGTTTCTTTTACCAAGATGCGTTATTTGCTTATTACGTTGCTTATCGCAGGGGCTCCCTTAACTATTTGGCCACAATTTTATACACCCGTAAACTTTCCAAAAGGATATTTTCGTAATCCAATTTCGACACCCATTGACCTGAGTGGCAACTTCGGCGAATTGAGACCCAATCATTTTCACATGGGTTTAGACCTGAGAACAAAGCTCAAAGTAAACCTGCCGGTATATGCCTCGGCGGATGGATATATATCCCATATTAAGATTGAACCAGGTGGTTTCGGCCGGGCTATTTATATTAATCACCCCAATGGTTTTACCACGGTATATGCGCACCTCAACGATTTTGACCTTGCTATAGAAAGATGGGTAAAAGAGCAGCAATACCTTCAGGAATCGTGGAAAGTTTTTCTCGACCTGGGGCCTTTTCAATTCCGGGTAAAGAAAGGAGATTTTATAGCATACAGTGGTAACACCGGTGGATCGGAGGCCCCTCATTTGCATTTCGAAATTAGAAGAACCGCAGATGATACGAATGTAAATCCGCTGTTATTCGGTCTTCCCCTGGTCGATGATAGACCCCCAAACCTGGTCAGGCTGGCGGTATATGATCGAACAAAAAGCGTATACGAACAATCACCCAGGATATTTCCCCTAAAAACCTCAGCTGCCGGAACTTTTACTACCGTTCCTCCTGTAATTATTGTAAGCTCTTCCATAATCAGCCTGGCGATAACTGCCTTTGATACTCATAATGGATCTTCTAACTCCAATGGAATCTATGAATCCGTTTTGTATGTGGATGGGGTGGCACAAACAGGATTCCGGATGGATGAAATCAGTTACAATAATACCCGTTACCTGAATGCCCATATCGATTTCAGGACCAAAGCTAATGGGGGATCTTATTTACAAAACCTGAGTGAAATGCCCGGTTATATCAATTCCATTTATAAAAAAGGAACCGGCAATGGAGTAATCACAATGACTGATAGTGCAATTCATAACATAAAAATTGTGGTAAAAGATGCTTACCAAAATACTTCAATATTAGAATGTAAAATTAAATGGTCAGGCGCTGATTCCCAACTTCCGGCTCCCACCTTTACTAAAGCTTCGATGGGCCGGCCCGGCTCCCAACTCCCGACTCCGGACTCCCGACTATTTTACCCTCTTATGCTTGACGGTTTTGAAAGTGAAGAATGTGAATTCTATATTGGTGAACGGTGCCTGTACGATTCGGTACATATAAAATATAGCCGGATAGCGGCTACTGCGCCGGCGGCCATTTCTTCCCTTCATGCAATAGGAGCAACATATATACCATTACAGGAAGCCTATCTTATTCGAATTAAACCAACCCGGGCTTTGACGGAAACAGAGAAATCAAGGACCGTCATGCAATGGTTCGCGGGAACCAAAAAAGATATACAAAAAGTAGATTGGCAATTGCAATGGGCGGGAGCTAAATTTCGGGATTTCGGCTTTTACCAATTATTAGTTGATATGGAACCCCCACAGATTTTACCTGTTGGATTTGCAGACGGGTCCGATCTTGGTAAAGCCTCCCGAATCGTGTTTACTATAAAAGATAATTTAAATAAATTTAAAAATGTTCGAACCGAACTGGACGGGAAATGGTTACGATTTACCAACGATAAAGGCCGCAACTTCATATACCAGTTTGATGAAAAATGTTTATCGGGCATCCATAAATTAAAAGTAACAGCGGAAGATGAAGCCGGAAATGTGGCGGTAAGGGTGATAGAGTTCAGGAGATAGGATGGCGAGGTAGGAAGCTGGATACTCGATGCGGGCATTGCTCAGCGTAGCTTTGCGTAGGTGTGATACTGGATGAAAGAAGCTTAGGAATACGGGATAACTGATGCTGGATTACAAACACAATTCAAATATTCTATTACTATGGTTACTTTAAAAGAAGGCGACAAAGCTCCTGCATTTACTGGGAATGACCAGGATGGGAAAAAAGTATCGCTTTCAGATTATAAAGGAAAGAAGTTGGTTTTATATTTTTATCCGGAAGATGATACGCCCACCTGCACCATCCAGGCTTGTAACTTGCGTGATAACTATTCCTTATTAAAGAAAGAGGGTTTTGAAGTAATCGGGGTGAGTCCGGATGATGCCAAAAAGCATAAAAAATTTGAAGCGAAGTATAAGCTCCCCTTCATATTAATCGCAGATACTGCAAATGTGATCCTGGAAAAGTACGGGGTATGGGATCAGAAAAAAATGTTTGGCCACGAATATATGGGGGTGCTGCGAACCACCTTTGTGATAAATGAAAAGGGTATTATCAGAAAAATATTTCTTCGGCCCAAAAACAAGGCCCATGCAGAAGAGATTGTAGAAGCGTGGAAAGAGCTGGAGAAATGAAAAATTAATAATGAAAAATATGAAATGTAAAAGTGAAAACCTGGTATATTAATTCAAAGATAGAATACTAGCGATTTACATTTTATTTGTTAGTTTCAAGCTACAAGCAGGTTCTTAATTTCCCGATGGCCCCAAAAGTATCACGAAGTCACCAAAGAATTCTTTCGTGCCTTCGTGGCATTTAAAAATTTTTACCGCAACGGCCATTAGAATGCTTTTTTACCGTCAGAACTGGTGGCAGTAGACGCCATATCGATCATTGCAGAAAGTTCGTTGATTAGTTTGTCATCGCTGCCATCAAAGCCAACAGATTTAAAACGAACAATACTATTCTTGTCAATAACAAATTTCGTTGGGATGCCTTCTACTTTAAATTGTTCTACTACTTTATTGTCGTTATCCAGTAATACATGAAAGCTGTATTTATTGGAACTAATAAAATCATTCGCATCCTTTCTTTTATCATCTCCTCTTTCCCACGTATCAACAAAAATAAATTTCACGTTAGGATCATCTTTGTATTTGGTTACCATTCTTTGCATGCCCGGGAAAGAGGCTTTGCAAGGGCCGCACCAGGTAGCCCAAAAATCTACGACGACTACCTTTCCTTTTAATTCGGTTATGTCGATCTTCTTACCGTCAAGATCATTAAGCGCAAACACCGGGGCTGATTCACTCAGCATTGACTTTTTCAATTCCGCCAGCATCTTCTGGATATTTTCTTTTTGCAAGGCGAGAATATAATCGGAGAAACCAGCTTCACTTCCTTTTTCCTTTACATAAACTCTTTGTAAAATATCCTTCATCTCGCTGGTCGCCTTTCCATCTTTTACAAATTGCTCAATTTCTTTTTTGTATTGTTTGGCTGGCATTACTCTTTCAGCCAGCAAGGCATAAGTATTATTCTGGTCGGCACTTTTCCCTTTATTGATTGTTATGGCCGATTCTTTTGTATAGGGCAAACCTTTTTTGTACTGTCCCATACGATACATTACCATTCCATAGGTATCTGCATACATGGCATACTCATATTCTCTTTCTTTCTCCCATTGTTTAAAAGTCCAATTATCAGGTTTTTTTTCAGTCGGCTTTTTCCATTCTGAACGGGTATATTCAGTAGCATAGCGGGAGAACTCTTCTGCTAAGGGCAGGTTTTCGCTGGTTTTCTGCATTTCCCAGGCGGCACTGTTATACACGCCTGCGAGGACAGATTTATCAGTTATTTCTGCGGCAATTTTTTTAAAAGCATCCCATTGCTTGTTTGATGCATACACACTAGCCATTGAAGATTTAGCATATCCGTTAGACTTTTTGAGATATTCCCAGTTTTTGTCCGTTTCAATTTTTTGGAGAATAGTGGCCAGCAAGGCTTCCTTTTTGGAAACATCTTTTTCAGTATAAAACTTACTGAAGGTCTCATTAATTGCCCATTTACCATCGGGGAATTTATCCTTTTTTAAGCTAGTAATAAATTTACCCTGCTCGGGAAGCTTGGCGAAACCATATAAAGACTCTAAATAATTATAATCCGTTTCTTCTTTGAGTCCTGCCTTCAATGCGGATTCAATTTCTTTTTGGATTAGTGGGGGCGCCTGTTCCTTTTTGGTTCTGACCAGTAAACCGTAGTAGGTAATTCCATATAGCTTTTTACCTTCCGGGTATAGCGCAAATTCCTTTTCCATAGCGTCCAGGGCCTTCTCATTATTTCGCTCCACAAAAACCTGAAATCCCCGGTACTGGTAAAAAGTACTTAGGCTATAAAAGCTTCCCTTACGCTCTTTGCCATTCTCATATATTTGTATCCAATAGCCCGCATTGTAGTTGTTATCAAACTTATTATCAGCGGAAAACCCAAAAAATAAAAAATTGGTTCCTGTATCTGTTTGAATAGTAGTGGTATATTTTTTTCCATTACGTGTCATTACCAGGTCGTCTGCCTTGTCCCCATTCGATCCTGATGAATATACTGCTGCCTCTACAGTTTTCAACGTGTTCGCAATATCACCAGCTGGTTCGTAGGTGATGGTTATAATATCTCCTGGTTTCGGTTTATCGGGGCTGAAAGTAAAATTGGTTTGGGAAAAGGAGCTTGCCGAAATGAACAATAATAAGATCGTTTTTATTATTTTGGTTACCATTTGTATAAAATTTACTTAAAGGTAAATAGGTTTTAGCTCTAGCACTGTTAATAGGAAAAATTAATAATGGAGTGGCTTGCAATGCAATAAGAAATTGATAAAGAGTATTCAAATTCCTGGTACCATTAGGCATCAAAAAGAACAGGGCTTCCTTAATTAATCTCAAACTTTCTCTGTGTTTTCAGCGAATACCTTAAATATTGAAAGGAATCGTATTAAGGACCTTATATTTTGAATGGAAACAGCCAAGAGATGATATTCGGTGTAAATTAGAATGAGTGGCAAGGTTCTATGATAATTTTTTTTAGAATGAGCGGAAACTCCCAATCAAAAAGTCTCGTAAGTTAAAGTATGAGAAAGCAGGATAAAATACCTGCCTCCTATTCATAGGTTATTTTTAGTCTTAGGGTTTGGTCCCCGCCTTTTCCAGGGCGGGGTTTTACTTGGCAACCTTTCCAAACCATTTTTCGTTATAAATAGTAACAATAATAATTCGATTTATAAATTATAAAAAAAATTTAACTGCCAAACAGTATGAAATGGAAAACTATTAGCCTATTGGTTTTATTAGCCGGTTTATCTGGTTGTTTCTATGATAAAGAGGAATTGTTATATCCCGGAACCGTTGATTGTTCTTCGGTTAATGAGTCATTCAATATCAATGTACAACCCATTATTCAAAATAGCTGTGCTATCGCCGGTTGCCACGATGCTGCTTCTACCAATAAAGGAGGTCCTTTTACGAATTACAACCTGATAAAAAACAAAGCTTCTATTATTAAATCCCAGGTAACCAGTGGCGCTATGCCACAGGGTTCTTCCTTATCAGCTAACCAAATACAATTGATCAGTTGTTGGGTAAATAGCGGAGCACTCAATAATTAAATAAATGAAGCGCAAATATATTGTGTGGGGTCTCATGCTGTTAGTTCTCCTGACGGGTATATTTAGCTACCTGGAATATAACCGGGAAAGAGCCTCATTAAATAATATAGGTCCAAAATTTTCTGTGAATGTTAAGGAGCTGCTGCAAGAGTTTATTACGAATGAGGAGGAGGCAGGAAAAAAATATGCAGGGCAAACGGTTATCCTGGCTGTAACCGGAGAAATTAAGGAGATAATTAAGAATACGAACAATTATCATACTGTGGTGATGGGGGATACTAACAGTCTTTCTTCAGTGCGTTGTGTTATGGATACCACTATCCCTTCTGATTATCGGGACCTGAAACGCGGAGCAGTTGTAACTATTAAAGGAAATTTCAATGGCTATAAAGCAGATGAAATGGGAATTGGAGCTGACATAGAATTAAATTATTGCGTACTGTCATCACATAAGGTATTTAAATAGGTTGTATATGAAGCAGGGAATAAGTATGTTGTTTGTGCTGGTATTAAATTTATTTCATTCTGCCGGGGCACAGGAACGGTTCTATACAAAAAGCGGACTAATCCGTTTTTATTCGAAATCACCGTTGGAGAATATAGAAGCGCAAAATAATAGTGTTACCTGTGTGCTGGATACAAAAACAGGTTTATTTCAATTTGCGGTTTTGATGAAAGGATTTGAATTCAAAAAAGCATTAATGCAGGAGCATTTTAATGAAAATTACGTAGAGAGTTATAAGTTTCCCAAATCCGAATTCAAAGGACAGGTGCTGCATATAGGGGAAATTAATTTCGGGAAAGAGGGGTCCTATGTGGTTAAAGTGAAAGGGCGATTGTCAATTCATGGGGAAACTAAAGAAATAGAAACAAGCGGTACGATTATTATAAAAGGAGGTAAAATAGGTACCAGTGCAGATTTCAATATCCTCCTGTCTGATTATAATATATCAATACCCACCCTGGTAAAGGATAAAGTGTCGAATAGGGTGAAAATTACAGTGGCATGTTTACTGGATGTATTGAAGCTTTAGTTGTTACCTATTAAATAAACCGTATGAAAGTATCATTTTTATATATTATTTTTTTTCCCTTATTGCTTGCCGTATCCGCAATCGCACAAAACGATACATCTGACTTGTTGAGTGCACTTAAACCTGAAAAGCGAACCAGGCAATTTATAACAAGCGCCTTTAAATCATCGCGGGTAATCAATGGGCATTCGATTGAGTTGATAGGTAAAGGAGTGCTGGATGTTCGCATTCTTCATCGATTTGGATATGTGAATGAAGGGGTACGTAATTTATTCGGGTTAGATGAGGCCAGTATGCGAATGGGGCTTGATTATGGAATTGGTAAAAATCTTACGATTGGTATTGGAAGAAGTACGATTAAAAAAGAGTTGGACGGATTTATTAAATACCGGCCTTTGCATCAATCTGAGGGAGCGGCTGGTTCCCCTATATCTGTTGTATGGATAAGCGGTATAACCCTCCAAACTCTTAAGTGGGCGTATCCCGATCGCAATAATTATTTTTCATCACGCATGGGCTACTATCATGAACTAATTATTGGGCGTAAATTCAGTAATATATTCAGTATGCAATTGGCGCCAATAGTTGTACATCGCAACCTCATCGATTCAGTAAAAAACAGTAACGATACCTGGGCCCTGGGAATTGGCAGTCGTATTAAAATTTCCAAAAGGGTTGCCTTTGTGGTGGATTATCATCCCATTCTTTCTGGAAAACAAACCGGTACCTTTAATCCTTTGTCGCTCGGTTTTGATATTGAAACCGGGGGTCATGTATTTCAATTGCATTTTTCGAATGCAACGGGTATGAATGAAAAGGAATTCATTACTAATACTACCGGCAATTTCTGGAAGGGGGATATTCGGTTTGGGTTTAATTTATCGAGAGTATTTACCATAACAAAACCGGCGACGAGAAAAAAGTGAGAAATACAAAATCTAAAAATGGGAGTCAACCTTTTTGCATTTTATATTTTTCATTACCCGCCAACCCATTCTACGTCATTAAAATTAAACGCTCTTTCAATTACATCTTTGGTTAACAGTTTGCCCATTGTTGAAACGCCCTGTATGGTAGATTCAAAAATGGCATTCCCTTTTTTTAATTTAACGGGCTGGTTCAATTTGTATAATGCCACATTATATTCCTGGATAATATCCTTTGGGGGAAACGAATACAAGCCGTTATACCTTTTTTGGATCAACGTACAAAGTTCATGTGCCAGTTTAAGGACATCCTCGTCTTTACCCGTTATTTGTTTCAGGGAAACAGGGTTGGGAAGAGCGCCACTAAAAATGGTTTGATTGATATTAATCCCAATTCCCACAATGGCCCAGCGCCAGGAAGAAGTCTTTTCATCAGGTTCGGAACCTCCCAGTGCGGACTCAATCAGAATTCCTCCTGCCTTTCTGTCCTGCCAGTATACATCATTCGGCCATTTAATTCGGGTATTTTCTCCTCCCCCGTATTTTTTAAAAAAATCATAACAGGCAAGGGCCATAGATGCGGATAATAGAAATTGGTTGTTGATGAAGAGGCCTGCAGGTTGCAATACCACACTAAGTATTATATTTTCTCCCGGGCGAGTAATCCAATCTTTGCCCCGCTGGCCCTTTCCGCCGGTTTGCTCGATTGCAAAGTATGCACTGCCATGAGTGGCTAATCCCTCCCGGGCCTGGGCCATGGCATAGTTGTTGGTACTGTCAATCGTTGGCAACACAATAAAGGGTTGGCCAATAGGAGGAAAGGGAGGTGTATTTGACAACAATGTACTATTTTTGAGCAGTGCGAAAATAGTTATTTGATGGAGACGTTTATAAGGAAGTAATTGAAAAAGCAAAGGGGATGATGTTGAAATGAGAGGATAAAGCATTCCGCATGAGAAACAGAGGAATAAAATAACGGCAGCCGGCTCCCAAAAACCATACTCTATACTTATTGATCATTTTAAACAGCTTGATTATTGGAACAACTTTCTAAGTTATCAGCCCGCCGTAAACGCAGCAGTGTTACCAGGTTAACCAAAAATTCTAAGATCATTAAAGCAATTGTTCATGCCATTCATGAAAAGAAGGGGGAGAATATAGTATCCCTCGATCTTCGCAGAATACCTGAAGCAGTTTCGGATTTCTTTATTATATGCGAAGCCAGCAGCCAGGTTCAGGTAAAGGCCATTGCCGATTTTGTGGAGGATCATGTGAAGGGTCAATTAGGCGAATCACCTTACCGGCATGAAGGGAGGCAAACGGCCCATTGGATATTGATTGATTATGTAAATATTGTAGTACACGTAATGCAGTCTGAAACAAGGAAATTCTATAAACTGGAAGAGATGTGGAGCGATGGAGAAACCGAAGAACTGTAAAATGACTTGTTAATTTCAGAGCAATTAGTCGAACATTTTTTATTCTCATTCATTAATATGTAAATAAGGAGACGAAGTATATATGCCACAGGATGAGCAAAGACAAAACGATCGGAACCCAAACCGGTTAAAGCCTAGAGACGATAGCAGTAACCCGCGTAAAGCGCCCAAGTTTAATATATATTGGGTATGGGCCATCATCTTCGCTGTATTAGTAGGCTTTCAATTATTTGGAAGTTTTACCCCCGAAGCAGCGCAAACCACCAAGCTGGAGTTCTTTAATAATATGCTTGCTAATGGGGATGTGGAAAAAACTACGACTATCACCAATAAGAATGTAGTTCGTATTTATATTAAGAAAGACAGTCTTTCCAAGCAGTTATATAAAGATAAATTTGGGAAAGCCTTTACGTCAGCGAAAGACTCAAAGGGCCCACAGTTTGAATTTAAGATTGTTAAAGCCGAAGAGTTTGATAAAGAACTGAATGAATATTTCAGCAAGCATCCGGACACAGCACAGATTGATAATAAGATAGACGAGGAGGGCGCTTGGTTTCAACCTTTTATCAGTTTTATTTTACCCCTGTTGGTTATTGTACTCATCTGGGTAATGCTGATGCGTAAAATGGGTGGAGGTGCTGGGGGCGGTTCGGGCCCGGGTGGGATTTTTAATATTGGTAAATCCCGCGCAACTTTATTTGATAAAGGGACTAAGGTAAATATAACTTTTGCCGATGTAGCCGGATTGGATGAAGCAAAAGTAGAGGTGATGGAGATTGTAGATTTTTTGAAAAGTCCCAAAAAGTACACTTCCTTGGGAGGAAAAATTCCAAAAGGGGCTTTGTTGATTGGCCCTCCCGGAACCGGAAAAACCTTGTTAGCAAAGGCGATGGCTGGCGAAGCACAGGTACCATTCTTTAGTTTAAGTGGTAGTGATTTTGTAGAAATGTTCGTGGGAGTAGGGGCCAGTCGGGTACGCGATCTGTTTAAGCAGGCCAGGGAAAAATCCCCTTGTATAATATTTATTGATGAGATTGATGCTATCGGTCGCGCGCGCGGGAAAAACGCCATTATGAGTAATGATGAAAGGGAAAGCACCCTTAATCAGTTGCTTGTGGAAATGGATGGATTCAGTGGTGAAAGTGGCATTATTGTGATTGCAGCTACCAACCGGCCCGATGTACTGGACACTGCTTTGCTGCGTCCCGGTCGTTTCGATCGTCAGATATCTATTGACAAACCAGATCTGAAAGGGCGGGAGGCGATTTTTAAAGTACACCTGAAACCTATCAAAATTTCTCAAAAACTCGATATACATAAACTGGCCGAACAAACACCAGGTTTTGCCGGCGCTGATATTGCCAATATATGCAATGAAGCGGCATTGATCGCGGCGCGAAAAGGAAAAGAAGCGGTGGATATGGAAGATTTTCAGGATGCGGTAGACCGGGTAATAGGGGGGTTGGAGAAAAAAAATAAAATCATTTCACCTGAAGAAAAGAAAATCATTGCCTATCACGAAGCGGGCCATGCTATTTGCGGATGGTACCTGGAACATGCCTATCCGTTATTAAAAGTTACCATTGTACCAAGGGGAACGGCTGCCTTAGGGTATGCCCAATACACTCCCAAAGAACAATATCTCTACAATACGGACCAGTTAATGGAACAGATTTGTATGACGCTGGGAGGCAGAGCAAGCGAAGATATTTTCTTCCATAAAATTTCAACCGGGGCGCAAAACGATCTGCAGCAGATTACGCGGATTGCGTATTCAATGATTACGGTTTATGGTATGAATGAGAAAGTAGGAAATGTAAGTTTTTACGATCCGGCCGCGGAAAATTCGTTTACCAAACCATATTCAGAAGAAACCTCCCGGATGATTGATGAAGAAGTTCGGAATTTGATTGATAAAGCCTATGAAAAAACAAAAGCCCTGCTGGTTGAAAAAAGAGTACAGGTAGAAAAATTGGCTGAAGCATTACTCGATAAAGAAGTACTGTTTCAAAGTGATGTGGAATTATTGATTGGCAAGCGTCCATTTGAAGAAAAGAAAGTGATTCACGTAGTGGATGATGACGTAAAGCCTGCTGAAAAACCCCCGGGCTCGGCAGAAATCAATAATAAAATGCAGAATGTGGAAAGCAATTCTTCAACTCAACATTCCTGATCAATTTTGGCAATAAACATTACACCCTCCAGGGAGAATATTTTTAAAAGAATAAGGCAGGCGTTGAGTCACTCAACGCCTTTGCCTTTTCCACAAAGCGAAGGAAGTACTCCCATTTTTCAGCCGGCGCGCCAGGAGTTGGAAGTGGAGTTTGCAGAGCAGTTTGGTAAATTACAGGGAAAATTTGTGTACAGTTTAAATGTAGCTGAATTGGCATCTCAGTTGAATAAATTAGCGGTGCTCATGAACTGGGAACATATTTATTGCAAGGATGAAATATGGAAAACAATATTAAAGGAAAACCAGTTTAATAATACTTCATACACCGACCTGGCTACCTGCCATGCGGCCATTACAGGATGTGAATTATTGGTAGCCCGTACAGGAACGATCGTGTTGAGTTCTGCGGGAGAAAGCGGCCGAACGGCCAGCGTATATGCGCCCATTCATATTTGCATAGCCCATACCAGCCAGTTAGTATACGATATAAAAGATGCGTTGCTGCAATTAAAAGAGAAGTATGCAGGCAAGCTTCCATCCCTGATCAGCTTTGCCAGCGGACCCAGCCGCACCGCCGATATCGAAAAAACCCTGGTAACAGGCGTTCATGGACCCAAGGAAGTTTATTGTTTTTTAGTAGAGGCCTGAATATCTTCTTCATTCGTATCTTTATAATACATGCAATCAGAAATTTATCAATTATTTGTTTACGGCTCCCTGCGCAAAGGGTTTCATCATCCGGCTTATCAATATATAAGCAAGTATTTTACGTTGGCCGGACCGGCAAAAGTAAAGGGCTTGTTGTATGATATGGGTGAATTTCCGGCGGCCCTACCGGTATTTACCGATGATTTTATTATTGGTGAATTATATACGCTGAAGAATGCCGATGAGTTTAGTTGGGCCATCGCTCAGCTCGACGATTACGAAGGCGTAGACGCTGAATTAGGCGAATTACCCCTTTACCGACGCGACCAGGTTACCGTTTTTTATAATAACCTTACCATCACTGCCTGGATATATTGGTATAACGGAGATGTAAGTGGTAATCCGATTATCAAATCGGGCGATGTTCTGCAATTTATACGGGAAAAGAAATAGTTTTCCTGATTCTTACACGCTCTCTTTCCCTTTGGTAAACTTCTCAAATTATCTATCGATTTCAAAATTGGCTTTGATACCGCAGTTGAAAATCTCAAATACCTCCTTATATTCTCTTACCATTTCGATAAATATTTCTTTATATCAGTTAACTGGGTATCGCTCTTTGCAGGACGTATTTTGATTTCCGATCTGATTCTGCATAGCTTCACAGTTTTACAACGCGACAGATTGTAATGGAATTTGGCAATACAAGTCCACCATCTGCTCAATATTTTTATTAAACACCAATATCTATTTGAATGTGTTATTCTGGGTATTAATTTATGCTAATGGCCATTTATCATTTTTTGAAATTTAGAAAGAAAAAAATAAAGGGCAGAGTTTTGCCCTTTATCAAACATTTTACTATTATTTTATATCCCACGAACAGTACCAAAAAGGTATTCTTCCAAATCATCAGGCATTATGAGCGATCCACCACCTTTTAAGTTTTGATAAATACCGGTTCCTCCCAGTACTTTCCAAACTCCTTTGAATGTAACCAAATTACAATTCATTCGGATGGTAATCGTCCCATTTGGAAATTTAAGAATAAAAGTACAATGAAGAGCACTACCTATTACCTCTGTTGGCATTACATAAGTCCCTTGTGCATCTATTGCTCCCGTCGCTGTAACATTTCCAACATAAGTGGTGCCATCTGCTTCAACGGACGAACCTGACGAGGAAAAGTTAACCGCTCCTCCATTAAGAAAAGTTGGAGCGTTTGAAGCTGTTGATGAAGGAATCGTGTTAAAACTGCTAATGATAAATAATGCCATGATGCAAGTTGCAAACACGGAAATAGAAACAATTGATCTTTTCATTTTTTCTAATTTAAGTGGTTAAAAAATGAATGTTTATTATCCCATAGGGTAAACAATTTCAATTCAGGGTGAGTATATAACGGGGTACTTATGAACTCCCCATGGGTAAATCCTAAATAAGAGGCGATAATTTTAGAAAGGAAGGCCTATCAAAGTAAAGATCCAAAGTTTACGTTTTTCTAAATTTAAAATATTAATTCAATTTTTGTTCGATTTTCTTCTTCTTATATATTACCCTGTACAAAAAGTAATAAAGGATGAGCGACTTTGACTCCTCTTCTGTCAAAATACCAGCTTACCAGGGTATCCCATTGCTGGAGTTCAGGAGATTTTTATACCTTGTTGGAATGCCATTTTTTTTCACAGAGTTCGGGAAAAGAAGGTTTTAGTGGGGAATCTCCTATTTGAAATTTCAGGATTGTCTTTATGGAGTGGATAAGCATGACTTCATACCAGGTTTGATTATATTTTTATGTTAGTAAACCAATTTTTTTTAGGGGTTACATTGTGGGCTGCTTCAGGCTTGGATTTCTTTGCCCTATATTTGTTTGATGCAATTGGCTGGTAATAAAAAGGTATATTTTTTATCTGATTTTCATTTGGGAGCCCCCAATGCAGCAGAAAGCCTTGAACGTGAAAAAAAGATTGTCGATTTTCTGGAAGAAATAAGAGCAGATGCAGCCGTAATTTTCATTGTGGGAGATATTTTCGATTTCTGGTATGAATATCGAACCGTCGTTCCCAAAGGGCATGTTCGTTTACTGGGAAAGCTTGCACAAATAACGGATGCCGGAATACCTGTTCATTTTTTTGTAGGTAATCATGATATGTGGATGACGGATTATTTTCAAAAGGAACTAAACATTCCGGTTTATTTTGAGCCGAAAGAGTTTGAATTTAATGGGAAAATGTTTTTTATTGGGCATGGCGATGGATTAGGCCCCGGTGATCAGGGTTATAAAATGTTAAAAAAATTCTTTCGCAACCCGATTTGCCGCTGGTTATTTGGTGTGTTGCCACCCGTAGTAGGAATGGGGTTGGCCAACTTCTCCAGTCGCCGCAGCCGGGCGGTAACAGGTATAAATGACGGAACTTTTTTAGGAGAATCAAAAGAATGGTTAATACAATATTGCCAGGAAGTATTGCGAACAAAGAAATATGATTACCTCATTTTTGGTCACCGGCACCTGCCAATCGATTATAAGTTGAGTGGGGAAAGCCGTTACATAAATTTAGGTGACTGGATCCGCTATTTTACTTATGCGGTGTTTAGCGGGCAACATTTAACCCTGCAATCCCGTTATCAGGAACTGGAGGATAAGATTGTCCGCCGATAATATGAAGCGCTTTTTTACCATAGCCAGCTTATTGTTTTGTCTTTCGGCACCTGCACAGATTGATTCCCTGTTTTTATTGGAGAAATTTATTGAAGGAGAATTTACTGATTTCACGGTAGATAATCTTAATAATATTTATTTATTCAATCCGTCTGGCCAGTTAAAAAAGCTTAGGGCTAACGGCGATTCGGTGGCCGTATTTAATGACGTTCGACGGTATGGAAAAGTAAACTCCATTGATGTGAGCAATCCGCTGAAGGTATTGCTTTACTTTAAAGATTTTGGAACGGTAGTTGTGCTCGATCGTTTTTTAAGTAAGCGGGATGTATTGGATCTACGGAAACTCGGATTATACCAGGTAAAAGCCATCGCCCAGGCTTATGATAATGGATTTTGGGTATTTGACGAACAGGAGGGAAAATTAAAGCACTTGAGCGACGGAGGGGCAATCGTTGATCAATTCACCGATTTCCGGGTGCTGTTTGATTCCATGCCGTCTCCGCAGTTTATTGCCGATCAGAATAAAAACCTGTATTTGTATGATGAACAGAAAGGCATTTATATTTTTGATTACTATGGAGCGTTTAAAAAGAGAATAGCCTTTACCGGTTGGAAAGAATTTACGGTGATCAATAATATTTTGTTTGGCCGTACTGAACGACAATTATTACGGTATGAACCGGGAAGTTTACAGTTGCAGGAATATACTGTACCGGCAGGGATGGCCCATGCCTTAAAAATAAAGATTACTCCGGAGCATTTGTACGTATTACGACCGGAGCGATTAGAGATCTATTCGTACAAGCGATAAATTTTTTAATTTTTTCACAATTGGATTTCGTTAACTTTTTTCAGAATGCCAGTGTATGAATTCTTTTTTTGATCGGGTGATATTAGACAATACTATCAGGAGTTACCTGGTGGCTGCCGGTATTATTTTCCTGGTAGTAATGCTCAAGCGATATTTATCCCGGTATATAGCCGGACTGCTATTTCGCCTGATAAAGAGAATTGCCAAAGGGGTAGACAAAGCCAGTTTTGTAAGCCTCGTGGTAGCGCCGCTCAATACATTCCTGCTTATTCTTGTTACAATTATAACACTCGAAAAACTGAAATTTCCTGTAACGCCGGTAAACCTGGGCTTTTTTTCCATTACTCCCAATTTTAATATATATAAAGTCAGCCTGCACCGGGTAGTAGATACAGTAGGCATTATTATCCTGATTATTTCATTTATCTGGCTCCTGCTGAGGATTATCGATTTTATAGCAATTATATTGGAACAAAAGGCCAATCTTACCATCGACTACAGCGATAATCAGTTAATTGTTTTCTTTAAAGATTTCTTTAAGGTTATTATCATCATCAACGGAATCCTGCTGGTATTAAAATTTGGCTTTCACCTCAATATTGGCAATATCATAACGGGGTTAAGTATCGCTGGTGCGGCTGTGGCCCTTTCGTTGCGCGAAAGCCTGGAGAACCTGATTGCTTCATTTATTATTTTCTTTGATAAACCTTTTACTCAGGGTGACATAGTGAAAGTGCAGCAAATCACCGGTACGGTGGAGAAGATCGGGCTGCGAAGTACCCGTATTCGTACGGACCAAAAAACCTATGTAACCATGCCTAACAAGCAGATGGTAGATAGTATTATGGATAATCTCAGCCTGCGCTCGCAGCGCCGTGCTATTGTTCAACTGGAAATAGATGCCGATACCCCCCATGAACTGGTGAAACAATTGGTACTGGGCATTGAATCCATTTTGCAACGAAAGAGTGACCAGGTCGAAAATTATTCGGTATTCCTGGCTGATATAAACAAGAATGCTTTTGTCGTGCCCGTAGAATTTTTTACAGCGCCTATAGCGGTAACTCATTTTAATGCCCTGCGCCAGCGGGTAAACCTGGAGATTATTGAATTAATGCGTGCAATGAATATTGAACTTGCCTCGAACAAACAAGAACTTTCCGGGCATTAATAATTATAGCGTGGCTTTAATTTCGAGAAAGAAATTTTTGATTTTCCGCAGCGACTCAATCATTTCAAATCGTTCTTGCGCTTTCTTATTCTTTTTTAAAAAGTCTTTAGCGCCTTCGATGGTAAGTTTGCGGCGACGCAACAAATCGTGAACCAGCAGTAGATTTTTTATATCAATCGGACGGAAATGCCTGTCGCCTTTGCGGTTCTTTCGCGGCTGTACCAGTTCGTCGAATTCGTTAGCCCAAAAACGGATCAGCGAAGTATTTACGCTAAACATCTCAGCTACTTCCCCGATTGAATAATACTGCCGTTGAAAAAGCAAATCGTCCGGTGGTATGTTGATCAGCAAAGCTCCTTCTTCAATAGACTTAAGTGGTTTACGCCCGCGGGTAGACTTAGTACGCATTGCCGTAGCTGGTTGGGAGTTTGATCCAACTGATTCTTTAAATGCTTTTATACGTACACCCACGTTAACAGATTCTGGTTCGTTAATTACCGGACTTACGGGCAATTCCTGTGCCGCAACTGTATTTTCTTCCTGAAATGAAAAGGCAATCTGTTTCAATTTGTTTTCGGTGTCTGCCATATTGATCAATAAAGATACGAAGGCACAAGGGTGCGACGCAGCAGCCGTTGAACGGTGTGGAAAAGTTGGGCTCCACTTATGTATTTAAGTCATTTAAAATACCAGAAAAAACAGGTAAAAAACGACAATTAAAATCGGCTGAAAGCCGCATTTTCATTAGATTTGCGGGAATAGATAAATCTCAAAAAAACAGTCTCCCGGAGAAGATTTTTATGCCAGAAGAAACAGCGAAAATAGCCATGGATACCGGCAACGGTTATGGTGCCGATAGTATACAGGTATTAGAAGGATTAGAGGCCGTGCGTAAGCGTCCGGCGATGTATATTGGTGATATCAGTGAAAAAGGATTGCACCACCTGGTGTACGAAGTGGTAGATAACTCTATTGATGAAGCCCTGGGCGGCTATTGTAAAAACATTACTGTTAACATTTATGAAGATAATTCCGTGAGTGTGGAAGATGATGGCCGGGGTATTCCCACTGGTATTCATCTGAAAGAAAAAAGAAGCGCCCTGGAAGTGGTAATGACGGTATTGCATGCGGGAGGTAAATTTGATAAAGGATCGTATAAAGTATCCGGAGGATTGCATGGAGTGGGTGTTAGTTGCGTAAATGCCTTAAGCAGTAAGTTGATTGTTACCGTAAACAGGGAAGGAAAAACATTTGAACAGGAATATCATATTGGAGTACCTCAATATCCTGTTCGGGAAATTGGTACGAGCAACACGACGGGTACTCATGTTCATTTCTGGCCCGATCATTCCATATTTACAGCAACCGTATTCAAAAGAGAAACATTGGAGAGTCGACTCCGTGAACTTTCTTACCTGAATCGGGGCATTCGTATTGTACTGAATGACCTGAGGGAAAAGGATGAAGAAGAAAAAACATATACCAAATCTTTTTATAGTGAAGGAGGTATTGTTGAGTTTGTTGAAATGCTGGATAAAAACGGCGGTCGGGCTCCCTTAATCCCAAAAGTAATTTTTGTGGAAGGAAGAGATGAGAACACCAACGTTATGGTGGAAGTAGCATTAACGTATAATGACAGCTACCAGGAGCATATTTATTCTTACGTAAATAATATTAATACCATTGAAGGCGGTACCCATGTTTCGGGCTTTCGGAAAGCACTAACCAGGGTATTCAAGCAGTATGGAGAAAAGCAAGGCCATTTTGAACGCGCTAAGGTGGAAATTGAAGGAGATGATTTCAGAGAAGGGTTAAGTTCGATCATATCCATAAAAGTTCCGGAGCCACAGTTCGAGGGTCAAACAAAAACCAAACTCGGGAATAGTGAAGTGATGGGGGTAGTTGACAGAACAGTAGCTGCGGTGCTGGAAGCGTATCTTGAAGAAAACCCTCGTGAAGCAAAGAATATTATTCAAAAAGTGATATTGGCCGCCCAGGCAAGGGCCGCGGCCCGTAAAGCCAGGGAACTGGTACAGCGAAAAAGTGTATTAAGTGGAGGGGGATTGCCAGGTAAGCTGGCCGATTGCAGCGAGCGCGATCCTGAAAAGTGCGAGCTTTACCTGGTTGAGGGTGATAGCGCAGGAGGAACCGCCAAGCAGGGAAGAGACCGAAGTTTTCAGGCCATTCTTCCGTTGAGAGGTAAGATATTGAATGTAGAGAAGGCCATGGAGCATAAGATTTATGAAAACGAAGAGATCCGTAATATGTATACTGCTTTGGGGGTAACCGTAGGAACTCCCGATGATCCCAAGGCGTTAAACACGGTTAAGCTGCGTTATCATAAATTAATTATTATGACCGATGCCGATGTAGATGGAAGTCATATCGCAACCCTGATACTTACTTTTATTTATCGATATATGAAAGAACTGGTGGAGCAGGGCTATGTCTACATTGCACAACCACCATTGTACCTGGTAAAGAAAGGAAAGGAACAAGCCTATGCATGGAACGAGGAACAGCGAAGAGCGTTAGTGGAAAAAATAGGAGCTGGTAAAGAAGACAGCGTAAACATTCAGCGTTATAAAGGGTTGGGAGAAATGAATGCCGACCAGTTGTGGGAAACCACCATGAACCCCGGTACCCGTACCCTGAAGCGGGTAACTATTGAAAGTGCTGCGGAAGCCGACCGTGTTTTTAGCATGTTGATGGGCGATGAGGTAGCACCGCGCAGGGAGTTTATTGAGAGCCATGCCAGATATGCGAAGCTGGATATATAGGATTGGAAATCATTGAAATGCTGCTTTAAATACAACCCCGGGAAACCGGGGTTTTTCATTGAGAATAAAATTTTGTGGGGGCAGGAACCCTAAAAAGGCTTAATTTCAGCCTTTTCTAACCCAAAATAGTTAAATATGTCAGACGTTACAATCACTGCGTACAACGTTAAAACAAAAGAGAAGAACGTTCCTGTGCAAGAGGCAGTGATCACAAAAACAGCTAGAGGTGCTTATATGGCCCAGGGGCATGATGGCAAGGGTAACAAATTAACTACCCTGATGAATGAAGCGAAAGCACTGGCTGCCATCAAAGCCGGTATCGCCAAACAGGGCTGGTAATTTAGTAGCGCTATAAAAGCATTTTAAGCTGTCTGTTCTATTGGAGTAAATTCATTGACAGACGGCTTTTTTATTTTCCTTTCAGCAATGGAATGTACAACAGGAATGTACCCATAACACTTCTATTATTTCTCTCCCTCGTCCAGGGTTCTATGGTCTATTCGCAGGGGAATAATCCCTATCATATGAATGGCAGTGCCTACCAGGAGAACTGCAATTGCTATACGTTAACCGATGATTTATTTAATCAATCTGGTTCTGTCTGGAATATTAATAAAATAGATCTAACGCAATCCTTCGATTATAAGTTCAACGTAAACCTGGGTTGCCGGGATGGAGATGGTGCCGATGGAATGGTATTCGTACTACAACCAATCAGTACCAGTATCGGATCGGTGGGCGGGGGGCTCGGTTATCAAGGGGTGAGTCCTTCAATTGGTATTGCCATTGATACCTGGCAAAATACAAATGATAACGACCCGGCTTATGACCATCTCTCTATTCACCGAAATGGGGATCTTAACCATTCTTCTTCCAATAACCTGGCGGGCCCGGTAACGGCCTCCAATATTAATATAGAAGATTGCCAATGGCATGTGCTGCATATTACCTGGGATGCTGCTGCTAAAAGACTTTCTGCAATAATTGATGAGAAGGATAGTGTGGGAGTTTCTATCGACCTTGTAGCTACCGTTTTTAATAATAATCCAAAAGTCTTTTGGGGGTTTACCGGATCAACCGGTGGGGCGAGGAACCGTCAACGATTCTGTACTTCCCTGAATCCCGGTATTGCATCTTTTGTGAGTGGAACTGTTACCTGTTATCCCACTCCGATACAGTTTACCGATAGTTCTGTTTCATTTGGAAGTATTGTAAAATGGTATTGGGATTTTGGAGATGGTACTAAGGATTCTACCAAAAATCCATCCCCCCACATATTTCCCGCTCCGGGTATTTATGATGTGAAGCTGAATATACTTGGTAACAATGGTTGTGTTTCGGATACTTTTAAAAAAAGGGTAGTTGTTGGGTCCGCTCCTGTTGCCAATTTCGGATACAACCCTTTGCGGATATGCGAGAATCAACCGGTTCATTTTTCGGATTCGTCCACCGTGCAGTTTGGAACCATCAATGACTGGTTATTACGAATTGATAACGGACAAACCGTACATATGGGTAATCCGACTTTGTATCAACATAATGGGTTTACGAAAGGACAGCACATTGCCGAACTCACCGTGCAAACCGAAGAAGGATGCATTTCCACTCCTGCTTCAAAAACGCTGGCTGTTTTCGAGGCTCCGGTTATTGGAATGAATGCTGCAGATGCCTGTTTCAACGAAGCAGTGAATTTTACCGGAACAAACCTCAATGCTGCCGTACAGGTTAATCAATGGAATTGGAGCCTGGGTGATGGAAAAAAAGCAGGTACCCCTTCTGTTCAACATTATTATCAAGCCGGTGGAATATATAAGGTACAGTTAGTAGCCGTTTCCAATGATGGGTGCCCTTCGGACACACTCATTCGTATGGTTACTATTTACGAAACTAATGCATACGCCGGCAGGGATACCATTGTGGCCGATAATCAACCAGTACAATTAAATGCCCGCGGGGGAGTGAATTACAACTGGTCGCCCCGCTCTGGTTTAAGTGATGCTAACATTCCCAATCCGATTGCCGTTTTACAATACGATACCAGGTACATACTTACCGCTTTAGCACCTATTGGATGCGCTACTACCGATACCATCAATATAAAAGTGGTGAAAGGTCCCGCCTTTTATGTACCCAATGCGTTTACGCCGAATAATGATGGTCGCAATGATCGATTTCGATTTATTCCTATTGGTATGAAAGAGATTTATTATTTCAGGGTGTTTAACCGGCAAGGGCAATTAGTTTATTTCTCCAAAAATGCCCAACCAGGATGGGATGGAACAGTGAATGGAAAACTTCAATCATCCGGTACTTTTGTATGGACAGTAAGTGGTAAAGATTTTAATGATAAGGTCCACACCTTAAAGGGAACGGTTATATTAGTGAGATAAGAATTATGGCTATTTACTGTTAGCTGCAGGCACTTCGTTTTATCCTGAAAATCTGGGAGCATCAGGTATCACTCCTTCGCAACTTCCTCCGTAAAACTCCGGCAGATAAGAAAGTTACTGTAAGCAATGGCCGATTTACGCATTCAGCCTCTTCTTTCTAAACGAACTGCAAAGGGTTAAACTGCCTGTTCAGAATCTTTTTATCATCGGCACCCAACCAATTTTTTAAAATAGTGGCATATACTTCTTTAAAATCCACGCTATATTTTAAATCTCCATCCAGCAAATTACCCAGGTCAGGCATAGCGTTCAATACACCTTTTTGTTTTAATCCGCCCCCAATAAAAAACATATTGTTGGCTGTTCCGTGATCAGTACCCCCGCTGGAGTTTTGAGCCACCCTTCTGCCGAATTCGGAAAAAGTGGTAAATAGTACATCGTTAAAACGATTGCTTGCTTTCAGGTCTTTTACAAATGCGCTTATGGCATTATTCAAATCGGAGAATAATCTCTTTTGTTGTAACTCCTGGGCCACATGAGTATCAAAACTACCCAATGATAAATAATATACCCGGGTATTGATATCCGATTGTATCAAAGTAGAAATGGTTTGAAGACTTTTACCTAGTTCTGTACTGGGGTATTGAGTTTTCGACGGTCTTAATTTGCTTTGCTGAAAAATATAATCGGCACTGCTGACTGTTTCAGCCATGGTTTTATATAAATAGTCAACTGGTTGTTCGCCTGGTTCGTCAGAATGATTGGCAATAATTTCTTTGAAGAATTTTTCATTGGCGGTATTGAACAGTCGTTTGGGGTCCTTCATCGCAAGCCCCTTTACCTGTTCTCCTTTTAATGCCATACTCAACACATCATCAATTTCCAGCGCCTGGGTAGGTTTATCGCAGCCGGCACATTGTGCATCTAAATAACGACCCAACCACCCGGTATAAACATATTCATTGCTGCTGCTGGCGCTTTGCCAGATATCCATACTCCGAAAGTGTGAGCGATCTGGATTTGGATACCCTACACCGTTTAATATGGCCAGGCTTCCATTGTCGTATAATTCTTTAAACGAAATGAGGGAAGGATGCAAACCCGTTTCATCTGTAAGTATAAGCGCTTTATCTTTCACAATACCTAAGCGCGGACGTACTTTATAATATATATCGTTTCTTATAGGGATTACGGTATTTAATCCATCATTACCTCCACTGAGTTGTAATACCACCAATACTTTATTACCCGGTGGAACCATTAATGGCTGTTCAAATGCTTTCAGGAACTCTGGAAGCATCAGGGAAGCGGTAGCAAGTGAGCCGGCCTGTATGAAACTTCTGCGTTTGATTAACATGTAAAATGGTTTAACTGCAGGCTTATCACTCTTGCCCCGGCTCTAAGGCTGGGATGGGTAAAGTATTCGGCCTAACAAAGTTGATATTCCGGCGTACTCATTAATTGTATGGTAACCGTTTTTATAAAGTTTTGCCGCGAGCTGGAATCAACAAAATTTTTCAATACCTCATCCGGAATGCCGGATATTGTTTGTAGTATTTTATTGGAAATTGTTTGCACTAATTTTTCGCGGGGCACGTCGGCGTACTTTTTAAGATATGGGTTCCAGTCTATCTGCGCACCTATAAATTGGCCACCGAACTTTCCCATCCTGGTCGTTGTTTTATCTTTCATCCCCATCATTTGGTCGTCATCATCTTTTGGTTTTATATTCAGTTCGTCAGAAGAAAAAATTAGTTGAGGAATACGCAGTCGCAACATCAGGGAAGAACTATCGATCCAGTTTTTTCCTCCGGGCCAGCCCGCCACATTGGGCGGATAAAATAATAATTGTCCTAACAGGCGTTGCAGTAACAATTGCACTTCAGGATATTCGAATTGTATAGGTAAAACGCGCTGCATTCCCACTATTAATTCAACGGGAGACTTTATTCTTGATCCTATATTTTTGGATTGGTAAAACCATTCGCTTTGAAAAATGTCTTTCATCAGACCGGCTATATTGTAATTTCCCTGGTAAAATCTTTCTGCCAGCCAGGTAACTATAATTTCGTCGGCCTTTTCATTTACAAAGAAGCGATAAATTTTACGGGTAATATAAACGGCGGTTTGTTTTTGATTTAATAAAATATCGAAAACATCTTCGCCTTGCAAATTTCCACTCTTGCCTAATACTGTTTTGTTGCCTGCATCGTGCTGAAATTTGCGGAAAACAAATTCACCACTGAGGGTAGCACCCCAACCGGTAAAGGCGCGGGCCGCTTCTTTAATATCCATCTCGGTATAATTACCCCGTCCGAGCGTAAATAATTCCATTACCTCCCGGGCAAAATTTTCATTCGGATGATCCTTTTTATTTTGATTGTTATTTAGGAAGTTGATCATGGCTGCACTTTTGCTCACTTCGGTGAGCAGGTCGCCAAAATTGCCAAGGGCATTGCGACGAATGATATCCAGCAATTGCTGTTGGTATAAGATATTCAAATTGCGACTGGCAAAATGTCCATGCCAGAATAGGGACATCTTTTCACGTAATTGCTGGGGGCTATTTACCATTTGATTTAGCCAGGAGAGATTGAGACTTTTGATATCTTTTTTCGATTGTTCTCTTATTCTCTTCTTTTCTTCATCTGAAAGTTGCCGCTTCTGCTCTTTGCCTATTTCTTCAATACCCATAGCAAGACCTTTTATTGCATTATCGGCTACATCTAGATAGGCAGGAACTTTGGCGGAAGCGTTGAAAAGCGCCCTAACATAAGAGGAAGGCTCAGCCGAGATCGTTTGATGAAAATCTTCTGCCATGGGACCAAAGCCAGCGCGCCATAGCAGATGCTGATTGAGAAGTTGATTGCTTTCCGCCATTAAATAAAAATTTGGGTTTTGACCGAATAGAAAACGGAAAGTTTAAGCATTAATTATTAGTCTTATGGAATAACCCTCAATGCCTGTAATAAATCAGCCCTTTTTAACAGAATATTCGTTTTGTGTGGTAATTGTTTAATTTTAAAGATAAGAATTCACTTATGACTTTCAGGAGTTTTAAATACTACTCGCCGTTGATAATTTATGCCGCTGCCCTGCTATCTTTTTCATCCTATGGGGTGTATACCTTTGTACCCCTGATTTACGCCTGGATAATTATCCCCCTGCTGGAATTCTTCCTAAAGCCCGATGAATCGAACCTGCAAAGCGCTGAAGAAGAAATGGCGAAGAAAGACAGGCTATATGATTATATTCTATACCTTATTGTATTGCTTCAACTACCCACTCTCTATTATTTTTTGGTTTCGATGCAGGATAATTCACTTACCATAGTTGATAAGGTTGGCAGAGTAGGGACGATGGGCCTGCTTTGCGGTACGTTTGGAATAAATGTTGGGCATGAACTAGGCCACCGCGTAAATAAAGCAGAGCAATGGCTGGCAAAGATTTCATTGATGACTTCATTATATATGCATTTTTTTATTGAGCACAATAAGGGGCATCATAAAAACGTAGCTACTCCCGAAGATCCGAGCAGTGCACGCTATGGTGAAATGTTATACCTGTTTTGGCCCCGCACCATTTATTATAGTTATATAAGTGCATGGAAAATTGCCAATGAAGAATGCAGAAAAAGAAAAATAGCTGTAATAAGTCTGCGAAATGAAATGATACAGGTGCAGCTAATTGAAGGAGCCTTTGTGGGGTTAATTGGTTTTTTATTCGGGCCTTTAATTTTATTTTATTATGTGGCTGCGGCCCTGATGGGTATTTTGTTGCTGGAAACAGTAAACTATATAGAACATTACGGATTAAGCCGCCGGCAAATAGCGGCTGGTAAATATGAGCGGGCTATGCCGGAACACAGTTGGAATAGCAACCATGTAATTGGCCGGTTGATGTTGTTTGAACTGAGCCGCCACAGTGATCATCACTACCTGGCGAGCCGCAAGTACCAAATTTTGCGTCATCATGCCAATGCTCCTCAAATGCCCACCGGATACCCTGGAATGATGCTGTTATCTTTAATTCCACCCGCCTGGTTTTATGTAATGAACAGGCGGATCAAACAATTACAACAGGGTCCTGAAATCGCAATAAATAAGTTGGCGCCACAATGAATACTATCTACCGATAGCAACCTTTCTTTATAATATTACCTGGAAGCCCAGGCTCAAACTATTAATAAGGGTAAGACTGAACTGATCGGTAATTGTTTTGCTTCCAGATTCCGGTTTGGAAACCGAATGAGAAAATCCGAGGTTACCAAATGTAGCTTCAATAATAATTCGTTTGGAAGGTTTAAAATAAAAACCGGGCCTTGCAATAATCGAAAAAGTATTGAATTTGTTTTCGAAATCGTTTCCGGGGTTTGCTTCCGTCTTTACTTTTCCGAAAGCCACTCCTATATCTCCTTGTCCAAAGATTCCGAAACGGTCGTTGAATGGATGAAACTTGCGGGCAAACAGGTTTACGCCGATAGAATTACCGACGTTTTCCTGGAAGCTTGACCCCGATTCATTTCTTTGTTTAATATAATTGTATCCAAAGCCAGCTCCCACTATCCAATTATTTTTTATTCCAATACCTAATTGTGGAGCAAAGGAAAATGCGGTGCTTTTGGAGTTACTGGAAAAGGGAGCTTCTGTTTCCGTTCGGGAAGACTGTAAACTGAAAGTTCCCCCAATCATTTGTTCCCCTTCCTTTATTTGAGCGTTCAACGAATTCATGAAGAAAATTCCAGCAATGGCGAGTACTACTTTTGATCTCATAACAGTTTTATTAAAATGCAAATATGCGCCTTGTGGTAAACAGTAAATACGTGTATTTTTTCTTTAACAACAGTTTTACAAACCAAAAAGGAATACAGGAAATGGTCTGTCTAAAAGTTTTCCTGTACATCATAGAATATTATTTAAGTGAAATGGTTCTCATAAGTTAAATATACCCAGTTGCCGTATTAGACAAATAGTTAATTTAAGTTCTTATTTTTTTAATCAAATAACTACGCAATTATGAGAAAACTATTAAGGGCCTTTGTACTAGGCGCCATGCTGTTTACAGCCTGCAAAAAATCTGATATTCCTGCCATTGAGAACTCCGGGGATCAAATGTCTGAAGTGGCGGTTACCTCCCGCCATTTCGCGGCGTATGAAGTATTAGCAGAACAATTGAAAGCGTATCCCACTTTACAGGAACGGATGGACGCTATTGAATCCTTTACGAAACGTTATGAAGAAGGTGGAACCCAGATGCATACCATTCAGCCGGATGGCAGTATGTTGATTCCTGTGGTGGTAAATGTATTATATAGAACGGCTGCAGAAAACATTTCTGACGCGCAGATTCAGTCGCAAATTGACATATTGAATGTAGATTTTGGTGCAACCAATGCGGTTTATTTTCTTACTTCTACTTATAACAGTGTTAAGTCGGGGGATATTAAAATAAAGTATGTACTCGACCAGGTAATTCGTAGGAGTACAACGAAAACAAGTTGGTGCACTAACGATGCAATGAAGAAAGGTAATAAGGGAGGAATAAATACTACCAGCCCTACTATAAAACTCAATTTGTGGTTATGTAATTTAAGCAGTGGCATTCTCGGATATGCCCAGTTCCCCGGTGCCTCTGCTTCTACCGATGGGGTGGTTTGTTATAATAATGCTTTTGGAAGAGTAGGCACTGCAACAGCCCCTTTTTATAAAGGACGCGCCGCTACTCATGAAGTGGGCCATTGGTTGAATCTATGCCATATTTGGGGAGATGCCCTATGCGGTAGCGATATGGTGGGCGATACACCAACACATAACGATGCTAATTTTGGTTGTCCGGGCGCCGGTCATCTAAGTACATGCTCTGGCACACCGGTTGAAATGCCGATGAACTATATGGATTATACGGATGATGCGTGTATGTATATGTTCAGTGCCGGACAGAAAACCCGCATGCAGGCAACCTATGCGGTAGGCGGACCAAGGGCCAGTTTTTGTTAATGAATTTTATCTTTTTGAATAATAGAAAAAGAAGGCTGTTGATATAGCCTCTCTGCTTTATTGTATGATCAATTAGTTATTGAATGGAAGAAGCTCCGAAATAAGGCTGCAATGCTACCGGAATATGAATGCTATTTTCCTGCTGATGGTTTTCCAGTAAACTGGCTACAATCCGGGGAAGAGCCAGAGAGCTCCCGTTTAATGAATGTAATAGTTGTGTTTTACCATTTGCATCTTTATATCTTGCTTTCATCCGATTTGTTTGAAAGCTTTCAAAATTACTCACTGAACTTACTTCCAGCCATTTATCCTGCGCCGCACTATACACTTCAAAATCGTAAGTAAGTGCAGAAGCAAAGCTCATATCGCCTCCGCACAGGTTTAAAATTCTATAAGGTAATTCTAATGATTGTACCAATTTTTCAACATGATTCACCATTTCTTCATGGGTTGCATAACTTGTAGATGGACTGACCAACTGAACAATTTCTACCTTATCGAACTGGTGGAGGCGATTGAGACCCCGCACATCTTTACCATAACTTCCGGCTTCTCTCCGGAAGCAAGGCGTATAGGCTGTCATTTTAATCGGAAGATCATTCTCTTTTGAAATGGTATCGCGGTAAATATTAGTAACCGGTACTTCAGCTGTTGGTATAAGGTAATAATTATCTTCCGTAGCATGATACATTTGTCCTTCTTTATCGGGCAGTTGACCCGTGCCATAAGCAGAGGCTTCATTGACCATCAGGGGAGGGCTGTATTCTATATAGCCTGCAGCGGTATTATAATCTAAAAAATACTGTATTAATGCCCGTTGCAACCTGGCGCCTTTGTTAATATATACCGGAAATCCACTTCCGGTAATTTTATTACCCAGTTCAAAGTCTATCAGGTTGTATTTTTTGGCAAGCTCCCAATGCGGAACAGCTCCACCAGGTAGGGAAGGTTTATTGCCTCCTTCATGAACCACTAAATTATCCTCCGGTGTTTTGCCTGGCGGTACTTTTTCTGAGGGAAGATTAGGAAGCAGGTATAAGATTGCCTCGATATTTTTTTCTGCTTCCGTTAATTTACCAGCATCTTGTTGTTGCTTCCAGTTGACTACATCGGCTTTCTTTTTTTCTGCTTCTTCTTTTTGTCCTTTGGCAATCAATTGACCGATCTCTTTACTGGCCATATTAATTTTTGCTTGTACTTCCTCCAGATCCTGTTGGTATTGTTTACGCTTATCATCCCACAGTAATAATTCATCAACAAGTTCGGGTTGTTTGAAGTTTTTGATGAGGAGGCGTTGCTTTACCAGCTCCACATTTTGACGGATAAAAGCCGTTTGCAGCATCAGGTATAAATTTGCGCAAAGGTAAAGGAAGAGGGGGAGATGGGCAACGAGGAACAGAACCCAATATATTCATTAAGAATTTTTATTTGAATGGAAATTGGGTTAGGGTACTTCCATTATTGCAGAAGCAGGTTGTTCTGAATTCATCTGGCCGTTATAGCCTGCCAAGGTCGATAGATTCGGAAAGGTAGCAACCTGCAAAAGAGATAGACAAACTATCTTTGCCCAATGCATATACAAGATGATCTGCAATCCCGTTGGTGGGCACTGGAGGCAAAAATGATGGAACGGTTTAATAAGAAACCTGATTTAGAAACCATCCTGTTTCTTATCGGCATACAGGAATTTGGCAGGTCTGCTGAAAAATTTACCAAAGAGCAAAAACAGGACCTCATGCATGTGGCTGTTTGCTCCCTACTGATGCAAAGCGGTTATTACGAAATTGAAGGGTATGATATAGATAACTGGCCTCACTTCAAACAACTAAAAGAATTGCCGGTGATGGATATGATTCAACAGGAAAATTTTTTGAAAGATCATATCCTTATGTATTTTAATAATCATCAATTTTAATCCTCTTGCTTCTCTAATAAGGATGAAAAAAATAAGTATGCAAAAAAGTATTTCGCTAGTGGTAACTCCGTTCATATTAATTTCTCTGTTTTCCTGCAATCCAAAACTTTCCAATGGCCTTCGAAAAAAAGATTTGAAAAAAGATGTAGCCATTGAAACAACCAAAGGAACAATCATAGTTCGATTATCGGATTCGACTCCCCTGCATCGCGATAATTTTTTAAGACTGGCAAAACAACACTATTACGACAGCATATTATTTCATCGGGTTATCCAAAATTTTATGATACAAGCGGGCGACCCTGAAAGTAAAAGAGCTTCTGCCGGTAAACTGTTGGGTAACGGTGGCCCGGGATACACAGTGCCCGCCGAGATAAGAACTACCTTCTTTCATAAAAAAGGGGTACTGGCAGCTGCCAGAACTGGAGATGAGGTAAATCCGAAACGTGCCAGTAGCGGCAGCCAGTTTTACATAGTAAAAGGAAGAATCCATACTGATAAGAGTTTAGACTCTGTAGTAACATTTCGACTGAACGGAAGAAAACTTCCGCTTGCACACCGGGAAGTATATAAAACTATCGGAGGCAGTCCTCATCTCGATCAGGGTTATACCATTTTTGGAGAAGTAGTATCTGGTTTAAGTATTGTGGATAGTATTGCAGCTGTTCCTACCAGCAAAGGCGTTGATAGAGACAGGCCCCTGGTGGATGTGAGGATTATAAAGATGAGATTGGTGAAGCGGGATTAATCAATATACAGATAGCTCAACAAATTAAATTTGAGTTTTCCGACTTAAAGTAAATTTCAATTAATAAAAGATATTAAGTTCGGAGCATTTGTACATTTTCTAATTTGCAAATTCCCTAATTTGCAGCACTAAAACTTTCACCATGAATTTTCCGGATAATCTTCGATACACTAAGGACCATGAATGGATAAGGCTGGAAGGAACTATTGCAACCATTGGTATTACTGATTTCGCTCAACGGGAACTGGGCGATATTGTCTATGTGGAAATTGAAACCATTGGTAAAACTTTGGACGCCGAAGTAGTATTTGGATCAGTAGAAGCGGTTAAAACCGTGTCGGATCTTTTTTTGCCAGTGGCCGGTACAATAACAGAAAACAACCCTGCCCTGGGAGGAGCACCCGAATTAGTTAATAATGACCCTTATGGCGCAGGGTGGATGGTGAAAATGACAGTCAAGAATCCGGCCGACGTACATGCATTAATGGATGCTGCGGCCTATGAGAATTTAGTAGGAGCATAAAACTAAAACATAAGAACTATCGTATATAGACGAGTGGTTTTATGACACTCTTTTTTTAGGTAATTTCAGTGAGCTTTTGAGATACACTTGGGAACCGCCACCACATACAATGAACAGGAATTAATATCCCTGCTGAAAGGCAGAGATGACCGCGCATTCGCCTACCTGTACGATAATTATTCCGGTGCTTTAAATGGTATAATCATGCAGATATTGGACAATACTGAATTGTCCAATGATGTATTGCAGGAAGTTTTCATTAATATTTGGCGGAAAATAGAAAGCTATGATCCCTCCAAAGGGCGGTTATATACCTGGATGCTAAATATTGCACGAAATGCCTCGATTGATATCCTTCGTTCAAAGAGTTACCAGAATAGCCGGAAAAACCAGTCGATACCGGAAAACGTAGATGGATTAATGACCAGTTCATTTAAACCAAATACAGACCTGATAGGGTTACGAAAACTCCTGGAAAAATTAAAAACAGAACAACGGGTTTTGATTGAGTTGGCCTATTTTAAAGGGTATACGCACGAAGAAATTTCTGAAATAGAGGGGATACCTTTGGGAACAGTAAAAACCAGAATACGTAATGCACTAATGCAATTAAGGACCATTTTACAGTGAATATAAAAGAATACATATCAACCGGAATTGTAGAGAGCTACGTGTTTGACCTGGTCAATGACCAGGAAAAGGAGGAATTTGAGCGCATGTGCGCAGCGCATTCGGAAGTGAAAGAAGCCCGGGATTCATTTGAATTAATACTGGAGCAACAATCGCTTGACCATGCTGTGGCCCCTCCCAAAAATTTACGCAGCCGCATATTCGCCGAACTGGAAATTGAAAAAGAAAAATTAAACCGTTCAACTAATGCAGAAAATAGAATGGCTGCCGACCAGGAAATGGCAGAAAAAGCACCAGTGATAAATATGGGTGGGTGGATGCGCTATGTGGCTGCCGCCTCAGTTATTCTGTTAGTAGCAAGTACAATACTAAATTTCTATTTCTTTAATCAATACAAATCGTTTAGCGCTAAATACGATGGACTTGTGGCGCAAAATGCAGAGCTTGCCCGCAATGAAAAATCGTTGCAAACCAGCAATAAGGAATATCAATCCGCTATTGATAAACTCAGGGATACTTCCATGACTATTATCAAAATGGCAGGGAATGCAGTGCCTTCCAGTCCCGATCCGACCAGTATGGCAACGGTTTATTGGAATATGCGTACAAAAGATGTTTACCTGTTTGTAAATAATATGCCAACTCCCAGTTCTGATAAACAATACCAGTTATGGGCTATCGTAAATGGCGTACCGGTTGATGCGGGTGTATTTGATATAGAAAAAGGGGTACCGGTAGTAACCATGAAAAATATCCCTAATGCGCAGGCCTTTGCTATTACACTCGAAAAAAAGGGAGGAAGTACCTCTCCGCTGGGACAGATGTATGTGTTAGGAAAAGTTTCCTGATTTCTCCTGCTTCATTTTTTATTATACCTTCCGTCCTCTTTATGAAATTTATCTTTTCGCTTATCCGGCATCTGGGCAGTACTACATTGTTTCCAGTTATTTGGACAATTACCATCCTTGTTTTATTATGCCTGCCGGGTAATTCTATTCCCGGTTCGGGGCTTTTTAGTATAAAACATTTGGATAAGGTGGCTCATATATGTTTGTTTGGAGGGTTTGTCCTTTTTTGGGGATTATATGCATGGGTCAAGAAAAAATCGAAGTCCGCCTGGCCCTATGCACTTATGGGGATCACTTTAATAAGCATACTTCTCGGGATTGTTATGGAATATGTACAGGTAAATTTTATTCCTGACCGAAGTTTTGATATCGGGGATATTGGAGCTGATATCGTTGGGTCCCTATTGGTTTTGATAATTTTATGGAAGTTTGGAGCGCGCCTGGGCCTATTAATTGAATAAGAAAATCAACCTTTTATAAAAAAAGTAAGCCCCCGTAGACACGGGGGCTGTAACCAAAACTAACTGCTTATGAGAAAATTGACTGCTTTAAATTAATGTGTTTTAAAATCTATTACAATATCTATAACGCAAAACAAGTGCCATTAGTGTGATGATTTTCGTTAAATAAGGTATAAAGGCCTGAATATTTATCTAAAGAATTGATTCATTAAATTATACGCAATATAGCTGCGCTCAGATTTTTTTTCTACCTTTTAGCCGATATTTTATTATTGATTAACAAAAATGGAATAATTAGCAGGTCAAATTACAGTGAACGCGGGGCGCTCACCCTATAAAAGAACATGCGTTTACATATAATAGTAACGGCATGCTCAGAAATATGTTGATTCCCTTATTTTCCGAATAGCCCTTTCACCGTATCTAAAATTCCGCCCCCACTTTCCTTATTGGCACCACCACCGCTAAACATAGCCATAACATCCTGTAAATCGACATCCCCGTCACTATCTTTGTCTAAACTACCTGTAGTAACTTTTCCCAACAAACCTTGAATATTCATATTGCCGGTTTTTCCACCGCTCAGGCTATTAAAAATGCCCCGGATATCAAAACTTTTGTCGTTAGGGTCGTTTGTTTTGTTTACCAGGTTTTGTAATACACTTGGTACTAGTTTTCCTGCGATATTGCTGGCAGCTCCCAGGTCGAGATTGAATTTTTTCATCAGGTCCTGAGCCACATTTCCCGAAATATTCTGCACAACCGGGTTGCTGTTTACGTCAACACCCTGACCGCCGAATAATTTCAGAATATCTTTCATTCCACCACCTCTCATCAAATTCTCTAATTCGCTGGTAATAGAATTACCGGCGGTTTCTATGGCTTCATCGTTGCGTTCGTTTGGAATAGCGGGGTTGTTAATTATGGCAGTTCCTGCGTTTTCCCTTACGAGGTCTAATAGATTTTCTAACATTTCACTTGTTTTTAGATATACCTAAGTTAGGATTTAGGTCCAGTTGGTTGCATTATTGTGAAACTATTTTTTGATTGATAGGCATCGCATCAGTCACCAGCAGTTAGGTATTGGTTGAGTCGTTTTATCTCATAGTCTCATTCTCAATTTTGTTTAGCCAGCTTTTCGGAATTCTCGGCAAACTGAAGCGCATCAATAAATTCCTCGATATTGCCATTCATTACATCTGCCAGGTTATAGACGGTTAAGCCAATTCGATGGTCGGTAACCCTTCCCTGGGGATAGTTGTAAGTGCGAATCTTGGCACTTCTGTCTCCTGTACTTACCAGGCTTTTTCGCTGGCGGGCAATTTCATCTTCCTGTTTACGAACCTGCTCTTCATAGAGTTTCGTTCGCATCATTTGCATTGCCTTCTCGCGGTTGCCTAATTGGGTACGTTCCGTTTGGCAAATTATTACTGTGCCGGTTGGAATATGTGTAAGCATTACTTTTGTTTCTACCTTATTTACATTTTGACCACCCGCACCCCCACTGCGCGAAGTTTCCATTTTTACATCACTATCTTTCAATTCAAAATCTACTTCCTCTGCTTCAGGCATAACGGCTACCGTGGCTGCAGAGGTATGCACCCGTCCGCTTGCTTCTGTATCGGGCACCCGTTGTACCCGATGAACCCCACTTTCAAATTTCAGCGTACCATATACTTCATCACCCACTACCTCTAACTGTACTTCTTTATAGCCGCCCACGGTTCCTTCGCTTTCACTTAATATAGCAGTTTTCCATCCTTTATTGGCGCAATAACGCAGGTACATATTAAGCAAGTTACCTGCAAATAAACTGGCCTCATCACCCCCGGTTCCGGCACGTATTTCTATAATGGCATTCTTATCATCTTGGGGATCTTTTGGGATTAAAAGCTTTCGTATTTCGGCTTCCAGCAAGGCTTTCTTTTCTTCCAGCTCCGGAAGTTCTTCTTTAGAAAGTTCGCGCAACTCTTCATCTTCACCATTCAATGCCTCCTTATACACTTCGAGATCGCGGAGCGTGATTTTATATGCTTCGTAAGATTGAACGATGTTTTCAAGACTCCGATACTCCTTACTGAGAGAGGTAAACTTTTTATTATCACTTACGATTGCCGGGTTTGTCAGTGCTACTCCCAGGTCTTCAAAGCGTGCTTTTATGGCTTCTAATTTGTCTAACATCTTTCCAGTATTTTTATGTGCCGGTTAAAGCAGTCCATCAGTTTTTTAGGACTGCAAAGTTAATTGTTTCAATGCTTATATGAGTTACCGAAAGTTTAGGGCCAGCCAGTTATTTAATGGGTATGAAATGCTCGAAGACCACCATGTATTGATCGCTGATGAAAAAGGGATGATTGAGGCTATTGTACCATTCGAAGAAGCGGGAGATGGTGTTCAATCTTTAGATGGAATTCTCTCTCCCGGGTTCATTAATTGCCATTGTCACCTGGAACTAAGTCATATGAAAGGAATGGTTCCCGAAAAAGCAGGAATGACTGATTTCATCCTGGCGGTGTTAAAAAGTAGAAGCCAGCCTGAAAGAGTAATTTATGATGCTATAGAAAGAGCCGAAGAGGAAATGCTGCAAAATGGGATAGTAGCCGTAGGGGATGTTTGTAATACTGCTCACAGCATATTGCAAAAGCAAAAAAGCCGATTATATTACCACAATTTCATTGAAGCAATTGGCTTTGATCCATCTCAGGCCATGGAGCGTTTTAGTACAAGCTCATCACTTTTTAATGACTTTGCCCAGCAGTATGGATTACCCATTGAGTCCAACTCAATTGTGCCGCATGCTCCCTATTCCGTTTCGCCTGAATTGTTTCAGCGGATCATTAACTTTTCCGGTAATCATATTCTCACTATGCATAACCAGGAATCTGAAGCGGAGGATGAATTGTTTATTTCAAAAACCGGAGATTTTCTTCGACTGTATGCGCAATTGAATATGGATCTGTCTTTTTTTCAGCCATCAGGAAAAACGAGTTTGCAAACCGTATTTCCTTACTTCAAAAGAAATCAAACACTCATTCTTGTACATAATGTAACCACTTCCGAAAACGATATCAGTCATTTGTCGGATTCAAATTACCGGCATCTGGCCCCTGGCTCTAACCCCATTTCCCCCGACTTGTACTTTTGTCTATGTCCAAATGCTAATAAATACATTGGTAACAGCATACCAAACGTTGATTTATTAATGAATGGCAATTACCCGATTGTTATTGGAACTGATAGCCTTGCTTCAAATCACCAATTAAGTGTACTGGAAGAATTGAATACGCTACAACATTTTTTTCCGAAAGTTGGTTTACAGGAATTATTACAATGGGCCACCCTTAACGGGGCCAAAGCGCTCCAGCTGGAAGAAATGCTGGGAAGTTTTGAAAAAGGAAAGACCCCTGGAATTCTATTGATAACCGAAACAAAGAATAATTTAGTTACTATAAGAAGTAATGTGGAACGGCTCTTATAAATAACTAATGTGCAATTTAGAAAATGCCTTACCTGCGGTATTCAAGCTAAGTTTAATTTATTCTAATCCAGGTATGATTGAATAGATCTTTTTGCATAGCTGCACATTTGCATATTTAAATTCAGAGTACTTCCTGCAAAACCGGTAGTGTCTTCATCACGCCAAATTCCGGAACATGCAATGCATAAAATATCTGGTAGGCTTGCATGAGTATTCTTCTTTTCTCCTGGTTAATCCGGATCTCTTTTAATTCATGCGGTTGTTGTGTTTGCAATAATTGAGAAACAATTTGGCTGTATGGTTCTTCCAGCAAATACGGATGTAAAGGGCGCTCACTTATGAAAGTGCCTTCCTGCAGATCGAGTATAGTATTTCTTTCTCCATATTCATCACTGATTCGGAAGCCAAAGAAATTGGTAAGATGCGCGGCAAAGAACAAGGGAAAATTGGCCACTACCGCGGCCTCCGATTCATCAAGATGGATCAGGGCATCTTCAATAAAATGAAACAGATCGGGATTTGCTTCCGGCTCCTTAATGGTTTTTTGAAGCAGTTCAATTATAAAAAGTGCCACACTGTTCTTAATTACATCAAACAAAATATGCTGATACATAAAGGCCCATCCGAACTCCTTGATCCGCTGCAGATTTTTTAAATCGTTATGATATACTACCAGGTCCAGCATAGCTGCCGGCTGAAAATGGTTGGCACTGCCGCCTCCTTTTTTAGAGACAACTCGAATGCCGTTCACCATATACGATTGAAGCCCGAATAATTCTGTATATATTGATACAATTAAACTTGTTTCGCCGTATTTAACGGCGCGTAATACAATACCTTTTGTTTTATGAGTTGTTGCCGACACTTTAATTACTTACTTATAAAAACAATTTTTGTAGCATATTTTTCCTGCTTGCCATCATCATGTATCAATACCAGGTATACTCCGCTGGATATCGACTGCCCTTTGTAGTTCTTACCGTTCCATATTGCCTGTCCGCCCAATGCTCTTGTTTGAAACACCAGCCTGCCATCGAGTTCGGTTATCTTGACAATAGAATTGTTTGCCAGTCCGCGTATGGCAATAGTACCGGCATATCCAGGAGGTACCGGATTAGGAAATACCAGCACTTCTTTATTTGTCACAATTCCTGTAATGGCTGTACTTCTGAAGGAAGCCATACCGTTAGAAGTAGAGAAAAAGACTTCTCCATTTTTACCATCCACCGCAATTTGTTTTACGTCATTTCCAGGCAACGGACTGTTTTCCGCAGTAAACCGGTAGATTGTTTTTTCTCCATCATCGCTTATTAACCAAGCCCCATTTTTCGTTCCAATCCATTTACGATCGGCACCATCCAGCGCCATGCACTGCACCTCTTCATCACGAAAAAGATAACCGGCGAAATTGTCTGGCTGAACAATGGGTAGTATGGCCTCGCAGCCCTGCGTGGTGAAAATTTCCTGCGGGCATTGTACAATCCCAATGCCTTGTTTGGTCCCTATCCAGATAAAACTGTTCTTGTCGCTTAACATACATAGCACATTATTATCTGGTAAATTTCCATTTCCTTTTCCCGTGCGAAACCATTTCCAGCGATCATCGTTAGAATTTTCAATGGAAGCGCCGTGGTTAAAACATATTATCCCTTGCCCTTTTGGGGCAATAACCCATTTCTGATTGAGATCGTCAACCATAATGCTGGAAACGGCATTTTCATTCAATGGAAAAGGAACGGTAAATGAACGCCAGTTACCATCCGGTTTGCGAACTTGAAGATTCTGCGCTGCTCCGTAATTCGATATCCATAAATTATTTTCCTGGTCGAAAGCCAGGCCACTTACCCGGTAACTTCCCGGAGAAAATAAAGCTGCTTGCAGCGGGCTGTTTTGTTTATAAATACTGATACTATTGTTGCTTTTAATTGAAAATAATCCACCCCCATACGATCCTGCCCACAGTGTTGCATCTCGACGGTCAATGGCTACCGTAATACAATCGGGCAAAGAATCCATTGCCGGTAACAACGAGGTATTGAAGTTTTTCCAGCTGTTATCTGCCAGTCGGTACAATCCATTTTTGCTTCCAACCGGTTGCCAATTGGTGGTTACTGTTCCTCCCGATGCCCATAACACCCCGCTGTTTATTATCATTTCACCATTTGCAATCGACAAGGGTGAATTAGGTACATAGGATTGAAAACTATTATTACCGAATTTAGAAAGTCCCGCCACCGCATCGGCGATCCAGTAATCATTATCTACCAAAATACTTTGCTGGGGCTGGCGTGTATAGGTATTGTTTTGAATAATCCGTTCAACTATACCCGTGCTGTTTACTACTACCAGTCTCCCGGCATTGTTAAGGGATTCACTCAAGAGTAGTTTATTATCTGCAACATCAGCCTTATTAATCTTCCATCCGTCGGCATAAATAAAATCCCAGTTATTGCCCGTTTGAATAAACAAGGAATCTTGTTTAACAACAATCACCTGATTATTGAGAATAGTTACCTGCTCTGCTTCTCCTGCGGAAAGCCCATTGATGCCACTGATAAGTTGCCAGTTCCGGTAATCGGATGGATTGGGTGTAATTAATGCCGCTTTTTTTAATCCCTCCTTAGTGGCGGCGTATAACGAGGTGATGTCGGCCGTTACCGCATTAATTTTTATTTTACTTCCGGAACTTCCGATGATGTAGGTATCTTTTACTTCATATTTTTTCAGATCCAGCACGATAATCCCTAATCCGGCAGATAAATACGCCAGGTTGTTTATAGTGAATATGCTGTAAATATTTCTATCACCGCTTTGCAGTGAATTTTTTATGGCATTAATATTTCTTATTCCGGATGCGGATAATATATCTACATTACTATTATTATACGCTATAATTAATGAAATGGTTCCTTCATCCCAGCCAATTGATCGAATGCCTGTTTCTGCAAGTCCATTTACTTTGCTCCAGCGGTCGATACTGTTTTCTTCCTTGTCTATTGAAAAAATGCTGAATGTAGAAGCGCACCAGATCTTTTGGTTACCATTTACAACATGCCGCGCCTCGCCGTAGGGTGAATGATCACGCCAAAGGCCAATCGCGGGAACCTGGGCAAAGCCTGGATGAAAGATTAAAATTGATATATAAAAAAGGTAAAACAGTTTACCGCGCATGGGGGCAAAGTTAGCTGGAAAAGGGGGTAAAATTAATCTTCATCAAGCGGTCTAAATTGAGTTTCTTTGCGGCAGCTTTTATCACCAACTTAATTAACTATGTGGGCAAATCTTGGCCGGTTTATTTTACATTATCGCTGGATATTAGCTGGAGTTATTTTGAGTATAACCGCTTTCATGGGTTGGCATGCTTCCAAAGTGGAACTGAGTTACGAGTTTACCCGCGCCATCCCTTCCGATAATCCTAAATACAAGGTATACCAGGCATTCCGCCAAAAGTTTGGAGAAGATGGCAATGTGATGGTAATTGGAGTACAAAACAATAACTTTTTTGATGCCGGCTTTTTCAATTCCTATGCTACTCTGGCAAAGAAGTTAAAACAGGTTAATTCGGTAGAAGATATATTAAGTGTGCCCGATGCTACCAACCTGATCAAGGATACGACGGAAGGAAAATTAATGCCACGTCCTGTTTTTGCCAATAAAGAACTTACACAGGCAGAGCTGGACAGTTGCGCCGCTACTTTCAAATCGCTTCCATTTTACCGGGGACTGCTTTACAATCCGGAAACCCACACCTACTTAATGGGAGTACGTATTAACAAAGATGTACTCAACTCGAAGAGAAGAAATGCAGTGGTAGGAGCGATTTTAGATGCGGGAAATGCATTTGGGAAAAGTCAAAATACTGAAATGCACTACAGCGGGTTACCCTTAATCCGGACTAATCTGGCTACAAAGATTGCAGATGAAATGAAATGGTTCTTATTTGGTTCCATTATTTTATCGGCAGTAATACTACTCATCTTCTTCCGGAGTTTCAGCGCTACGTTTTTGTCATTGGGTGTGGTTATAATAGGCGTATTGTGGAGTGTGGGAACCATTCATCTGTTGGGTTATAAAATTACGTTGCTTACCGCATTAATTCCTCCGCTGGTGGTAGTCATTGGCATTCCGAACTGTATTTACTTTCTAAATAAATACCATACTGCCTACAACGATATGGGTGAAAAGAAACCGGCACTGATAGAAATGATTAGCCGAATGGGAATAGTAACGCTTTTTTGCAATATAGCGGCCGCCATTGGGTTTGCCGTATTTGCATTGACCAAGAGCGCTATCTTAAAAGAATTTGGAATGGTTGCGGGATTGAATATTATGGCGTTGTTCTTTATTTCAATTATTATTATTCCGGTTGCATTGAGCGTGTTGCCTTCTCCCAAAGAAAAACATACCCGGTACCTGGAGAATAGATGGTTGCTGGCAATACTCGATCAACTGGAAATATGGAGTTTGCATCACCAGAAGCTTATTTATTCAGTTACCATACTGGTATTGGTATTATCTGTTATTGGAATGTTTCGGCTGGAGTCGAAAGGATATATTGTGGACGATCTTCCCAAAACCGACCGGATATATACAGATTTGAAATTTTTTGAAAAACATTTCAAAGGAGTAATGCCACTGGAAATCATCATTGATACCAAACAAAAAAACGGGTTACGAAAAAATACACTTCAAACTTTTGGGAAAATCGATTCTCTTTCTGGTTTTATTGCCAGCAAACCCGAGATGGCAAGACCTTTGTCTATAGTTGAAGGAATGAAGTTTGCCAAACAGGCTTATTATGATGGGGACTCTTCCAATTATGGATTACCCAATTCTTTTGATATAGCTTTCCTCGCCCAATATTTAGGGAGTAGGGCTGAAGATAGCAGTGGCAAGCAAAATAACTTTGCCAAAATAATTCGCGCTTTTATGGATAGTAGCCGGCAACAGGCACGCATTAGCGTAAGTATGGCAGATGTTGGCAGCAAACGGTTACCGGAAATTATTAAATCCATAGAAGACAGCAGTAAAAAATTATTTGATACGGCGCGTTACCACGTAGAATTTACGGGTACCAGTATTACTTTTTTAGAGGGGAGCGCTTTTATAATAAATGGATTGAAGGAAAGTATTTTATGGGCCTTCTTATTGATAGCAGCCTGCATGTTGTACCTGTTCCGTTCATTTAAAATTTTGCTATGCTCACTGATACCTAATGTTATCCCACTAATTATTACGGCCGGGGTAATGGGCTGGGTGGGTGTTCCCATAAAACCCTCTACGGTGCTGGTTTTTTCAGTAGCCCTGGGTATTGCCATTGATATTACAATCCGCTTCCTCATAAATTATCAGCAGGAACTGAAACGGAGTGATAAATCGAAACAGGATATTGTTATTGAAACTATTCATAAAACAGGTATCAGTATTATTTATACTTCTCTTGTTTTAATAGCTGGCTTTATCATTTTTGTTTTTAGCGGATTTGGCGGCACCCAGGCATTAGGGTGGCTAACCTCCCTTACCTTGATTATGGCCACGCTTACCAACCTCGTATTCTTACCTGCTTTACTGATATTAATGGTTCGGGCTAATAAGCACCCCAAATAACGCTCGTTTTTTGGGCTGATCTATTTTCTTTCCCGAATTATTATAAGCGGGCGATTCCTATTTGCCACCGATAATCCTGCAACGCGGTTGATTCGTTAAAGCTTGTTTTAGTGAATTAACAAAGTTCTCTGGGCAACGGGTCCTATTGCATATCGAGAATTATTTATTAATTATAATTTATCCGGCATGTTAATTCCAATGCCAAAAAAAGTATAAAGGTGAGACGAATGATTTTAAGGAAACTTAGAACAAAAATGGTTCATTTGCTGATCCACGGACAATGATTCTATTTTACAACCTCGCTTAATTTGTTTATCAATTCTGATCCGCGCAACGCTTCGGCCACTACATTACCCTGTGGATCTATTAATATATTAAAAGGAATGCCTTCAAAACCAAAAGTGGTTACCGCCTTACTTTTCCAGAAAGCGAGGTCGCTTACGTGTGTCCAATTGAGACCATCAGATTGTATAGCTTCTATCCAGGCTTCTTTTTTTTCATCGAGTGATACGCCCAGTATGGTAAAGTTTTTATTTTTGAATTGATTGTAAGCGGCAACTACATTAGGATTTTCGCGGCGGCAGGGACCGCACCAACTGGCCCAGAAATCTACCAATACATACTTGCCCTTAAACGAAGAAAGGGCAATTTGTTTTCCATTGGGATCGGGCAATATTAATTCGGGTGCTTTCTTTCCAATCCATGACCCTTGCTGACGGCGTCTTTCCATTTCTTCAGACTGAGCTTTAAAAGCATTGTATTGATTTTTTATGGCCGCCAAACTGGCATCTTGTGGAAATTTTTGTAACAGCTTGTTCATTTCAGTTTCGAAATCGGCCGTTATTAATGTTTGCGCCGAACGTCCCAGGGCAAACGAAGCTACTGTACCCTGCTTAATTGTTAGAAGGTATTGTTTCAGGAAATTATTCAGGCCATCAATGGCTTTGTTTTTTTTATTGGTAGCAACGATCAATATACTATCAGGCGCTTCCAGTTTTTTCAGGCTATCAATTGTAGCTAATTCTTTATTAATTACATTGCTGTAATCACTGTATGCATAAATAAAATCCTGTAATTGCTTGCTGGCCTCGGATCCGCTTACCGTATAAAATTTTTCTTTGCTTTTGAAATCAAGGTTCACTCTTATTTCCGGTTCATCGTTTACTAAAGGTATCATGGGTCCCCCGCGGTCTACCATGATGTCATACATACCTATGGCGGAGGTATTGCCTTTCAGAGTAAAAAAATTGTTTTGCCCGGTAATGGTAACCGAATCAAGTTGGATTGGCTGGGCATCGCTGCCAAAAGGTACTTCAAATAGCATCAGGGTAATAGCCCCTTCTTTTACAGTACCTGGGTATTGCTCGGCAAGCAAGTCCAGATTTTTTACGGTTCCTTTTACTTCAAGACTACCGGTAGGTTTCGATTTACAGGCAGCTATAAATAAAATCAACAACAACAGGCTACTCCATTTCTTCATGATTGTAATTTTTTTATCAACAGATCATTGGTCATTTTCGGATCAGCTTTTCCTTTTGATATTTTTTTTACTTCGCCAACAAACAAACCGATTAATCCTTTTTTTCCTTTTTTATATTCCGCTACTTTTTCGGGCATGTTGTGTAATACTTCTTCTACCCAACGGAGTACATTATTCTCATCAGAATCCTGAACAATATTCAGTTGTATCGCCAGCGTTTCCGGATCAGCTGCCGGTTGTTGGACTAACGCAGAAAACAATTTAGAAGAGGCGGTTGAAAAATTCAACTTCCCTTCATCTATTAACGTAATTAATCGCGCAATAGTTGGAGCGGGGATCTGAAAATCTTTTATAGAACGGTTGTGTTCGTTGAGATACGATTTAACAGGACCGAGCATCCAGTTTGCGGCAGATTTTGCCTTCACGCCTGTATTAGCGACCGCAAATGGGGGAAGGGATGCCACTATTTTTTCAAAATAATCTCCCAGTTCTTTTTCCTCACTCAGTATCCTGGCATCATATTCAGGTAATTGTAGTGCTTCCTGGTATCTTTTTACTTTTTGTTCGGGTAATTCAGGAATAGAATGTTGAATCTCCTTAAGCATTTCTTCGCTTACCCGGAAAGGAGTGAGATCAGGATCAGCAAAATAACGATAATCATTGGCTTCTTCTTTGGTTCGCAGCGCAAAGGTGGTGTTGTTGCCGGCATCAAAACTTCTTGTTTGTTGCAAAATAGGTTCGTCGCTCTCTGCCAATTCAATCAATCTTTTTGTTTCGTATTCAATTGCCCGCTTAACATTGCGTATCGAATTGAGGTTTTTCACCTCCACTTTGGTTCCCAGTTTGATATCTCCCTTCTTCCGGATGGAAATATTTGCATCACAGCGCATACTGCCTTCCTCCATATTCCCATCGCATACTTCCAGGTACCGTAATAATTTTCGAACTTCTGTAAGATAGGCGTAGGCTTCATCGCCACTACGCAGGCAGGGCTCTGTTACCATTTCAATAAGCGGAACGCCTGCGCGGTTCAAATCAACGCAGGTAAATTCCGGATCGATATCGTGTAAACTTTTACCCGCATCTTCTTCGAGATGAATACGGTTGAGCTCAATATTTTTTTCACCAGTGGCCGTCCGGATAGATATATACCCGCCTTCACAAATAGGAGTGGTATGTTGTGATATCTGGTAGCCTTTTGGCAGATCGGGGTAAAAATAATTCTTCCGGGCAAAGTAATTATTGCGGCTGATTCGGCAATGACAGGCCAATCCCATCTTAATGGCATATTCAACCGCTTTTTTATTCAATTTCGGTAAAGTTCCCGGGTGTGCAAGGGTAATGGGGCTAATATGCGTATTGGGTTCACCCCCAAAAGCGGCACTGTCGCCGCAGAATAATTTACTCAGCGTAAGCAACTGCGCATGCACTTCTAATCCTATTACTACCTCGTATGCTTCGTAATTAATCGACATTTATCTTTAAATAATTTTGCCCCAGAAAAAAAAAGGAATAAAACAAATAAAACCTGGCCTGACGGTCTGAGTCTGAACATTTTATTTATTTCCTCATTTAGATATATACCTGTTTAGTGCATTGCCCCACATAACCTAATATCATTCGCTTTCGGAAGCCAGCAAAATTACTTCAATCTGGCTGGATTTCCTGTCTTGTTTATGCCAAGTGGGTAATCTTGTTTCAATGGCAGAAAGCAGATATAAATATTGGGTGGAGTAGTAAAACAGCCAAATAAATATAGCTACGGAATCTAAATAGTTCATCACTAATATTATGGAAGAAATGGAAAAACCGCCTCTTGCGGAGGCGGCTTATCTTTCATGACGATCCTATAAAATCAGAGATTGGCCGTTTTCAATTTTTTAGGTGTTTTTATTTCAACCGATTGAGATTTACCATCCCGAACAATTTGCAACTTCACGGATGATTTCTCTCTTGATTCCTGGGCAACTTCCACCAGTTCATCCGCACTATTGATTGATTTTCCATCGAATTCTGTGATAATATCACCTTCTTTAATGCCTGCTTTATCGGCGAGCGATTCATTTGCCACATCAATTACTTTCACTCCTTTTCCATCTTCTGTATCCTGTGCTTTGATTCCCAACCGGGGTCTTCCTCCCATGGCTCCAAAAAGATGATTGTAATTATCGGATTTCAAATCGAAATCAAATCCCTCAAAGGGCTCCATGGCTTCGGGTCCATAAAATTGGCCGGGAGCGGTTAATCCATATGATCGGCTTATCGAACTCATTTTATTCTTGCCAAGTGTTGCCGTCGTTTTATTTATTTTACCCTCTCTTTTATAGGTAATGGTAATTTTATCTTCCGGTTTTTGTTTGCCAATTACCTTGGTAAGATCGGAAGGGGTCTCAATTTTTTTATCATCAACCATCGTTATCACATCTCCTTTTTTCAAAGCGGCTTTTTCGGCTCCGCTGTTTTCGGTAACGCTTATTATTTTAGCTCCCCCTTCTGCATTTTCAGTAGATACACCCAGAAAGGCTTTGTTGCTATTTAAATAGGCAATGGCGGGTCCGTCTCCATCATCGTTAAAATTCCAGGAGCCTTCTGGTCCAAAGGCAGGGGCCATGCTGCGGAACCTGGAGCCCGTAGTGGATAAGGCAGCTCTGGGCATTTTGCGGCGGCGAACAGAGATATTATCGTCATCAAATTCTTCAATGGATTTGCCATTTACTCTCACCTCACCATCTTTGATTTCGATTATTACCTTGCCATCTTTGTCTCCTTTCTTTTTAATGATAATCTCATCGTACTCTCCCATCTTTTCTTTTTCCTTTTCTTTATTTTCCTGGGCCAAACCAGTGCCGCCAGCCAGCAGGGCCGCTGCAATACAGCATACAAAAACATATTTTTTCATACTTAAGAATTTTGATTAATTATTATCTACGTCGGATTTCGTAGATCAAATATAGGGATTTTGCTGAAATACGAAAATTTTCGGAGAAGAGGAGCGGTTTTTAACTGATCGTTGGGAAATACAGGGAGATCGGAGTCTGGAGTCAAGAGTCAGGAGCCAGCAGCCAAGAGCCAAATGCCGAGAACCAACGGCCGGGAGCCAGGAAAGAATCTGAAAATTGGTTATAGTTTTTTTGGATCTATACGGGCAGGTGTATCTTTCCCTATTACCAGCCCGGAACGACTTATGCCAATAACCTTAATTATTAGCGACATATTCCTGAAATCCAACTGCTCAATTTCGTTGTTTACTGAGTGATAAAAATTATCAGTAGGAGCGGTTACCATCAGAGTGTTAGCTGGAATACCCTTTAATGCAAAAGGATAATTATCAGATCGGCTAAACAGGTTTTCCTGGATAAAGGGGTCCTTCTTAAAATAAATTTTCCAGCTACCTGAGTCCATTCGCTGTTTTCTAAGGCGGTTTTTTAAAATATCATCCGGGTGTGAGAATTGTTCACCCGTGATGTAAGGGTTGTGTTTATTGCTGTAAAGTCCTCTTCCTATCATTTGAATATTAATTACCGCTTTAACCGAGTTTGGGTCTATTAATGATGAAAAAGCATAAGAACTTTTTAACCCAAACTCTTCTCCTGAAAAGGCGATAATGAGAATCGTTCTTTCATTGCTTGCTAACGTAACAAAATAACGCCCCAGGAGTACCATGGCTGCAGTACCACTTGCATTATCATTAGCTCCATTATAAATTAAATCAGTTGGATCTTGCGTTGCTTTTTTTAGATAAATTTCAATGAGGGTAGTTGATTTTGTTCCCACATGGTCATAATGTGCCCAAAATATGATGAGTTCTTCTTTTTTCGATTTTCCCGGAATGGCACCGATGACAATAATACCTCTTGTTTCCTCCGATCGTTTATCCCAGAAAAGAAATTCGGAATGATAACCCTCCATCCCGGCAACCGGAGGAACACCTGCCTGCTGAAATTCTTTAGCTACAAATTCAGTGGCTTTATGAATTTCGCCGGAACCCGTTAGTCTTCCCTTAAGTGAGTCGGCCACCAGGAAGGAAACTATTCGTTTAATAGAGTCTGCATGAAATATTGCATCCAGTGATGAAAGCTGGGCTCTTGCGGGGCTGTTTATGAAAAAAATGAGAAGGAAAATGAGAAATATTTTTTCCGAACAGAGTCTTCGAATTAGAGTAAGCTTTTTACTTTCTCAATCACCTGCTCCAGGTTGCTTGCATCCTGTCCGCCGGCGGTCGCTAAATTTTTCTGTCCGCCCCCACCGCCTTTTATTAATGGAGCAACTGTTTCCTTTATTATTTTACCTGCATCGAATCCTTTAGCGGTCACAACGGTATCGGAAATGCCAATGGCTACAAAAGGCTTACCGCCGATATTAGCACACAACACAGCTACATAATCGTTAAGATTATTCTTCAAATCGAAGCAGAGTTTTTTTAATGCATCGGCATTGGGCACCTCTACTAAATCGCCAATGAAGGTAATGCCGTTTATGATTTCATCTTTTTGTAATAACTCATTCCGAATATTTACCAGCAGCCGATTCTCAAAGTGCTCGACTTTTTTCTTTAGTTCCGCATTTTCGGCAAGAGTACTTTCAATAATTTTTACAACATCTGCTGGATTTTTAAATAATTCTTTTACCTCATTCAGTTGCTGCAATGAATTATTTAAAAATTGTTCCGCCGCTTCTGCGCAAACCGCTTCCATGCGCCGCACTCCTGCCGCTACTGCACTTTCCCACGTTATTTTAAAAATGCCCAGTTCTCCCGTGGCGCCCACATGCGTACCACCGCAAAGTTCAACGGAATAATTGGCATCCATAATTACCACCCGCACTACCTCGCCATACTTTTCTCCGAAAAGGGCCATTGCTCCCAGCTTCAATGCTTCATCTTTGGGTAGTTCTTTTATAATTACGGGGATGTTCTCCCTTATTTTTTCATTCACCAGCGCTTCGATAGTTGTTATTTCTTCCTGGTTTACTTTGGCAAAATGTGAAAAATCGAACCGCAGGTGATCTTGATTAACCAAACTACCTTTTTGTGCTACATGGGTTCCCAATACTTTCCGCAATGCCGCATGTAATAAATGCGTAACAGAATGGTGAATGGTTGTTTTACGGCGGGTTTCTTTATTTACCCGCGCATCGGCAACTGCTGTAATATTAATGGGTAATTTATCGGCAAACTGAATAATCAGATCATTCTCTTTCTTCGTATCCGTTATCGCAATTTTTTCTCCATCGAAGATTACCAAACCGGTATCCCCAACCTGTCCGCCACTCTCTGCATAAAAAGGGGTTCTCTCCAGTACCAGTTGAAACGACTCTTTCCCTTTTGCGGTTACCTTCCGGTATTTTGAAACCTTGGTTTGTGTTTCGAGCAAATCATAACCGATGAATTGCTGCTTGCTGTTTCCATTTAATACTACCCAGTCTTCCTTATCCAATGTAGTCGCAGCACGACTGCGATCTTTTTGTTGTTGCATTTCATTATTAAATCCATCCATATCAACTGTCCATCCTAGTTCTCTGGCCATTAGACTCGTCAAGTCAACGGGAAATCCATATGTGTCGTTTAATTCAAAGGCAAATTCTCCGGCAATTATTTTATTTTTTCTTTGCTTAGAATATTTTGTGATTAGTTCAATATATGCGTTAGTCTTCCTTATATCTTCTTCCTTATTTTCAATATTTTCCATTGAGAAGGATCCCTTATGTCCATCGCCTGTCGAAGTTGTATAAATATAAAATCTCTTAATGCCCGCATCAATTGTCTTTAGAAAACTTAGTTCTTCTTCCTTCACCACCTTTGTTACAAAATCCATTTGCTGAAGTAATTCGGGAAAAACTGCGGCGAATTGTTTACTCAATACAGGCACCAACTGGTGCAGCAGCGGTTGCTTATAATCGAGATAAGAATAATAATATCGTACCGCTCTTCTGAGGATTCTTCGAATGACATAGCCCGCGCCCGTATTGGAAGGTAATTGTCCATCGGCAATGGTAAATCCAATAGCACGGATGTGATCGGCCAGTACCCGAAAAGCTACACTTTGCTTATCGTCGCCACCAGCATATTTTTTGCCAGTAATCTTTTCGGTAGCGGCAATAGTTCCGGTGAAAATATCGGTATCGTAATTACTTTGTTTTCCTTGCAGTACCCTTGTTAACCGCTCGAAGCCCATTCCGGTATCTACATGTTTTGCAGGTAGCGGATCAAGTGACCCATCCTTCTTCCTGTTAAATTGAATAAATACATTATTCCATATTTCAATTACCTGCGGATGATCATTATTCACCAGTGTTTTTCCCTCTATTTTCTTTCGTTCCTCATCATTCCTGCAGTCCACATGTATTTCCGTGCAGGGTCCGCAAGGGCCGGTATCTCCCATTTCCCAGAAGTTGTCTTTCTTATTTCCCAGTAAAATGCGATCATCTGCAATTACTCTCCTCCATTCCTGGTAAGCCTCTTCGTCTTTGGGGAGTTTTTCATTTATATCGCCTTCAAATATCGTTACATACAAACGATCCTTATCGAGTTTATATATTTCAGTTAGAAGTTCCCAACTCCAGGCAATCGCTTCTTTTTTAAAATACCCGACTGCCGGACGGGCAGGATCTCCGAAGCTCCAGTTACCCAGCATTTCAAACATGGTATGATGGTAAGTATCCACCCCCACTTCTTCGAGGTCGTTATGTTTACCGCTTACCCGTAAACATTTCTGTGTATCGGCCACCCGATTCCAGGGAGCTTGTTTGTTGCCGAGAAAATAATCCTTGAACTGGTTCATCCCTGCATTGGTGAAAAGCAAAGTAGGGTCGTTCTTTATAACAATGGGAGCAGAGGGAACGATTTCATGTCCCTTTGATCGGAAAAAATCCATAAAAGCGGTTCGTATCTCGTCGCTCGTCATCATAATGGAATAATCTTTGATGGATAAAGCCACTCAGCACATTATATTTGTATGCCTGTGATTTAAGAGGGGCAAAGGTAAATTGAAAGTTTAAGAGTTTAACAGTTTAAGGATTTAAGAGGTCGGGCATTTTTGAGTGGATGGTTAAATTCGGATAAATGGTAAACCCTAATACGCTTAAACCATTGAACCAACAATCGAAAAAATGCCGTATTCAGAATCCCGGAAATGAAAAAGATAAAGTATTACTATAATACCAATAGCCTCCGGTATGAAAAACTGGAAACGCCTCTCCAGGTAACCCTTCTGCGTATTTTGGGGTTTATTTCTGCTGCCATTGTAACCGCTATTATTTTAGTTTCCATTGCCTATCGCTATTTCCCCTCCGCTAACGAAAAATTGCTTAGGCAGGAAAATTATATGCTCAGTCAGCAGTTTGAAGTACTGGATGAAAAAACCAGGAAGATGCAACAGCAGATGACCGACCTGGAAAAACGCGATAACGAAGTATATCGTACCATTTTTGAAGCTAATCCGGTGCCAGATAGTGTACGGTTGAAAGAAATGGAGAAGCAAAAAGAAATTAAGTTGGTAATGAGCATGAACAGTAGTGAACTGGAAAATTCCATTACCGGTTCCATCAATAATCTTATTCTGCGGATGGCTTACCAGGAAAGATCATTTAATGAAATCACCGGGTTTATAAAAAATAAAGAAGAGTTACTTGCCTCTACTCCGGCTATTCAGCCGGTAAGTAACAGCGATCTTAAACGTATTGCTTCGGGCTTTGGCTATAGAATAGACCCTGTTTATAAAACAGTTAAGTATCATGCAGGACTTGATTTTAGCGCTCCGCAGGGCACACCTATTTATGCAACAGCCAATGGAGTGGTGCGCGTTGCCGGAAATTCAGGGAACGGCTTCGGGAATCACGTGGTAGTCAATCATGGGTACGGCTACGAAACCCTTTACGGTCATATGTTTCGGGTTAAAGTACAAAATGGGGCGCGGGTCAAAAGGGGCGAAATTATCGGCTGGGTTGGCAATACGGGTAAATCTACCGGACCCCATTGTCATTACGAAGTACATAAGAACGGCCGGCCACTTGATCCGGTTTATTTTTTCTATAATGATCTTACCCCGGAACAATTCGACCGCTTGTTGAAATTGGCGGCATCGAGTAACCAGAGTTTTGATTAAGCTATTTATGAACAAGAAACGATTGACAGGACGCTTTTTATTATAAGTTTTTGAAGTCATCATTTTAACTCCATTCAACCAAATTTCACTTCAACTTTTCTTAACTTCTTAGGCTACCAAAGCCTGTGTGCGATCTCTGCCGAAATTCTAAACGGCAGATTTTGACAAGGTAATCTCTTTCATTTGTCTGAAAACTCTAACAACTCAGCTTAAATACGCGAAAATCCTGGCCGCCCTTCCAAAACTCTTAACATAGGGTATTAGGCTAAATGCCTTTTGAATTGTAAATTTGCTGTTCGGTATGTTCAATCCTCCAGATATATTATCCCTGGCTTACAAGCAGCCCATCATGCAGGATCAACTCATGCTGCTGCAGGAAAAGGAGCGTACTATTCCCGGGTCGGTGCAGTACGTTATTAAGCGGTACCGCAAGCAACCTAATTGGGGTGTAGAAGATACCGGGATGATGCTGTATCATTATAAGAAGGCTGAACCCAAAGAAAATTATTTTGAACTTCGCTTTTGTGTAGCTGGCAATGTGTATTGCAAACAAAAGGATACTGAATGCGATTTGTGTAAATTCAATGCCTCGCGAAATTGTATGGAGCGTATTGAGAGTATTGATGTGGTAAGTTTCCGGTTTTCACCCATGCATTTATCGCAGTTTGTAAAACCTGGTAAACTAAAAGATAAGTTAACCGATGACGTGTTGAGTTTTACGCATACTTCTTCTTTCTCCAAAATACTTTCCCTCTGCAGTCGCACGCGTATGGTGCTGGAAGCGCTGCTAAATCATACCTATACAGATAGCCTGGAAAATATTTATATCAATGCCCAAACGCAAATGTTGTTGTTGTACAGCCTGGAGTGTATGCTGGGAGATGATAAAGAGATAGATGGCTTCCAGTGCAAATTTCTTGCTAATGAAGCGGACCGCGAAAAAATTGTAAAAGCAAGAGAAGTACTGTTACAGCATATAGGAGAACCTCTTACAATTAAAGAATTAAGCCGTAAGGTGGCCATCAATGAATGTTATCTCAAAAAAGGATTTAAGGAATTATTTGGGACTACTATATTCGATTTCTACCAGAGTCAACGGATGGAACATGCCCGGTATTTGTTATATGAAAAAGGGTTGAGTGTAACCGAAGTATCGGTTTTACTGGGGTATTCATCTATCTCCCATTTTTCAACTGCGTTTAAGAAACACACAGGACTGAAGCCATGTGAATTATTGTTAAGAGCATAATTTCTTCTTTGGCTTTCCATAATTAACTACTCGAATATTTTACCTTTTGCACAATGCAGCAATAGTATTCCAGCTAAAAATGAAATGAAAGTAAAAGCATTTTTCCTTGTACTTGTTGATATAGGGTACTAATGCCTGCATTTATAGCCTTTATTCATTCACCAATAATTCCGGGCGGCTTATTCAGGATGAGATGATCAATAAACAGATTCGTTAATGCTTTCTTTAGTGGCTTGAATAGTTGTATCTAAATCCGCATAAGTAAGCGCATTGTTGAGGAACCAACTTTCAAATGCGGAAGGCGGCAAATAAATTCCCCGTTGAAGCATGGAATGAAAGTATTTTTTGAATATTTCATTATTTGCGGAAGCGGCGGTAGTAAAATTGGTTACAGGTTGATCGCTAAAATGAATACTGATCATAGATCCGAGTTGGTTTATGGCATAAGGTTGTTTACCCCCTTTTAGCACTTCATTCAATCCATTTTTTAAATACACGGTTTTTTGTTCCAAATCTGTATAGATGGATGGATTTTCTTTTAATTGTTTCAGGGTGGTATAGCCGGCAATCATCGCGATCGGGTTTCCACTCAGGGTGCCTGCCTGGTAGACGTTTCCTAATGGGGCTATTACTTCCATATATTTTCGCTTTCCCCCAAATGCACCCACGGGTAAGCCACCCCCGATTACCTTTCCATATGTAACAAGGTCTGCATCTACTCCTAATAGTTGTTGTGCTCCTCCGGCCGATAAGCGAAAGCCGGTCATTACTTCATCAAAAATGAAAACAATATTTTCTGCATCACAAATTTTGCGCAGCCCCTCTAAATAGCCTGGTTGTGGTAAAATACAACCCATATTACCAGCCACAGGTTCAATGATAATCGCAGCTATTTCATTCCTATGGGTAGAAATAAGTTGCTGAACCGCATGCAGATCATTATATGCGCAGGTAAGTGTATCGTTACTGACGCCGGCAGTAACACCTGGTACTGTTTGAATATTCAATGTTGCTAAACCACTTCCTGCTTTTACCAAAAAAGAATCGGCATGCCCGTGGTAGCATCCTTCGAATTTAATTATTCTATTACGGCCGGTATAACCGCGGGCCACGCGAATCGCACTCATGCAGGCTTCGGTACCACTGCTAACCATACGGATTAAGTCTACATTGGGCACCATACTTTTGATCAACTCGGCCATTTCAATTTCCAGTTCCGTGGGGGCACCATAAGAGGTAGAGTAAGTTGCATATTCCTGGATCGCTTTAATTACGGGTTCATAAGCGTGCCCAAGTATCATGGGTCCCCAGGAAGAGATATAATCGATATATTGATTGCCATCTGCATCAAACAAATAAGCTCCTTTCGCTTTTTTCATGAACACAGGAGTTCCTCCTACACTTTTAAAGGCGCGAACAGGAGAGTTTACTCCTCCCGGAATGGATTGCTGTGATCGTTCGAATAATTGCTTGCTTTTTGAGTGGTTCATAAAGAATAAATGTGCAAATTAGAAAATGTGCAAATGTTACAATTTTTAAATTCGTGTTCAATTAATGGCTGGATTTATTTGAATAAATTGAGGGGAAGCACTTGCACACGCTGTTCCTCAGAATGCTTGTATCTTCGCATTTGCTCATTTGCTAATTAGCTTAACAGCCTGCTTTGCAAAATAGGTCGCAATTAAATCGGCCCCTGCACGCTTGATGGATGTGAGTGTTTCTATGATTGCTTTATCTTCATCAATCCAACCCATTTTCGCAGCGGCTTTAATCATGGCATATTCGCCACTGATATTATAAGCGCTTACTGGTACATCTACCGCGTTCTTAACTTCTCTTATAATATCCAGGTACGATAAGGCGGGTTTTACCATTACAATATCAGCCCCTTCTTCTACATCCATCAATGTTTCCTTTATTGCTTCAATACGATTAGCATAATTCATTTGATACGTTTTCTTATCGCCAAAACCAGGGGCCGAATCCAGCGCATCACGGAACGGCCCATAAAAACAGGAAGCGTACTTGGCACTATAACTCATTATACCTGTTTTAGTAAAATTATTTTCTTCGAGTGCTTGCCGTATGGCAGCGACCCTTCCATCCATCATATCGCTGGGGGCTACAAAATCGGCCCCTGCCTGGGCATGACTTACGCTCATTTTTGCTAACACTTCCACAGTGGCATCATTTAGTATCTCCTCATTTTCTACAATGCCATCGTGGCCAAAGGAAGAAAAAGGATCCAGTGCCACATCCGTCATCACCAGCATTTCCGGTACCGCATTTTTTATTGCTTTAATACTTTGCTGCATCAGTCCATTCGGGTTCAATGCTTCTGTTCCTTTGTTATCTTTTACTTCCTCCCTGCATTTAATAAAAAGTAAAACCGATTTAAGACCCATACTCCACAGCTCTTTTACTTCTTTCACTGCATGGTCAATACTTAACCGGTAATAACCAGGCATGGAACTAATCTCCTGCTTTATATCCTTCCCTTCTACAATAAAAAGCGGGACGATAAAATCGTTCGGCGATAAAGTAGTTTCCGATACCATTGAACGGAGGGCCGCGGATTGGCGTAATATTCTGTTTCTTCTTGGCAGGTACATATAATAATTTCTAATTTTGTTATTTGATTGATCGCTTTTCTTTTAGCAGGTATTCGATCGTTTCGCCCATTCATTTCTTTCTTCTTCACCGGGTACAGCCAGCCAATCTTTAGGATGTAAGCAAGCCTGTAACAATTTATCTTCTTCACTGCCCGGTACAGGCTGATAGTTGTATTCAAATCTTACCGTAGGCGGTAAACTCATTAATATGCTTTCTGTTCTTCCGTTTGTCTTTAGTCCAAATAAAGTGCCGCGGTCATGTACCAGGTTAAATTCTGTATATCTCCCTCTTCTTATTTCCTGCCAGTGTTTATGATGTTCGGTAAACTGATGATTCATTCTTTTTTCAACAATAGGGGTATAAGATTTAATAAAGGTCTCTCCACAAGCTTTTCCAAAGTTCATCCAGAAGTCAATATTTTTTTCTTTGGTGGGCCGCTGGTGGTCATAAAATATTCCTCCTACACCCCGGCGCTCTGAACCACGGTGCCAGTTTACAAAATAATCGTCGCAGTTTTTTTTGAATAGTGTATAAAAAGAAGGATCAAATGCATCACATACGTTTTTATAAGACTGATGAAAATAAATGGCATCTTCTTCAAACAAATAATAAGGAGTGAGATCGGTGCCTCCTCCAAACCAGCGGTCGGTTACTTCGTCCTTCTTATTGCTCAACTCAAACATCCGGTAATTACAGTGTATGGTAGGTATGTACGGATTGAAAGGATGAATTACAATACTTAAGCCGCAGGCAAACCATTTTTCTCCCTCAAGATTCAACTGCCGGCGCATCGGTTCAGTTACTTCGCCATGAACTACTGAACTGTTGACTCCTCCCTTTTCAAATACACGGCCCTTGCTTATCACCATCGTTTTTCCACCACCTCCTTCTGGGCGCTGCCATTCATCTTCTGCAAATCGCTCAGCTCCATCTGCCTGTTCCAATGCTGCGCAGATTTTGTTTTGCAGATCGTGAATATATTTTATCCAGGTTTCTCTTGAAGTCATATGGTGAATGCTCAATCTTGAATAATGAATAGCTGCGGGTTCATACCAGCAATCCCTTATTGTCTATATTCTTTAACCGCCTCCACGAATGCTTTAGCATGATCAACCGGAACATTAGGGGTAATGCCATGCCCCAGGTTGGCTATATATTGATTGGTACCGAATGAATCAATCATTTCTTTTACCGATTTTTTTATTTGCGGTATGGGAGCCAATAGCTTTGCCGGATCAAAATTTCCCTGCAAGGTAATACTGTTGCTGGTCAGTTCCCTGGCAAACTGCGGCGTGATGCACCAGTCGATACCAATTCCCGCCGCACTACTTTGGCTCAGCTCTTTTAATGCATACCAGCTTCCTTTTGGAAATAAGATCACCGGTGCATCGTTTTTCAAAGCATCGGATATTTGTAATAAATAAGGTTGAGCAAAGGTTTTGAAGTCGGCCGGACTTAATGAACCTGACCAGCTATCAAATACTTGAATGGTATCCGCTCCCGCCTTAACCTGCGCTTTGAGGTAGCTAATCGTTATGCTGGTTATTTTTTGGAGAAGCTGGTGAGCCAGTTCAGGTTCTGTATAGGCAAACTGTTTGGCCTTATCCCATGTTTTACTTCCTTTGCCTTCTACCATGTAACAAAGGAGTGTCCAGGGGGCTCCGGCAAAACCGATAAGCGGTACACGGCCATTCAACTCTTTTTTAGTAAGGGATAATGCATCATATACATAATGAAGATTTTCTTCAGCATGATCGGTTACCAGGTCATCAATATCTTTTTGAGTTTTGATAGTTTTGGGTAACGAGGGTCCTTTACCTTCTTCCATTAATACCTCCAGCCCCATAGCTTGAGGTATTACTAGTATATCAGAAAATATAATGGCTGCGTCTACCCCTACCTGGTCAACCGGTTGAAGGGTAATGGCACAGGCAAGTTCCGGGGTTTGCACGCGGGTAAAGAAATCGTATTTATTTCTCAGCTTAATATAATCTGGTAAATATCTGCCGGCCTGCCGCATCATCCATACGGGAGGTCGCTCTACTTTTTCTTTGCGGAGGGCTCTTAGTAATAGATCGTTTTTGAGAGGTGACATAAGTTGCTGTATTATTAGAAGCTCTACTGGTTAATCGGTAAATAAATTATAAGTAAGGATAACTTCCTATTATTCTGAGTGACAACCACGCGTATAGGCAAATGGTTCACGATCCAAAGAATTCTATCATCTCCTGCACCAGGTTTTCCTTACCGGGCGCATCGCTGATAATAATTTTATTTTCTGCATATTTTTTTATTGTATTAGCTGTAGTATTGCCGATAGCAAAAAGTATCGTTTTGCTGCTGAGCTTGTTTACACTGAAAAAACTTTCCACGGAACTTGGACTAAAGAACAATATGCCATCGAATTGCTTTGTAAGTTTATGCGGGGTGGCTACTGTTTTATAAACTTCAATTTCATATACCTCCATTTCATTTTTCCTCAATATGTCGGGCAATTCATCTCTACGTTGATCTCCACAAAAAAAGATAACCTCTTTTGCATAACCGTCTTCCGCAATTAGTTCGGCGAGTTCAGAAGCATTGGTTGCTGTACCGGCAATGGCCTGATCTCCAAAATATTTTTTTACGAGTTGCTCTGAAGTATTTCCCATTGTGTAAATGGCCCAATCAGGATGGTGATCTTCCAACTGGGCAACAACAGCTTCCACCGCGTTCATGCTGGTAAATACAATAGTGGCAGATTGTAACAAAGCCTGTTCAATTTCCTGTTGTACTTCTACTGTTTCAATGGTTTCCGTATCTATGAAAGAAAGGATTTCAATGATAATACCTTTTTGGCAGGCCGCTTCGATAAGCGTATCGGCAATAGGTCTTGTACTTAATATCTTTATTTTATTGAGTGGCATTTCGAATTGTATCGGCAATGGCTTGTCCGCCTTTTTCCAAGAGTTTAATTGCGCAAAGGTTTCCCAATCCGGCTGCATCATTAACGGCGGCTGTTTCTTCGATTGATGCTTTTCGTTTTCCATCTACCGATAAAATATTCCCTTTAAAATTAATGACCGAATTCTTTATTTCTGCTAGCGCACTGATGGGCGTTGAGCATCCACCCAGCAATGTGCGTAAAAAATCTCTTTCAATAGCCGTGCAAAGTGCTGTTTCCTCATCATCAAAATGAGCGCAGGCTTCCAGGCAGTATTCATCCGGTTGCCGGCAAACTACGGCTATGGCCCCTTGAGCAGGTGCAGGCAACATCCAGTCCAATACCACACTATTTACCGGCCTTAGGTTTACGCGTTCCAACCCTGCCTGGGCAAATAAGGCACCATCCCAATTCGAATCAGCCAACTTTTTCAATCGGGTATTTACATTTCCCCGAAGGTTGTGTATTTCATGATCCGGGTGCTTATTCAACCATTGCGCCTTTCGTCGTATGCTGCTCGTGGCAATACGGAATCGTGAATCGATAGCCGGGAGTAGAGAGTATTTTTCCTGCGCTTGTTCATTCTTAAAAACCAGCAGATCATTTACGGGTCCCCGTTTTAATACGGCCGACTGCTGAAGGCCTTTTGCCAATTGGGTGGGCACATCTTTCATTGAATGCACGGCCATATCAATTCTATTGTTCAATAGGGCAATATCCAATTCTTTGGTGAATATACCCTGAACGCCCATTTCATACAACGGAGTCTCTAGGTCAACATCTCCCTCGCTTTTTATATAAACCAATTCTGCATTAAAATGATTTTTTGACAACAGATCTTTAACCGCTGTTGCTTGCCAAACGGCTAACTGGCTTTCTCTGGTTCCGATTCGGATAACCTTTGTCATGATAATTTATAAGTACAAGAGGTAAAAAATTCGATTATTGCTTCAACAGAATTACAATCCTTTCAGTTCCCTGATTTCATTTTTAGGAAATTTTTTGAGCTGAGTTGCAAAAGTAATTCCGGGAAACCCCTGTGCCTAAAAAATTTGTCAATGCATTGTCATTTAAGAACTTTATTCTCATTAAGGGTTAGTAACCCGTATACTTGGAAATTCCCTAAAAGAGCCTTGAAGGTGGTTATTGCTATAACCAGCCAAGGCTTCATGTTTACTCAAACAATGGAGGAGTGGAAGTGACCATGGCATATCCCAAAAAGCATTTGAAGTTATACCTGGCATTACTAATAGCGGCTCTTTAGTTAATTACTTCCGGGCAAATTCCCGGCAAATGAAAAAATTTTATCTATTGAATCGGAATCAAACCGTATAGTTTCCTTTTCAAATATACTTTATAGATTATCGAGCCAAACTATCCAAAAACTGTCAGTCTGTAAAAAAAGAAACCTCCTCGTTTAACCGGGGAGGTTTTTTTATAGGGAGTGAATTTGTTTTTCAGGAACTGGCCTTAATCGTGTGGAATTAATAAGACATTGGATAAAAATATATGCCTGTAATGGTTTTTCAACAGGCCTGTTGAGATTAAAAACGGGTGGTGACGGAAAAACAAGAATATATTGTTGAAACCTTTCCTATAAAAGGAAAGGGGAGCAGGAATACTCCCCTTTTTAACCCCTAAACCCTAAACCGTAGAAAAGGTTTTTCATGTAATGCTCTATGAAATTAATTCAAATATCTTAACTATATGAGGTAAAACCCCTTAGGATTAGATGCAGGTTATTTACGCTCTTTTGAGTGTATGAAATACCCATTCTTCTGCACAACCATGCATCAAATATATCTCGATTATAAAACCAGAAATTATGCCAAAGCGTGAGAATGTGGAAAAATATGACAATCAGATTATAAAGACAGGGTCCTTTAGGCATTTCTTAACGGATTATTATTTGACATAAGGTTTTTCTGAGAAGAACGCTCCCTACATGCAATCCATTAGTCATTCATTGATAAATGGCACCTGGTACGGATTTTCTTTAAATCGGCGATCCTTTCAATTCATCCTAGGAGGAAGGGTTTTTCTGAAAAGCTTGGAGTAATTAATTGCACCTGCCGAATATTTGGATTTTCCAGTCTAGTTTCCTGATTCTAATGAGGAGGTCGGAGGTGAACCGGTTTCCATGCACTGTGATAATAATCCTGATAGTAAAGCCTTCTGCATAACTATAGGATTAGGCTGCTCTTTAAAATACTTTATCCAATCTGCAGGCCTTGAAAATGAAATATAGGTTAAAATGTCGAATCCGCAGGCCGGAAACCTGGACCAAACAAGGCAGGCGATTCTTGAAGTAATAAGGTTCACTTGATGGGGTTTCGATAAAAAAATTTTATAAACTGCCAGCGGTGATTAGTCCTGTTTTTGCACTCAGCTTGCCTTCAATTTTTCTTTACCTTTGCCCACTTCTTTAATATAGAGACAGGATACCAATAATATGAGTGCTAAGTACCGGGAATTTTCGCAACTAAACCTGCCCGCCATGGAGCAGGAAATACTGGCTGAATGGACTAGGAACCAGGCTTTTGAAAAAAGTGTGTCGCTTCGCGAAGGGGCTACTCCTTTTGTTTTTTATGAGGGCCCGCCCAGTGCCAATGGCATGCCCGGCATTCACCATGTTATTTCCCGTACGTTAAAAGACCTTGTATGCCGTTATAAAACAATGAAGGGTTTCCAGGTAAAAAGGAAGGGTGGCTGGGACACTCATGGACTACCCATCGAACTGGGGGTGGAAAAAGAATTAGGAATTAGTAAAGAGGATATTGGGGTGAAGATTTCTGTAGAAGAATATAATTTAAAATGCCGCGAAGCAGTGCTTCGTTATAAGGACAAATGGGATGATATTACCCGGAAGATGGGATATTGGGTAGATCTGAATGATCCCTACATCACCTTCAAAAACGAATATATTGAAACACTCTGGTGGATATTGAGTGAATTGTATAAAAAAGGATTGCTCTACGAAAGTGTAAGCATCCAGCCTTATTCACCGGCCGCCGGAACGGGCTTGAGTTCGCATGAATTAAATCAACCGGGTACTTATAAAGATGTTAAGGATACGAGTGTGGTAGCGATGTTTAAAATGATTCAAAGCGAAATTCCGAATATTACAAGTTCAATGGCTTCATCACCCGCGCAAGCATTAGCTAAATATGGTGTAAATACATTTTATGAAAATTTAAGAGATGTTTCAGAAAAGGCATGGGGTGATTCTAAGATAAAATCCTCAGAAGTTCTTCTTCTTGCCTGGACGACTACTCCATGGACTTTACCCTCTAATTTAGGATTAACTGTAGGTCCAAACATTGATTATGTAGTGGTAAAAACGTTCAACCCCTATACGCATTTGCCTGTTAATGTTATTCTCGCAAAATCATTGGTGGGTAAATATTTCAAACCGGAAGGAGAGCATAGTGGTTTTGAAAATTACAGTGCGGAAATAAAGATATTGCCCTGGAAAATCATAACTGAATTCAAGGGAAAAGACATGGAAGGATGTGAATATGAACAATTGCTTCCTTATGATGCCAACTCACTTTTAGAAATCCAGTCGATAACTCCAAATGCTCAACCTTTTCGGGTGATGGTGGGCGATTTTGTAACAACCGAAGATGGAACAGGAATTGTTCATACTGCTCCGGCTTTTGGTGCCGATGATTATAGAGTGGGTAAAAAATATAATATCGGCATATTAACAATGGTAGATCGGGAAGGAAAATTTGTAAATGGATTAGGTGAATTCAGCGGGAGATATGTAAAAAATTATAAAGACGACAATAATTATGTTGATGTCAATATTGATATCAGCGTAAAACTCAAAAAAGAGAACCGCGCTTTTAAAGTAGAAAAATACGAGCACAATTATCCGCATTGCTGGCGTACTGATAAACCGATTCTCTATTATCCATTGGATGCCTGGTTTATTAAAACGACCGCTATCAAAGACAGGATGGTGGAACTCAACAAAACCATCAACTGGAAACCCAAGTCTACCGGCGAAGGTCGTTTTGGAAATTGGTTAGAAAATATGGTCGACTGGAACCTGAGTCGTAGTCGTTTCTGGGGAACCCCATTGCCCATCTGGAAGACGGTAGATGATAATGATCAGTATATTGATGAAAAAGATGGGGGGGAAGTAAGATGCATTGGATCTATTAAAGAATTGAATGATGCTATTCGCTATGCTAACGAATTATTGGGAGGCGAGGTAAACAAGCATTACCTGCATGAGGGCATTTTGGATTTACATAAACCCTATGTGGATGATATTATTTTAGTGGGCAAATCAGGTAAGCGTATGAAAAGGGTTCCTGATCTGATTGACGTTTGGTTCGATAGTGGTGCCATGCCTTATGCGCAGTGGGGATTGGATTATGAAAAATTGAAGAAAGGAGAGAAGTATCCCTTTAAATTACCACCTGGAGTGAATCGTTTTGATGAGTTATACCCGGCAAGTTTTATTGCAGAGGGAGTTGATCAAACAAGGGGGTGGTTTTACACTTTGCATGCAATTGCTGCTTTGCTGTATGATTCGGTAGCCTACAAAACCGTAGTGTCAAATGGATTGGTATTAGATAAGAATGGAAATAAAATGAGTAAGCGGTTGGGAAATGTGGTAGATCCATTCAAAACCATTGAAACATATGGAGCCGACGCAACCAGGTGGTACCTAATTACCAATACCTCTCCCTGGGATAACCTGAAATTCGACCTGGAAGGTATTAGAGAGGTGCAGCGCAAATTTTTTGGCACCTTATATAATACTTACCAATTCTTTGCCTTGTATGCCAATGTAGATGGATTTGCCTTCAAAGAATCTTATATCCCTGTGCAGGAGAGACCCGAGATAGATCGCTGGATTCTCTCTTCGCTGAATTCCGTAGTGAAAAAAGCAAATGAATTCATGGATGATTACGAACCCACGCAGGCCGGTAGGGTTATTGAAGATTTTGTAGATGAGCACCTCAGCAACTGGTATGTGCGTTTGTGCCGCCGCCGGTTTTGGAAAGGCGAGTATGAGCACGACAAAATCTGTGCGTATCAAACTTTGTTTGAATGCCTTGAAACAATTACCCGGTTGATGGCTCCCATTTCGCCATTCTTTAGTGATACCGTTTTCGGAAATTTAAACAAAGCAACAGGAAGGTTTAGCGTCACGTCCGTTCATCATGCCGATTATCCCCAAGCTGATAAGTCAAAGATTGATCTATTGCTTGAAGAAAGAATGCAGTTGGCGCAGGATGTGTCTTCCCTGGTATTGTCGTTACGGAAGAAAGTAAATATTAAGGTCCGTCAACCTTTGCAAAAAGTATTGATTCCGGTTTTGAACAATACAATGAAGCAACAATTAGAGAAGATAGAAGACCTGGTAAAAGCCGAAGTAAACGTAAAAGAAATACAATATATAACTGAAAATAATGGGTTTATTAAGAAGAAAATCAAACCCAATTTTGTTGCGCTGGGAAAAAGATTAGGATCCAAAATGAAAGCTGTGGCCACGACCTTGGGTAATTTTAACCAGGAAGATATTGCTAAGTTGGAAAAAGAAACTGTTGTTTCATTGCAAATTGATAATGAACCAGTAATATTACAAATTAATGAAGTTGAGATAAGTAGTGATGATATTCCGGGTTGGATGGTAGCCAATAAGGACACTTTAACAGTGGCCCTTGACATTACGGTAAGCCCCGACCTTGAAAATGAAGGAAATGCAAGGGAATTTGTGAATCGCATTCAAAAGATCCGGAAAGATAGCGGTTACGAATTGACCGACAGGATTTTGGTAAAAGTTTTAGAATCCCGGGCCTTAAAGGAAACCATCGCTCAATATAATACCTATATTTGCGCCGAAATTATGGCAGATCAACTGGAATCAGTATCCGAATTACCCCATGGCATTGAAATTGAAGTAAATGACATTCCATTAAAAGTATTCGTTACAAAAAAAGCCTAACAGTATGGCAATCAAGAAAAAAGCAGCCAAGGTTACTAAAAAAGCTGCACCGGTAAAAAAGGCTTCACCGCCCAAAAAACAGGCAACAAAAAAAGTGGCTAAGCCTGTGGCTAAAAAAGCGGCCAAGGCTCCTGCAAAACCAGTAGCGGTAAAAAAATCGGCAGCAAAACCAGTTGCCAAAGCTGCAGTAAAAGCTGTTGCCAGCAAGCCGGCCCCCAAAGCAGAACTTAAAAAAGTAACTCCTCCTCCTGTGGTCGCTCAAAGACCTATTGAAAAAGCACCCGAAATAAAAGGACCTGTAAGCGGTAAAACTATCAAATTAGTTTCTGCACCCCCCCTGCCCGTGAAAAAGAAAACAGAACCGGTAAAACCCGTTAAAGTAGTTATGCCGGATATCAAAACAAAAACGACCCGTAAATATGAACCAGAGTTTACCAAGTCGGTTTTAGACCAGCCGGGAAATATTCAAACCGGACCAACCATGCGTTATAGTGATGTTGATTTAGGGGAATTTCGGGAACTGATTCAGAAAAAACTGGACCAGGCTAAGAAAGAACTCACCTACCTGCAGGGATTAATTACCCGCAAAGACGAAATGGGAGGGGATGAAACGGAGAACCGGTATATGACCATGGAAGACGGAAGTATGAGCATGGAGCGCGAGCAACTGGCACAAATGGCAAGTCGCCAGATCAGCTATATCGATCACCTGGAAAAAGCCATTATGCGTATTGAAAATAAAACGTATGGAATCTGCCGTGTTACTGGTAAACTGATTGATAAAGCCCGCTTACGTGCGGTACCGCATGCCACCCTGAGTATAGAAGCTAAGCAAATGATGAATAAATAAATCGATTTAAGATAGGGTATCGAAAAGCCGGGTAGCTCCGGCTTTTTGCTTTTTTTTATGATGCGAATAACTCACCGGTAGATAAATTAGAGGGTATATTTATTTAAATTTTCAATTTCATGAAGACAATACTTTGTTTTATTGGTTTGGTGTTACTGTTTTTCGCGTGTAATAAAAACAGTAATAATACGCCACAAACTTCAATACGAGTTTTGAATGCCTCACCCAATGCTACATCCGTAGACCTGGCCCCGGATGGTAAGGTTTTAATACCTGCGGTGAAATACGGACTTGTTTCAGATTATGTTAAGGTAGATGCAGGTGGTTTTAATATCCGGATGAACCTGGAAGGTGCTATATTGCCCTTTACCAATAGTGATGTTGTATTAGACGCTGATAAGAATTACACAATTGTTATTGCTGATTCAATTTCCAGGCTCAAAAAATCATTACTAATTGATAACCTCTCCGATCCCCCGGCGGGAAAATCGTTTGTCCGTTTTTTTCACCTGGTAGGCAATGGCCCTGCAGTAGATTTGTTCAAAGGAGGAACAGCCGTTTTATCTGGCCGTGTTTTCAATGACCAATCCAATGGAACCGGAGTAAATTATACTGCAATAGATCCGGGTACACAAACATTTGAAGTCCGATCTAGTGGCTCCGGTAGTATTATTTCTATATTACCTAATGTAAACCTGGCTGCCGGAAAAATTTATACCATTGTTGTTAGAGGCTTTGTGGGTGGGGCAGGGAGCCAGGGAGTAGTAATGAATTTATACACCGATAAATAAAATGTTTATCAAATAAGAAAAGGGATTAAGGTCTTTCCTTATTCCCTTTATTATTTGCAAGATGAAGAGTATTATTAAAATGCTTTCTGTGGCGGATTTCCACCCCAAAATACAGCGGGCATTGTTTTATTCAGCAGGTATTCGTAGTAGAATGCATAAGCTTCATTCCGGTTGTGTTGTGCTTTATTGGGACTATTGCCTCCAATACCATGTCTTTCGCCGGGGTAAATCATGAATTCAAAATGCTTTTTGGATTCCTGCAATTTATTTATCAATTGAATGCTGTTCTGCATGTGTACATTATCATCTGAAGTTCCGTGTACAACACGAAGAAGACCCTTGTATTTATCAGTGTAAGTCAAAACAGATGTTAATTTATATCCTTCGGGATTCTCCTGGGGCGTGTCCATAAAGCGCTCAGTATAATGTGTATCATAAAGCAGCCAGTCGGTAACCGCCGCGTTGGCAATTCCATGAGTAAATACATCTGCTCCATAAGTCAACGCCATGCAGGTCATGTAACCACCAAAGCTTCCCCCGGTTATGGCAACGCGGTTGCTATCTACCCATGGCTGATCACGTAACCATTTTCCACAAGCCATATAATCTTCTATTTCATATTTGCCTAATTGCCGGTGAATATAATTCAATCCAATTTTTCCAAAATGCCCCGAACTTCTATTATCAAATGCGACCTGTATCATCCCTTCCTGTGCCCACCATTGAGCCGCTCCTCCAACCTGCCGCCAACGGTCATACACAGTGCCCGCATTTGGACCACCATAAATATTTATCAGCACGGGGTATTTTTTATTTGGGTCGTAATTAACCGGATAAGTGATCAGCACGGGTAAATCAAATAATCCATCCGATGATTTGACTCTTGTTAATTCTACTTTTGGTATGATATAACTGTCAAATTCTGTTCCTCGGGTATTACCTAATTCCCGAATTATTTTTCCTTTACCATCAACCAGTGACATTGTATTGGGGGTACTTACATTGGAATAGGTAGTAATAAAATATTTCGCATTGGGAGAAAGATTGATTTGGTCATGGCTAAACTCCCCAAAACTCAATCTGGTAAGTCCTTTTCCATTTAGCCCCACTTTATAAAAATCGAACCGGGCGGAGTTTTCTTTACGGGCACGGAAATAAAGTGTTTTTGATTTCTCGTCAATGCGCGAAATACTGGTTCCCCAGAAATTTCCAGTGGTGATTGGGTTAATAAGCTTACCTGTTGCATCGTGCAGGTATAAGTTCTCCCATCCTTCCTTATCGCTTTTTAATATAAATGATTTTCCATCGGCTAAAAATTCGATGCGCTTCGTATCATCCAGGGTTATCCAAGTCTTTTGCGTTTCCTCATATACTATCGTTTTTTCCCCAGTAGAAATATCAGTATAGTAAATTTTAAGTTTATCCTGGCCGCGGTTCATCCATTGAATCCATAACTTATTGGCCGGGGTCCATAAAGGAGTGCCGAAATACTGATCATCTTTAGGATTAAAGTTGGCCCACACTGTTTTGGATGGGTTATCTATTGCTACAATGCCGAGCTTAACTTCGGGATTTTTATCACCCGATTTGGGATATCGTTCATTTTCCAGGCGACCGTGTTGACCATCGCTCCAATAGATAGGAAATACCGGAACCCCTGAATCATCGAAACGCATAAAACAAACCTGTTTGCTATCGGGGCTCCACCAAAAGGCTTTGTAGCGGCTGCCCCTGCCTAATATTTCTTCATAATATACCCATGAGGCATACCCATTCAATATAGTTTCAGAACCATCGTTGGTTAATTGAAATTCCTTTTTCGATTCTATTTCGGTAACATATAAGTTATTATCCGGTTTTGTGTAGGCGGCCCATTTTTTATTTGGAGACAAGGTGGTATTACGCGCATCTTGTAGTCCGGCAAAAGCAGGAGTTTGGGTTTCCGGTGCACTTTCTTTTTTTTCATAGAGTTTACCAATCGCTGATTTTACTTCAACCGAGAAGAATTTTGTTTTTCCATCTGTCTCGTCTTTGCGCGTTTCAATATAATGTTCATCATCTACCCAGCCGGTAATATTAGGCAATGATTTGGATACATTGGTAGACGCTCCTTTAAAAAGCTGATCGTACGTAAATAATTTCTTTTGTGCCTGGAGGGTAATCAATACTATAAAAGAGCCTAGTAATGACAAAGTGATTTTTCTCATGTCGTAAAATTTGAGCGTTGAATGTACGAAAGGGGTCTTGATTTTGCAGTACCGTCGGAAAAATAGTATCGTTTCAATTGAGTTAGGATAAAGTACAGATCACAGGTAGTTTGTCTGGTTATCCTTCATTTTTTTACACTTTAAATAATCGGTGACAGAAATTGAATGATTACTGCAGGTCGGTATTTAATTGAATAGGGCTAAAAAATAATGATTAACAGGACCTGCTTATCTTTGATTAAATTATCAGCATGTTGCTCCGATATATAAAAGATAAGCTGGCCCGCCGCAAAGCCAGGAGAGTTTTTCAGGAGTATCCTTCTGAAGTACAGACTTTTCAGTTAGAGAAAGAAGGGCCTGTGCAGTTTGCCAATTGGAGAAATCCATTGATGAAAGATTTTATTCTTACCCAGGCACATGTAGACTCCTTTCGCAGATTTATTCCGGAAGGGTCCCTTGCCATTGACATAGGTACCAATATCGGTGATACTACGGTACCCATGGGACTTGCGGCCGGAAAGAGTGGACTGGTACTTGGATTTGAGCCGAATCCGCACATACTGAAAGTGGTAACTGCCAATGCTGGATTAAATAAGGATAAAACAAATATTGAAGTACTTCCATATGCTATTGCCGAAAAAGAAGCGGAGTTTTATTATTCTTCTTCAGAAGCCTCCTTGAGTAACGGAGGAATATCCGATCAACCGACCAGCGCTCATGGGTCTTATACGCTTCCACATAAAATAAAAGCAGTGAACCTTGAAAAATTCCTGGAGCAGCAGTATAGCCAATGGTTACCTAAACTTTCCTTTATCAAAATTGATACAGAAGGGTATGATATGGAGATCATTCAATCCATTCAATCGCTTTTGGGGAAATATAAACCGGTAGTGGAAGCGGAATGTTTTTCTAAATTAATGGTTCAACAGCGCAATGAATTGTACGATTGCATCGTAAAACAGGGCTATGAGATTTATTATTTTGATGACCTGGGGAATCCCGATTCGGAACAAAAATTATCAAAGCCCGATATGCAGAAGTGGAAGCATTTTAATTTTTATGCGAAGCCGGAGAAAGCTGCCAGCCGATAGCCGCTTTTTGTGAGACCTTGAATCATCGTCAGATCGGGACGATCAGACGATAATTCAAAAAGCATTTTGGCTAGTGGAGATACAAGCCGAGGAGGAAGAAGAAAGCCAACAGCCTCTAGCCACTAGCCTTCAATATCCCGCCTTCTTCTTTCTTCGCATACTGTTAACTGATCTCCTGCATATCTACCAGTTTTTTGTAAAAGCTGTTTTGGGCTATCAATTCATTATGTGTACCGCGTTCAATTATTTTTCCTTTTTGAAGAACGATTATTTCATCTGCATGTCGAATAGTGCTAAGACGATGAGCAATCACTATACTGGTACGGTTCTGCATCATTTTACTGATAGCATCCTGTACCAATCGCTCGCTTTCGGCATCAAGTGAAGAAGTGGCTTCATCGAGAATAAGAATGGGGGGATTTTTTAATACGGCCCTGGCTATGGTAAGGCGCTGCCTTTCGCCACCACTCAGTTTATTCCCCCGGTCGCCAATATTTGTTTGATAACCCTCTTCCTTTTGCATAATAAAATCATGCGCATTAGCTACGTGGGCAGCATCTTCAATTTCGGCAATATTCGCAGCATCATCGCCCAACGCGATATTAGTTGCAATACTATCGTTGAATAATACGGGCTCCTGGGTAACAATGCCCATATGATGTCTTAAGGATGCAAGGGTATACTCTTTAATATTTATCCCATCGATGAAGAGTTCTCCCTGGGTAACATCATGAAATCGGGGAATGAGATCAGCCAAGGTAGATTTGCCTGCGCCCGAGGAGCCTACAAAAGCTACGGTTTTGCCTTTTTCAATGGTCAAGTTAATATTATCAAGAATGGTTACGTCCTCGTAAGAAAAGGAAACATTACGAAATTCAATCTTACTGTTGAAGGAAGATAACGTTTTTGCATCGGGTAATTCCTGAATGGTAACCGGAGCTTTCATTATGTCTTCAATGCGTTCAATAGCGGCACTACCTCTTTGCGTGTTATAAAAAGCGGTAGACAGGGCCTTGGCCGGGTTAATGATCTGCGAAAATATAATGATGTAAAGAATAAAATTATCGGGGGTCATGTCAATCGATCTCTCCAAAATCATTTTACCACCAAACCATAAAATACAGCAAAGAATAATGACTCCAAGGAATTCTGAAAGGGGGGAGGCCATATCCCTGCGGAAGGCAATCTTATTTCTCAAAAAATTCAAATAAATATTAGACCTGTTAAATGTGTTGCCGATTTTGTTTTCCGCATTGAAGGCCTTTATCACACGCAACCCGCCCAATGTTTCATCAACAATAGACATCAGGGAACCCAACTCACCTTGTGCCTCGCCAGAGTCTTTGCGAAGTGATTTGCTGAGTCGGCCAATAATGAAACCGGCAATGGGCAGCAGAATTAATACTAATAAAGTAAGGTAAGGACTTAAAAAGATAAGCGTTCCCAGGAAAAACAGGATACTGAGTGGTTCCCTGATCAGACCTTCCAGCGTACCAATTATACTCCATTCAATTTCGTTCATATCGTTACTCATCCGGCTGATGATATCTCCCTTCCGCTGCTCAGTAAAATAACCAATGGGCAATTGCAGTATTTTTTTATAAAGACTTGCACGAAGATTCGTCATAACATGATTACGGATAGGTGCCATTACCCGGTACGATAAATAGATAAATACATTTTTTAGAAAGATGGCTATAATTACGGCTATGCAAATTAGTCCAAGAGCGTACCCTTTTCCCCTGTTTTCGATGATATGGGAAATACGATATTGAAAATAATTGGAGAGGGAGGAGGCGGACAAGGAAAACGCTGGTTCAGGGTCATGGGCCGCTGGTTGGTCACCAAAAAGCATCCTTAAAAAGGGACCTATGCCCGCAAGAGATACAAGAGAAAATACTATAGCGAATAATATGCAGATAAAATAAAGCCCGATATTGGATTTTTGATCCCTGAGATGCCTTAAAATCGTCGAAAATCGCTTCATGTATACTTTTAAGAGGTGCAAAGTAACTATTTTTACTACGATTAAACCGTTAATGAAATGGAAGAAAAAAAGAGACAGAAGCAGGTAGCAGGCTTGATACAAAAAGAAATGAATGAAATTTTTCAACGCATTGGCCTTACTATGCTGAACGGGGGAATGATATCTATTTCGGCCGTAAAAGTTACGCCCGATTTGCTGGAAGCACGTATCTATATAAGTCTGTTTCAGGTAACCGACCGGGAGGGCACGATGAAAAAAATTGAGGAAAGGGCATGGGAAATAAAAAAAGAACTTACCGGGAGAATATCCAAGCAATTGCGTCGTATGCCGGATCTTAAATTTTTTCTGGATGATACACTCGATAATGTTTTTAAGATGGAAGAATTGTTTAGGAAGATTAAGGAAACGGAATTACCCGGCACTGATCAATCTGCCAGTTAACATCAAACTCCGTCTTACTGCCCAACAGAAAGATTCATTTTATCGGGGGCATCCTGGCGGAATCAAACCTCAAACCTCAACCATTGAACTTTCTATTTGCCTGGCGATACTTTAAAGCAAAAAAAACCACCAATGCCATCAATATCATTGCCTGGGTGAGCGTAGTGGCTATTACCCTGATTACCGCGGCTTTTATTGTATTGTTGAGTGTATTTAATGGTTTTGAAGGTTTGGTAAAATCACTTTACTCCTCTTTTTATCCTGATATACGTATCAGTGGGGCCAATGAAAAATCAATGGTGGTTAGTGAAGAACAATTTAAGAAACTATCATCATTGACACCAATAAAATCTTTTTCAAAAATTGCAGAAGAAAAAGCACTGTTGCAGAATGGCGATTTGCAAACCATTATTTTCTTAAAAGGAGTAGATGATCATTACAGAAAAGTAACGGACGTATCAAAAACAATCATTCGCGGAAAGTTTGAACTCGGTACTGTTGATCACCCCTCTATTGTATTGGGAGGGGGAATAGAATATGCTGTGGCGGCCGATGTGGAGAAAAGTATTTATCCTATGACGGTGTATTTATTCCGACGGGGAGTTAACGTAAACGTTATTGATCCTTACCAGTCATTTGCAGCCGAAAACATTATTGGTGCGGGAACTTTTTTTATTCAACAGGATATCGACAGTAAGTACGCGCTTACCAACCTGGCCTTCATGAAAAAGATGCTCCTGATGAAAGATGAAGAGTATACCAGTATTGAAATTTCGATAAAGGATCCGGAACAGGGGAAAAAGGTACAACAACAATTAGCAACAATCTTTACAACCGGCTATAAGATAGAAACCCGGTACGAACAGAATAAAAATCTCTACTCCGTAATGACACTTGAAAAATGGGCTATCTATTGTATTTTAACCCTGATGCTGGTAGTAGCTGCATTTACGATGGTAGGAGCATTAACCATGCTGGTGCTGGAAAAAGAAAAAGATATACAGGTTCTGAAAGCGCTGGGCGCCAACAATAATCTTGTTCAGCGAATATTTTTGAGCGAAGGGATGTTACTCGGAGGTATTGGTGTTGTCATGGGAATGCTGATAGGATTATTTCTTTGCTGGGCCCAGGTGCGATTTAAACTGATACCTATACAGGGGGGTACTTTTCTTATTAATTATTACCCGGTAAAAATTGCCTGGCGCGATCTTATGTTGGTAGCTGCAACTGTTTTATTGGTTTCCTTGCTAGCCTCCTGGTTTCCCAGTCGCCGGGCAGCGCTGCAGGAGGTGGATCTGAAGAGTTAATACGAAAATTAATAATCAAAGAGAAGTGCATATAGAGTCCTAGGATTTTTAAGGCTAATGACAAGTTCAGAAAAATCGAATATCATTCTTGTGCATATTTTCTAATTTGCAAAACTCCACATTCATCAATAATCTCCCAACGTTTCCGGTAATTGTGCCAGCGCCTTCTGTAATTGTTCATCATTAGGGGCAATGCCGTGCCATTCATGACTGCCTTCCATAAAATCAATTCCTTTCCCCATTTCTGTTTTCATTAAAATAATAATGGGTTTGCCTTTACCGGCAAATGTTTTAGCTCTTTCGAGTGCGGCCACCACTTCATCAACATCATTACCTTTTTCCAGGTGAATAACCTCCCAACCAAAGGATAGGAATTTTGCCCCCAGGTCACCGAGGTTCATCACTTTCTTAGTGGGACCGTCAATTTGCTGGCCGTTCCAGTCAACAGTAGCTATCAAATTATCAACTTTATGATGGGCTGCAAATAGTGCAGCCTCCCATATTTGGCCTTCCTGCAATTCTCCGTCTCCATGTAATGAATACACTAGCGTGTTTTCGCCATTCAGCTTTTTAGTAAGTGCGGCGCCTAATGCCACGCTCATACCCTGTCCTAAAGAGCCGGAAGCAATACGGATACCTGGTAAATGTTCATGAGTGGCAGGATGTCCTTGCAAACGACTATTTAATTTTCGGAAAGTAGCCAATTCCTTCACTTCAAAATAACCTGCCCGCGCAAGTGTTGAATAAAAAATAGGAGAAATATGTCCGTTTGAAAGAAAAAACACATCCTCTCCGGTAGCGTTCATGTTAAATTGAGGATTGTGCTTCATAACCTTAAAGTAGAGGGCAGTAAAAAATTCGGTACACCCAAGCGAACCACCGGGATGTCCACTAGCTGAACCATGAACCATTCGTACAATATCCCGTCGTAATTGGGTGGCTAAATCTTTCAATGCTGGCATAAATAATATAAATGTGGCCGCAAAACTACAGGAATTCATCAACAGGGCGGTTTGATACGTAAACTTTTTATTATGCTTTTCATCTTTACAGACTGGTTTCGCAATAAAAGGGCTCTAATTGTTGTTATTCGGGGAACATCCTTTAATTTGCAGCCGGTTAAGTTCGTACCCAACCGGCCATATTAGTAGCACGTAAACTATTACAGACATTTCAAAATTTGGCTGATGTTAAATGTATTTGATGTTTTACTATCTGTTGCAACCTCTTTCACGATCACTTTTCTGGCGATGCCTGTTATAATAACAGTGGCTGAAAGGAAGAAACTGTTCGATATCCCAGACGAGAGAAAGGTTCACCATACCCCAATCCCATCCCTGGCGGGGCTTGGCATTTTCGCTGGCTTTATTATTGCCTGCCTGTTGGCAGTGCAGTTTCAAACCAGCTCCGAATTTCAGTTTTACCTCGCAGCCGCGGTGGTCATTTTTTTCCTGGGGCTAAAGGATGATATCCTTGTTATTTCACCGGTAAAGAAATTTATCGGCCAGGTATTGGCTGCTTTTCTCATTATTTATAAAGGGGGCATACAAATAAAGAGTATGCATGGCTTTTTAGGCATCAGTGGAGAATTACCGGAAATGTTCAGTTTAATGCTTACTTATTTTACCGTAATTGTGATAATAAATTCTTTCAATCTTATTGATGGAATAGACGGACTGGCAGGAAGTCTTGGTTTAATGGCCACTATCACATTTGGAGTATATTTTTTACAGGTGAATATGATCGCTTATTCTGTGCTGTCTTTTTCACTGGCCGGAAGCCTGATTGCGTTCCTTATCTTTAATTTTCACCCGGCCAAAGTTTTTATGGGAGATACCGGATCCATGCTTATCGGTCTTGTAAATGCCATATTAGTGGTCAAGTTTATAAGTGTAGCCGACGTGGCCAATACTAATTTTCCTATAACTGCTTCACCGGCTATTGGCTTTGCCATATTAATGATACCCTTGCTGGATACTTTGCGGGTGTTTGGAATACGCATGATCCATCGTCGATCACCATTTAGCCCCGACAGGAACCACATTCATCACCTGTTACTCGATAAGGGCCTTTCGCACCGTTCTATTACAATCATTTTAGTGTCGGTTAATATACTTTGCGTGATTGGTGCTTTTTTAGCGCGCAGTTTCGGCAGCACCTGGTTAATTTTAGCCATTGGAGGAATATTTTTTGCCGGAATTGCTGCCTTGTATTACACCCGGCGTGAACCAAGACTTTTTGTGGCACGCTCAACAAAAAATAAGATACCTTCTTCCAGGATAGTTCCACTCACCAAGGATTCACTATTGGAGCAAAAAAATTAGAGCAATATCCAGGATAGTGGTAAAACAGTAAAATTCTTTTAACCGGGGTTTGCCCGGTTTTTTTATTTAATGTAGGTTTGTGGAGCAAATAATTATATTAGATATGTCAGAAGAGTTACCTAAAATAAGTTCGCAGGCATTAGACTTAATGGAAAAGGCGATTGATCACCTTGAAACAGAATTAGTAAAAGTGAGAGCGGGCAAAGCAACTCCCGGAATTGTGGATGGTATCAATGTGGATTATTATGGTAATCCTACCCCTATCAGCCAAGTTGGAAATATTTCAGTAGCCGATGCCCGCACGCTTACAATCCAGCCTTGGGAAAAGAACATGCTGCAGCTTATTGAGCGGGCCATCATCAACGCCAATATCGGACTCACACCTCAAAATGATGGAAACATTATTCGTTTATTTATGCCGCCATTGACGGAAGATAGAAGGAAAGAACTGGTTAAAAAAGCCCACGGAGAGGGGGAGCATTCCAAGATAGCAGTCCGTAATATCCGCCGCGATGCCATGGAAAATGTTAAGAAATTACAGAAGAACGGGCTGAGTGAAGATCTTTGCAAGGATGCAGAAAAAAATATCCAGGAAACTACTGATAGGTTTATTGCCCTGATCGACAAACACCTGGCCGCAAAAGAAAAAGAAATTATGACAGTATAACCAAAGGACCTGCAGGGTAATTAACGAATAATGGGGGATTTCTTTATTTAGCAACCTTCCTTTCTGCTTGATCTTGTTGCAACAGGCGACTCACGATTTATTAGTGAGATACACTCCACTTAAGATTATTGCCAACCCCAACACCTGCACACTGTTGATACTTTCTCCATAAAGCAATCCCCATCCTAATGCAACGAAAGGGATAGCATAGGTTACCATTGACGAAAAAAGTGGTCCTGCTCTTTTGAGCAACATATAGAAAAGTATAGTGGCCACCGCGGTGCCCAATATACCCAGCGTAATAGCTGACAGCGTAGAATAGATGAATTCTGAGTTTAGCAAGGGCATACTAAAAAAATCGGCTATGATCAATACCAGCAAGGATGGAAGAGCCAGTGCACTAAGACTAACGGCGGCAATATTGAATGAGCCGATCTCTTTAAGGTGTCTATTCACAATATTTACGTTGAAACCATAACATATAGTAGCTATAAGCGCAAATCCAGCATAAGATAAATACTGCAGATTGAGTTGCTTGTTGGCAAGAAATAATATCAGCATTCCGGAAAGCGCGATTACTACTCCCAGTATTTTATTTTTTTGAATAGGGCTATGGAAGAAAATACCCCCAATGACAATAATAAAAACGGGAGTAAGCGCATTTAAAAAACCAGCTAATGAACTGTCAATCTTTGTTTCGGCAATGCAAAATAAAAAAGCCGGAATAAAACTGCCCAACAACCCCGAGAGTAAAACGAACTTCTTCTTATCATGCGGAATTCTTTTGAATTGAATAATTCCCTTGGGCAATAAAACCAAACCAGCACTAAGGATTCGGAGTGCCGCTACCTGGTAAGCAGTAAGTGTGGGTTTACCTTCCGCGCTGTACATACCCCGCTTCATCAGAATAAAAGAGCTGCCCCAAATGACGGCCAGCATAAAAAAAAGACCCCAGTTTATTAATTTAATATTCGGATTGTTCATGAAGATGAGGATGCAAGTTGACAATAAACCCGCAAAATCCAATAACTTTAAAGAAAACCAGCAGCACAATGGGAAAAATTAAACTGAAGGAAATAAGTACCAGGGCACCTAAAGACCTTGACAAAGAAATAACGAAAGAAAAAACACAAAAGATTCTTCAAGAACTGGACGAATTACAAAACCTCTTGTATGCAGAAGGAAAACATGCACTATTGGTAGTAATACAAGGATTGGATGCGAGTGGCAAAGATGGAGTGATCCGTAATGTATTTGGATCCCTTAATCCGCAGGGAGTAACGGTGAAATCATATAAAGCACCCACTCCCGAAGAATTAAGTCATGATTTTTTATGGAGGGTGCATAATGCGGCAGCCCCAAAAGGAGTGATTCAGATATTCAACCGGTCACATTATGAAGATATATTGGTTACGCGGGTGCATAAATGGTGCGATGATGATACGGCAAAAAAGCGAATGAGTGCTATTAACGATTTTGAAAAATTATTGCAGCAGCATAACAATACACAGATTCTAAAATTCTATCTGCACGTCTCTCCCGAGGAGCAGCAGGAACGTTTGCAGGAGCGTATCCATGATCCTGCCAAGCAATGGAAATACAACGAAAAAGATTTTGCGGAAGCTAAATTATGGGATGTTTATATGCAGATGTATGAAGAATGCTTTGACCAGTGTAATGACGTTCCCTGGGTTATTGTGCCTTCTGACCAAAACTGGTTTAAAGAATACATCATTGCTAAAACTTTACGGGATGTCTTGAAAGATCTTGATATGAAATATCCGGGATTGAAAAAATAATAATGGGTGTTGTGCAACTTTTTGCAACCATTTAATAACTCAAAGAGTAAATTATTTAAATTAATTTTTTTCTTAATTCACCAACTAAAAACAAATTAATTATGGGTATGCTAAAAGAATTTAAAGAGTTTGCCATGAAGGGCAGCCTGGTAGAAATTGCCATTGCTTTTGTAATGGGAGGCGCTTTTGGAAAGGTAATTACTTCTTTTACGGAAGGTCTCATTGCTCCAATAGTCGGGTTACTAACCGGGGGCGTTGACTTTAATGAAAAAAAATTAGTGCTTAAAGAAGGAGTGGCCGAAGTAAAAGATGCAGCAGGTGCTGTTACTGTCCCGGCTATTGCAGAATTATCCATGAAATGGGGCTCTTTTATTACCGCTATTATTGATTTTGTAATCGTGGCATTCGTAATGTTCCTGGTAATTAAAGCCATTAATAGTATGAAAAAGAAAGAGGAAGTCGCACCCGCTGCACCTCCTGAGGATATCATATTGCTCCGCGAAATTCGCGATGCACTGAAAAAATAATCATATTTCGCAACCTATTGTAAAATGATAACTGTTCCTGCATACCTGTAGACCTTTTTCGGAAATTCAGTTCACCGTAGAGATTTACAGCCTCCTGCAGGAACAGTTTTTATTTTAAATAACCACAAAACAAGAAGATGAAAAAGATTGGATTATTGCTGCTCGCCATTATTTCTGTCGGGCAAATCAAAGCACAGGGGCAAACGGTGCAGGAACTTAAAAACGCTTCTTCCAAAACCATCGCTAAAGATCCAAAAGATACCACAGTGAAAACCTGGAAAAAAGGAGGACTTTTCAACGCGAATTTTGGACAAACGTCCCTTTCCAACTGGGCAGCCGGTGGCGACAAATTTCAATTAAACGCTTCCGGTTTCCTGAACCTTTTTTCGTTTTATACCAAAGACAGGCACTCCTGGGATAACAGCTTTGATATGGCCATTGGCCTTGTAAAAACTACTTCATTGGGAGATAGAAAAAGTGATGACCGGTTAGAATTTCTTACCAAGTATGGATATAAAATTGCTCCGAAATGGTTTCTCGCCGGGTTAGTTAATTTCCGTACTCAAATGGCACCCGGATTTAATTACCCAAAACCAGATTCAAGTGTGAAGATTTCTCAATTCCTGTCTCCGGCTTACCTGATTGTTTCTGCAGGTTTTGACTTCAAACCAAATAAATATTTTTCACTTTTCATGTCTCCGCTTGCAAGCCGTTGGGTAATCGTTACGGCTACCGCCCTGGCTCAGCCTGGAATAAAAGGTGGTGTTTACGGAGTTCCTATGGGTAAAACGGTAAATAATGAAATCGGAGCCTACCTCACCGCTAATTTCCTAAAAGATATTGTGAAGAATGTTACTTATAAAGGCAAGCTTGAATTATTTTCCAATTACAAAAGAAATCTGCAGAATATCGATGTATATATGACCCATCTATTAAGCGCTAATATTTACAAAGGAATTTCCGCGAACCTGGGGCTTGATATCATTTATGATGATGATGTGCGTGTATTGGGAGCTGATAATGCTTCCCGGCGTACCCAACTCAGGCAGTATATCGGAATCGGTTATCTGCGAAAATTCTAATGTAACCTCTTGCCAGAGTGGAAGAAAAACTTACTCAGGCTATTTTCCGGTCCTGCCGGGAAAAAAGAATTAAATGATATATTTGTATGGCATTTTGAGTATCTTCAAAATGCCGTTTTTGTTTATACCAAACCAAATTGCTCGTATGAGAAAGTCTCTTCTTTTCAGCGCTCTTATTATAGTATCAGCCAATATGATTGCCCAGGATGCGGGAATAAAAGACATTCAAAGTCAGGCTTCAAGAGGAGGAATAAATGATACGGCAAAGAAATCGAATAAAGCCTGGAAAATCGGGGGTAACTTTTCTCTGAATGTAGGCCAGGGAGGTAGTCGCAACTGGGCTGCTGGCGCCGAAAAATTCTCGCTTTCTTTGGCCACTTATGCAAATTTATATGCAAATCGTAAAGTGGGCAAATGGTCCTGGGATAATACCCTGGATCTTGGCTATGCTTTCGTAAATACCTCTTCTCAAGGTGTACGCAAAAATGATGATAAGATTGACCTGTTTAGTAAATTGGGAAGGTCAATCAGCAAAACACTCAATTTATCAACAGTAGTCAATTTTCGTTCCCAGTTTAGAGATGGGTTCGACTATAATTACCTGGGGAAAGGATATAAGCGCCGCACTTCAGGATTTATGGCACCTGCTTATATTACGTTTGCTCCGGGTTTGGACTGGCGCCCCAAATCAAATTTTTCAATATTTATTTCTCCCGCTGCAGCTCGCTTTGTATTGGTTACAGACAAACCCAAAAGTTATTTATTTCAGGCCGGAATAATACCGGATGATGCTGGTTTTGAAATGCCGCTCTCGGCTTTTTATGGCGTTGATCCCGCACGCCAGGTTCGCTTTGAACTGGGCGGATTCGTGTCGATGAACTATACCAGGGAAATTATGAAGAACGTCAATTACAAAATGCGGGTTGATCTATTTTCAAACTACCTTAAATCTTACCAGTTTGTAGCTACGGGCCCCGACCAGTTGCAGATCACTAATTACGGACCTAATCCGCAGAATGTGGACGTCTTCTGGACTAACACTTTTGCCCTTACTGTTAACAAATGGTTACAGGTTACCTATAACTTCGACCTGATTTACGACGACGATGTTCGCCAGTTTGGCCCCAATAAAACCTCCGCTGCTACCCAGTTGCGTTCCATGCTTGCCGTAGGAGTTTCAGCTAAATTCTGAATAAATTCTTTATAGTTTGTGAAGTCCCGGTCGTAGATTGGGACTTTATTTTTTCATTGAAAAATCTGAATAGTGAGCCAGGCATCTTATCAAATTAAGCTTGCACAGTTTGAAGGCCCGTTCGACCTGTTATTATTCTTTATAGAACGGGATGAATTGGATATTTATAATATTCCCATTACCCGAATCATCAATGACTTTCTTGATTTTGTACATGGCCAGGAAAAACTGAATATCGAATTGTCGAGCGAGTTTATCTTATTCGTATCAACCCTCATGCGTATTAAAGCTAAAATGCTGTTACCACGTAAGGAAATTGATGAGCTGGGAAATGAAATAGACCCCCGCCAGGAATTAATTGATAAGATTCTTGAATATAAAAGGTATAAAGAGGCCGCAGCGCAAATGGCAGAAATGGAAGCGCTTCGAATGTTGATGGTTAAAAGAGGTAACCTGCAGAAGGAATTATCTCATATCGGGGAGGAAGCCGGTGAAGGGACAGAAATTCAAACCATTACCTTGTTTAAATTGATGAAGTCTTTTGAGCGGGTAATGAAGCGGATGGAAGAAAGAGCTAAAAGACCTGTGCATACCGTAGATCAATATAGTTACACGATGGAGGAAAGCAGGGAATATATGCTCAGCACCGTAAAGACCGAGCATGTAATGGCTTTTGAAAAAATATTTGACATCTGCCGGGATCGTATTCATGCCATTTTCCTTTTTCTATCGCTGCTGGAGCTCGTTCAGCAAAAATATATGGCCATAATGGTGGGGGAAGGAATAAATAACTTCATTGTAGAATGGAACGAAAACCGGGAAGAAGATATACCGGGTGAATTGTCTGCTACTCTTTCCTAATCGACTGACGAAAAGACCTTAGTTTGCTTATCATAGGATAAGGAAATAAATTGGTATACATATTGATGTTTAAACATTAAAATATTAATTATGAAATCAATATTTCATCCGGCTTCAGAAAGGGGGCACGTGAATTTTGGGTGGCTCGACAGTCATCATTCTTTCAGCTTTGGACATTGGCAGAATCCTGATAAAATACATTTTGGCGCATTAAGAGTATTGAATGATGACATTGTGCAGGGCGGCGGCGGATTTGGTGCCCACCCCCATGACAATATGGAAATAGTTTCTATTCCATTAACCGGTTCGCTGGCACATAAAGACAGTACCGGTACTGATGGAATAATAAAATCGGGAGATGTTCAGATAATGAGTGCAGGTACTGGTATCCGTCATTCAGAATATAATGCCTCCAAAACAGAGGCAGTGAACTTCCTGCAGATTTGGGTGTTTCCCAAAAAGGAGGATATAGAACCTCATTACGATCAAAAAGCATTTGACATAAATGCACGGTTGAATAAATGGCAGATAGTTGTAAGTCCAGATGATCAAGATGGGGGTTTATGGATTAACCAGGATGCCCGCTTTGCGCTAGCAAAATTAGAAGCTGGACAAGAAATTAGCTACAGTCCAAAATTCAAGGGCAACGGAGTATATGTATTTGTTATGGAAGGAGGTGTTCAGGCGGGAGATCAACAGCTTGGAAAAAGAGACGCGGCGGGTATTTATGAATCTGATAACATTCTGATTAAAGCCAATGTTGCCTCCGAATTGTTATTAATTGAAGTACCCATGATATTAGATAAGAATTAATTGAACCAACAAAATAAAACAATCAAAATGAAAGTAGTTATTATATCAGGGAGTGTTCGCACAGGAAGGCAAAGTCAGAAAGCTGCTCAATACCTGCAGAAAGAATTAATATTAAAAGGGATTAGTACAGAAACAATTGACCTGGCAGAATATTCGTTGCCGATTATGGAAGAACGTATAACCCGCGATCCGGAAGCTCCGGCGGCCGCATTGGAAATAAGTGAGAAATTGAAAACCGCAGCGGCAATCATATTGGTAACCCCTGAATACCATGGAAGCTTTTCAGGCGTATTGAAAAATGCGCTGGATTATTTCGGACCTGAGTTCACCAAAAAAGTGGTGGGTGTGGTTACGGTATCAGGAGGCAAAATGGGCGGTATCAATGCGTCAGTTCAATTGCAGCATGTTATATTAAGTATGGGTGCTTTTCCCTTGCCGCAAAAATTATTGGTGGGAGAAATACAAAATGCATTTGATGAAGAATTGAAACCTAAAACAGAATTGCTGGCCAAACAGGCGGGCAAATTTATAGAAGAGTTTACCTGGTTTGCAGAAGCTATCAATTCTGCCAAAAAGGTAAACGAAAAAAAGGAGTTGGTATGACAACACGAACAATAGCCCAAATAACTGATGCCACGAACGAAAGGGTAGGTCCCTTCAAAATTAAAAATGTATTACCGGTTCGTACCCTCAAACAAATTGATCCCTTCTTATTGATTCATCACCTGCAACCTTATGTGGTGAAAGCGGGCGATGATTTAAGGATTCCTCCCCATCCGCATGCAGGGTTTGAAGTGGTAACTTATTTGCTTGAGGGAGAATTTTTTCACCGCGATAGTAAAGGGCACGACCAGGTGGCCCGCGGGGGAGATATTAACTGGATGACCTCAGGATCGGGGATCATCCATTCAGAAGGACCTACAGCGGAATTCTTAAAAGAAGGCGGAAATGTTGAATTATTACAGGTGTGGATCAACCTGCCGGCGAATAAAAAAGCATTACCGCCAAGCTTTCATCATTATCCGGATCAGGCATTACCGTTAGTAAAAGACGGAAATGCAACGATCAAAGTACTCATAGGATCATTTAATAATTATATATCTCCGGTAACTACCCATACTGATATGTTCTGGTATCATATTCAGGTCAAGGCGGGTCAATTATTAACCATTCCGGTAAATGATGCCTTTTCTTCCGCTTTGTATATATTAAAAGGTGGAGTGAAGATGTTAAATGAAACGATTAAAGCGGGTCAATTGACAGATCTGGAACTTAATGGCGATCAGCTCGTATTTACCTCGTTACAGGATAGTTCGCTTATTGTATTTGGCGGTCAACCCCTGAAAGAAAAAGTGGTGAGCTATGGTCCCTTTGTACTGAACAGCCTCGAAGAAGTGCAACAAGCGATCAGCGATTATGAAGAGGGGAAGATGGGTGTGTTAGAGAGTTAATGTGCGAATGCCTTAGGGGAATATTACCAACTTAATAAAATTTTCTCTTATTCAGAAATAAAGGGACCATTTTAAGAATTGCTTCTTAAGAATATTTTGGTACCAGGAAAAAAATCATAGCGTTCCTTAATAGAAACCATTAATCATTGGGACAGCTATTGTGTTGTTATTATTTTTTGATCATTTGCTCCAGCATTTTTTTTAACTCTTCAATCTGATGCTGTTGTTTGTCAATCAAAAGCTGCTGTTCTTTTACCGCATTAATCAGCATATAAGTCATCGCTGAATTATCAACGTTGTAATAGGTTTCTCCATTTTTTTGAAAGGAACCTACCATATATGGAGCTACTTTATTTATATCCTGAGCAAGCACGCCCACATATTCAGGGTTGGTATCGTAGCCGGACAATTGGTTGTAATGAAATTTTACCGGGTTTATACTTAAAACGGTTGTGAGTCCATCCGTATAGGGCAATACATTTTCTTTCATTCTTGCATCAGAAGTTACCGACCAGGAACCGCCACCCACTTTACCGGCAGTACCATTTACTTCTAATAAAAAACCTGGAGTTGCCAGGGTGCCGATACCGACACTACCACCGTTTGAATTCAGATAAATGTCTCTTGGCTGAAAATATCCTATATAAATATTTTTACCTGTTGCCGGATCTAAATGGAGATTTCCATCAGAAGCTGTAACCTGAGCTTTTAATGCACCGCTTTGATTAACTACTGTAGCACCTACAAAAAGACTTGCGCCCAATGAATTGGGCCCGAACAGTGCAAAGGATGCATCACCAGCAGAAACATGCAACTTCGCAGCCGGGGTTGTTGTACCAATACCAATATTGCCATTGGCGCTCAAGGCTAAAAATCCACCACCTGCTCTAACGGTATTGTCAACATCATACCCCAATAGCAAAGAAGTACTGGTCCAATCTGTTCCAGCACTGCTGCGATAGGCTCTAATGCCAAATGCACTATTATTACTACTCAAAAAACCAATACTGGCTAAACTTATTTCACTGCCTGCGGTAGTGCCCAAGCTACCTGCATTGGTTCTTAAATTGCTGCTCATGACTGTTCCTACTAATTCAGTCCCATTTGTAGAGATGGAAAGTTTTGCATTGGGTGCATTTGTCCCAATTCCAACATTGACACTCGATGTAGCCCCGTTAATTCCATTGACTGAACCTAATATCATGCAATTGCTGCAATCCACTCTGGCCTGTGCGCCAATGGCTGTTGCATTAGTTAGATTCGTCATTCCGATGCCGGGCATTGCATAAGAACCAAAAAAGGAATTAAAATTGCCCGTGGTATTGAAATAGCCGGAACCGCCACCGACAGAAGTGTTGTAATTGCCTGTAATGTTTTGAGTCAAGACCTGGTCGCCCAGTGCCGTATTTAGATAACCTTGTGTATTATTGAATAGCGAATGGCTTCCTATGGCTGAATTCTGGTAACCGATTGTATTCGAATAAAGGGCATTGCCTCCGAATGCTTGATTGCTGTTGCCGGTTGAATTTGAGAACAAGGCTTTTGAACCAACTGCGTTATTGGAAGCTTCTGGTGCCAGAAATTGGGAAGTATTGTTATTGAAAAGGGCTGAATCGCCGATAGCCACCGTGTTATGGCCTGCCATATTATTGAATAATGCTTTTGTACCAATGGCCACATTACTATATCCCGTTGTATTGGAACCAAGAGAGGAGGTGCCTATGGCTGTGTTACCATTGCCAGAAATGTTTGAAAACAGGGATTGTAAACCAATTGAAGTATTATAATTACCTGTTTGGTTTGCTTGTAATGCCCATCCGCCTAAAGCGCTGTTAGCAAAACCAGATATATTAGCAAACATGGCATTGAACCCGCTTGCCGTATTATCATCGCCAATAGTATTATTATACAATGAAGAAATACCATTTGCTGAATTAGACGATCCACTAGTATTATTATATAGTGAATTGGCGCCAGTAGCTGTATTATAGGAACCGCTGAGGTTGCTATACAATGCATTCATGCCCGCGGCAGTATTGGAATTTCCATTTTTGTTGCTATACATCGAATAGGCACCGGTTGAAGTGTTAGAAGAACCAGTTGTGTCATTATAAAGCGCAAAGGCACCCATTGCTGCATTAGAACTGCCCTTAGTATTTTGAAATAGTGCATAACTTCCAACAGCACTATTTTGATTACCGATAGAATTAAATGCGAGAGCAGACTTACCTGACGCTGTATTTCCATTACCGGTAATATTCGATTGCAATGCCCCATAACCCAAACCCGTATTGTCGGATGCAGTTGTATTTGAAAGCAATGCATTAGCGCCTACTGCAGTGTTGCTGTTACCTGTTGTATTGGAATAAAGTGTCTGCAATCCATTAGCAGTATTTGAAAATCCTGTCGAATTAAGAAACAAGGATTTTGAACCTATTGCGGTATTTAAGTCGCCTGTAGTATTGCTGAATAATGCAGAGTCCCCAATGGCTACCAGGTGAGAGCTACCTGTGTTGGAGTATAATGCCTTAACTCCTATTGCCACATTGCTATAACCTGCTATATTGGAAAAAAGTGCCCGGTAACCATTCGCAGTATTTTCATTACCGGTTGTGTTAGAGAAAAGTGAGGATACTCCAGTGGCTGTGTTATTACTGCCAGTAGTATTCGATGCGAGGGATGTATTCCCATTGGCAGTGTTAGCAGTACCGGATATATTAGCATAAAGTGCATTTAACCCATTTACTGTATTATTATTTCCAATTGTATTGTTATAAAGCGCCTGGTATCCATTGGCTGTATTTGAATTTCCGGAAATATTGTGATAAAGGGAACCAGTGCCGTTGGCAGTATTCTGAATGCCGGTTGTATTTGATCCAAGTGCTCCTGATCCATTGGCTGAATTATAATAACCTGTTGTATTGGAAGCAAGAGCATTTGATCCATTGGCGGTGTTATAGATTCCTGTGGTATTGAAATAAAGTGCCGCGTATCCAATAGCAGTATTATAACTTCCCGATGTATCGGAAAAAAGCGCATAGGCTCCATTGGCGGTATTATAAATTCCTGTCGTATTAGAAAAAAGGGTATGAAATCCAATGGCTGTATTCTCATATCCTGTTGAATTGGTATTTAATGCGCCAGTTCCATTGGCAGTATTATTATTTCCTGTTGTATTCCAATGAAGCGCATCCAATCCATTGGCAGTATTATTATTTCCGGATGTATTCGAAAAAAGCGCCTGCAAACCAGTCGCTGTGTTCCAGCCTCCTGTTGTATTTTGATATAATGCCTGGTATCCGGTTGCTGAGTTATAGTTGCCTGTTGTATTGAAGCGCAGCGCGTCCACTGCACTGGCTGTATTATAACTCCCGGTAGTGTTGGTTGCAAGCGCTTGTAATCCATTGGCTGTGTTCCAGCTTCCTGTTGTGTTTGCATAAAGCGACTGAAACCCATTGGCCGTATTATAATTGCCTGTAGTATTTGAATAAAGTGACTGAGTGCCCTGTCCTGAATTCCAGCCCCCGGTTGAATTGGTATACAGCGATTTTGAGCCAACAGCCGTATTATTAAGTCCTGTTGTATTGTTGAATAAAGAGGAATCGCCGATAGCTACCAGGTTAGAGCTACTAAGGTTATTGAATAGTGTTCTAATTCCTAATCCCACATTACTATAACCTGTAGTATTGTTATTGCCGCCCTGGTATCCCCAAAATACATTTCCATTATTTGCTTCGACTCCTATGTATCCTGCTTTCTGGTTATTCACTTTGAACAATAGTGAATTGTTATCCGAAGTTCCTATGAAATGCAAGGCGGGGTTAGTGCCTGCATTACCACCCAGCATCCATCCACTGCTTAGTAGAGAACCATCAGTTATTAAACGGATCCATGTACTGCCCGTATTATTCCAGTAATAAAAACCGGGCGTAACTGCCGTAAGGCCGCTACCCGCCGAGGCGGTATTATAAATCAATAAGGAAGTGGCCGCAGAGGGTATTGTTGTATTATCTGTGGTCGATGTTAACGCTACCCGTGGCATCAGTAACCCTTTGTTGTTGCTTTTAACATCCAGCATAGCACTCGCATCGGGTGGAGTAGCGCTGTTGTTGATGGCTACATTTTGAGAACTGGCAAAAAATATAGTAGACACTAAGCATAGGGTCATAAAGAATTTTCTCATAAAACCGCATTTAATATTACTGGAATAATTTTATTACCGCCGGAATATTGATAGAATGTAATGTCTTTGTAACCAAGTACAAATGTTCATTTATTACGAATGCCAGACAATCCCGCAAAAGGCCTAAAATGGAATCCCCTGAAAGCGGTATTTTGAGAAATCTCTGGCCTTTATCAATTGGTATATAGTAATTTTAAAAGAGATACTTTCCCCTCAATATGGCTAAATGGAAATTATATTATTTGCTGCCCTTATTGCTATTGGCAATGGGCGTTCAGGTTTATTCCCAAAATGCAATTCTAGATAGCTTGAAAAAGCAGATCAAGGAAGCGACAACCGATTCCATACGATTATACTGGCAGATAGAATATTGCAAAAGGAACTACAAGATCAATGAATCAGCTGCTTTGATTGAGCTACAGAAGATTAAATTAATAAGCCAGGAAAAAAAATTATATGGCCTTTCAGCCAGGGCCTCCATGAGTATGGCAGCGGTTTTTTTTGATAAGGGTGACTATATAAAATCCATCATTAATGATGAGGAAGCGTTGAAAACCTACACGGAGATGATACCCGGAAAGAATCGGTCCTGGGGAATGTCTGCCTGCTATATCAACCTGGGGGGCACGTATTCAAATATCAATGATTGGGAGGCCGCCCAGCGGTACTATTACCAGGGTATTGCCGAACTCGAACATCAAAAGGATTCTGCGGCGGCCAACACCGCTTATTTTAACCTTGCCTTTCTTTTTATAGATATGCAGGAATGGGAGAAAGCTTATCAATACTTGAAGAAAGCAGTGGAATTTCGAAACGTATCCGACTTTCGGGATGGTTTTATTCAAACACCTGCCCGACTGGCGGCCATTTGCTGTAAGATTAATAAAACTGCGGAGGCGGAGTCTTTATTAAAGCTTTGCGATAGCATGCTCCCTTTTTCTACCCATTTGTTAGGAAAAATTTATTATCACAATGCGTATGGTGATTATTATTTTGCCATTGGAAATTACACCCGGGCGCTCAATGCTCATTTACAAGCGTATCGCTATGCTAACTCTTTTAAGGACCCGTATTATATTGCGGATGAATCGAGGGCTATCGGTCGGATTTACCTGCAATTAAATCAACCCGATTCAGCCCAACTATACCTGGCAGAAGCATTTGACCTGGCTCATCAACACAATTACCTCGCAAAAGTCAGGGTAATACTTAATGATTGGAGTGAATATTATGCACGGAATAAAAAATTTGAAAAGGCCTACGAATACAGAACATACCTCAACCACTTTGCCGATAGCCTGGTAAAGGTCCAGAATCATAATCGTATCTTCCTTAATGATACCAAATACCAGACCCAGCGAAAAGAACAGCATATAAAAGAACTGGAGAACGAAAAGAAGATTCAGGAACTTTCGCTGAAACAAAAATCTATTTTTAATTACGTGTTGTTGGGCAGCCTGATTGCTCTATTGCTGATCGGAACGCTAGCCTACCGCAACTTCAGGAATAAACAACAATTATCTAACCAAACCGAACTTTTGCATGCACGCCGGATCAAAGAACTGGAACAGGAAAAACTATTGATCTCCATGAATTCGTTGCTCAAAGGGCAAGAGGAGGAACGAGGTCGTTTAGCCAAAGACCTGCACGACGGATTGGGCGGTATGCTGAGCGGTGTAAAATTATCCTTAGGAGCTATGAAAGGAAATCTTATTTTATCGGAAGACAACGCGCGTCTTTTTTCAAGAGCGCTTAACCAACTGGATAATTCCATTGGTGAAATGAGACGCGTAGCTCATAACATGATGCCTGAAGCCCTTGTTCGATTAGGATTGCAACAGGCAATACAGGATTATTGCGATGGTCTCTCGGAATCGCAGCCATTAAAAATTAATTGCCTGTTCTTTGGATTAGAAAGCCGGCTCGATGCCGCCACTGAAATTGTAGTATACCGAATTGTACAGGAATTATTAAATAATATTGTTAAACATGCAGTGGCCACCGAAGCACTGGTCCAGGTCATGAGGCACGACAACAATCTTAATATTACGGTGGAAGATGATGGCAAAGGATTTTTATTGGGTGAAAGCAGCTATACAAAAGGCGCAGGATTAAGTAACATCCGCACCAGGGTGGATTATCTGAAAGGACAACTGGATATTCAATCTATTCCTGGCAAAGGGACTTCCATACATATCGACTGCATTATTGAAAGTTAATGGATAAAGTACATATATTAATTGTAGACGACCATCCCATGGTACTGGAAGGCATGAAAGCCATGCTGCAGCTTATCAATTTTATTGAACTCGCAGGCACTGCTTCCAATGCGTTTGAAGCCATCGACCAGTTAAAAAAGCTCAGGGTTGAGGTGGCTATTGTTGATATTAATCTTCCTGACATCAGTGGCATTGAACTAACCGCCAAAATCAAAAAAGAATTTCCCGCAGTGAGGGTATTGGCCATGAGTACTTTTAAGGAACGTAGTTATATTTCGCAAATGATACAGAATGGTGCTTCCGGGTATCTCGTAAAAAGCGCTTCCCGGGAAGAAATAGAAGAAGCCATCCTTTGCGCCTATGAAGGAAAGCTCTACCTGAGTTTGGATATTAATACTGTAGAAATTAATAAGCAGATCAACACGCCGGTACCGGTTATCAGCACCAGGGAAAAAGAAGTACTCCAATTAATTGCAGATGGCCTTACCAATCCCCAGATCGCCGCTAAGCTATTCATCAGCCTGCATACGGTGGATACACACCGGAAGAACCTGCTGGCCAAAATGGGAGTAAATAATACAGCCAGCCTTATAAAATTGGCGGTAAAGTATAACCTGGTTTAATCGGAGCTCTTAGGCATGCCTGTGTCTTCTGTTATTTGCTTATCAATTTTCCCATCCTCTTTTTTAATGCTGCAGCTCCCTGCCGATGTTCTATGGTTTGTTTCGCCAGCCTTTGACAGCTTACAGATCGTTTGCAGCAAAATATTCTATTAGTATCTCTTAATTGATTATTGTACTTCAATAAGTGTATAGCTGATAACGACTGATCTTACTAATAGATCTACCCCAGGCCATGGTACCAGGGCAAGGCATATCTGGGAACTGGCGTCAATGAAATAAACACGATCCTGATTGTCTTTCTGAGGCGAAAGAATAGTATTGTCAGTTCCACTCGTATTTCCCGTGACGCCGGCACTTGTAACTATAGTCATAGGGCTGAAAACACCGGTACTATTATGCCAGCGGAAAACTAGTTCTATATTCAATTCAGCAGTGGAAGTATTATCTTGATAGTAAATCGTAAATCCGGTAACAGTAGCACCTTGCGGCAGGTACACGGGTGCAAGAACCATTCCGCGTGCGGCCGAATTAGTATAATATACCGCTTCCTATCCTGTACCTATATTATCGCCACTGAATTCTGACTGGAAGGCTGAGGCAGGTACCGAATAATAATAAGTTTTAGGAGAAGAGTATTTGTAAGAAGCAGCTTTTACATTTCCTGTCACTTCTAATTTTTCAGTTGAGTTATTTAATCCAATACCAACATTACGTTCACTGGTAATGGGGACACGGTCATTATTTCCATTCGTTTTAATCCTGAAAACTCCCCCTTTGTTTTCGACGCCACCATAACTGCAATTTCCGTATAAATATGCTTTTGAAAGGGTTACCCCGTTATAGTGAAAGCTCAGGCCATTAGTCGTACTAAATTTTTTTAATGCCCAATAACCGCTGCCATCCTTATTAATTTTAAATACAGAACCTCCTCCCATCGAACTATAAAAATTCGAACCATATAAAAAACCGGGAAAAATATTTAGAGAAATATAAATTAGTACCCGAGTTTAAGGCGGGTATACATTGTGGCCGGGTGGTAACCCGTGAAATAAGCATTATAAATAGTGGTATAACTTTTTCCTGTGATTTGCTAAATACCACCAGCCATATTCAGGGAGTGCAAGGAGTTTAATGTGGAGGTTATTGCGTCAGATGATTTAATAAATGCACTACAGCTTGCTGAGTAATACACAACCCGGTTCCTTGGTTCAATTAAACTAAGAGGAAAAGAAAAAGATGTGGAGCTGATTACACTGGTGCCGGTTAGCAGTTAATGCTTCAAATAAGAATTAATCATGAAAAAATGGCTGGCTGAATTATCTCAGTGTATAATCTGTAAAAAATTGCTTCCATTCGAATCCTGCCCGATTCTGCAGGCCGGGCCAGGATCGAAAATTATTATTATCGGTCACGCTCCCGGGTAAAAGCGCAGCAAAGCGGTAAACCATGGGATGATGCCAGTGGTAATAAATTGCGCGAATGGCTGAGAGTGGATGAGGCAGTATTTTACAATCCCCAAATAATTGCATTAGTATCTATGGGCTTTTGCTATCCCGGCAAATGAACATCCGGTGATTTGCCACCAAGGCCTGAATGTGTACCAAAATGGCATCAACCTGTATCAACGTCAATGAAGAAGGCGAAACTAATAATTTTAATCGGGTATTATTCCCAAAACTATTATCTCGGTAATAAAGCAAAAGAGAATCTTACAGCAACTGTAAATGCATTCAGGAATTACCTGCCTCCATACATCCCTTTACAACACCCATCTCCCCGTAATCGATTCTGGCTGGAGCAGAATAAATGGTTTGAGTTGGAGATAATTCCTTTGTCGCAGAAAAAGGTGAGGGTATGCTTAGATTGAAAGAAATAATAATTTTATTTATCCCTGTCTTCCCTGCTGCTTTCCACTTTCATGCCATCGTCTTTTGTCAAATTGAGCAACCAATGATTCCCATATTTGTCAGTAAGTTCACCGAATAGGGAACCGTAAAATGTATTTTCTAAGGGATGAGTGGCATGTCCGCCTGCCGAAAGCATTTTAAAACAGTGTTTAATTTCTTCCTCGCTGCTGCAGGTAAGCATTAATGAAACTGCATTGCCTTTAATTAGTCCGGTTTCAGGAGGCATATCGCTGCCCAATATCATCGAAGCCTCCCTAATCAGTGATGCGTGTAAAATGCAATCCTTCATTTTTTGGCTCAACTTATGGGCTAAAGGGGATTCACCTACTGTTTGAAAAGTGAGTTTTCCGCCCAGGCATTTTTTGTAAAAACACATTGCTTTGCGGCAGTTGCCATCAAAGCTGAGGTATGCATTGATTGCAGGTCTGTTCATTTTTTCTTTTTTGCCATTGCCTTTTCTTCATTCTCTTTTAAACGGTAAACAACTATTTTAGTTATTAATGCAAGGGGCAGTGGCTGGTCAATGGGGAATTGAATAGAGCCTTTACCGGGTTTATAATCAGCCAGGTCTTTTTTAAACAAAAGATTACCTGTTGGGGTGGCATAAAAGCCAATATGCTTTTCATATCCCGCAAAATATACCAATGGCTTGCCAATATATTTGTAAGCAGGCATCCCGTAGCTGATTGATTCCTGTGCATTGGGTGCTGCCGCATTTATTGTTTTACGCATTTGCCTTAATAAGGGCTGTACTTTTTTAGGGAAGGAGGCGATGTACGCATCTACATTTTTAGTTGAAGTTAGCTGCATATTATAAACTTCTTTTTTTATTCCAGAAAATGTAGGAAAGAATTCCTAATGCTATTGGCAATAAAATAAACAGGGTACTCATCTCTAATTTATTTGAAGCCGCGATTACTGAAAAAATGGCACCGGTTAAATCAAAAAACAAACCTGCATAAGCCCACTCCTTTATTTTAATTAAGCCGGGAATTAAAAGGGCAACTGCTCCCAACAGCTTCGCTATACTGATGAATTGTATGAAGTAAATGGGGTATCCGAGAAAGTCATGCATAAACTGAATGGACTGCGCATTGGGTTTGATACTTGGTATGGACGACCATATCATAAACCCGGCAAATAAAATGGTAAATATCCAGTAAAGAATGTTCGTTGTTTTAGGATTCATTTTTTGATTTTTTTGGAATTAATTGTAAAAGATTAGCCTTGTTTTTTCGATGCTGATAAAAAGGGATGCTGGATGATTTGTCTTGTTAAGCATTTATCAAAGCGGCAATATCAAATTTTTTCATTTTCATAAATGCCTGTATCACTCTTGGGGCCCTTACGGGGTCAGTCATTAGTTTACCTAAAACCGTGGGAACAATTTGCCAGGAAATACCAAACTTATCTTTCAGCCAGCCGCACATACTCTCAGAACCACCCTCCGTAAGTTTGTTCCAGTAATAATCAATTTCTTCTTGTGTTTCGCAATCAACTACTAATGAAACGGCTTCATTGAAAGTATATTCATGAGCGCCCGGACCATCCATTGCAATAAGCCTGTAGTGATTCAGGTTAAATTCTGAAAACATTACTTTCCCGGCATTAGGATCTTCCTTGAAATAATGGATCAGTATATCAGTAGCTGAGTTATTAAAAACAGAAGTATAGAATTTAACGGCCTCTTCCGCTCTGCCAAACTGGTTGTTGGTAAATAACAGGGAAGTAGTTATTTTTTGTATATCCCCTTCTTTATTTACTACAGATATTTGCCAGGTTAATCCAAATTTATCCTGCACCCAACCATATCTTTCACTCCAGGGATATTTATCAATGGGCATTAGCGCTTTTCCACCTTCAATGAGCTTATTCCAAACGTCGTTGGTTTCATTGATTGATTCGCATAAAACAAAAAATGAAATGGCCGGGGTGAACATAAACATCGGCCCGCCATTTAATCCCATAAATTTTTTCCCGCTCAGCACAAAGTTTACCACCATGGGTGTTTCTACAGTCAGTTTTGAATTTTTGAAAATGGAGCAGTAAAAGTCTGCCGCAGCTTTGGCATTGCCGTCAAACCAAAGACAGGGATATATTTTATTTGTCATGGCCTTAATTATTTAAGTGAACAATTAAACATCCATTGTACGCCGTATTTATCGGTGCAACTTCCGAAATAAGCACCCCAGAACATGTCCTGTAATTCCATTTCCACTTTACCTCCTGCTGCCAGCGCGTTAAATAACCGTTTTGTTTCTTCACGGGTATCGGGTTCAAGGTTAATATATATATTGTTGCCAAAATTTACTTTAAAACCCATTTGCCCAGGTGCATCGGTACCCATTAATATGTGACCACCTGTTATCGGCAATTCCACATGCATTACTAGATTCTTTAAATCCTCACTCATAGGTGGCATACCCTCCTGCGGTGGCCCGTCACCCAATCGCCGTATACCCGGGGCAGTAAACTCACCGCCAAATACCGATTTGTAAAATTTAAATGCTTCTTCCGTGTAGTTAGAAAAATTTAAATAGGTGCTGACTCTTGCCATGGTAATTATAGTTTAATAGTTTAAAAATCATTTTCCTTCAGTATATCTTTTAAAGTTATTTAAAATATTCTGCCATCCGATTTGTTGTAATTCTAAGGAGTTCACTTCTTCTGCTTCAAATGATTCTACAATTTTGCAGGTACTTCCCTGGTTAATAAAATCAATTTTTACTTTCCTGCCCCACCCGGATGAACCGTTCGGAGGCACATCACCAATAGTATAAATAATGAGCTCATAATTTTTTACTTCATCATACACACCGCTAAAATCAAATGCAAAACTTCCATCTTTAGCCGCCATAAGATAGTCAAAGCTTCCTCCCTTTCTTAAATCATTGGTTGCTGAAGGTGTATGCCAGTCGTCCGAAGCATTATTCCATTGTAAGACGTGCTCAGGCTTTGACCAATAGTCCCATATTTTTTCAATAGGGGCAACCACGGTTGTTTCAACGGTTATTATTATGGGATTTTCTGCAAGGTCTTTTACTGTTTTAAGTGCTACCGGAAAGGTTTTTTTTAGGTAATTGGAATACTCACCGGTTGCATTTAGAAAAACATGTAATGTCGTATGGTCATTGTTTTCCTTTAAAGAATAAATTTCTTTTGCATCCTTACATGATTCCGATTTGATATCTGATGGTTGTTCTTCATAATTTTTTATTTCTCCCAAATGTTTGAAGGCCATCAGTTCATTTGGTTTGCATTCTGTTATCAGGCTAAACATGCCGTTGCCACCCGGCGAAAGAAATTGAATTTTACTGCCTTCTTTCCAGTCAGAAACCGCATAGGAGCCTTCATGAAAGGCACTGGTCCACTTGCGGTAAGTCGTATCGTTCCATAAAACCTGCCATAGCTTTTTTGGGGAGGCTTTGATGCTGAAGTTGAATTCCAGGTTGGTCATAATAATATATTTTTTAGGAATTATTTCAATGGATGGTACAAAGATGAGACAGTTAATGGGAAAAAAAGCTGTGCAGAAAAGACAAAATAAGGGCTATTTGCGACAGGGGATAATTATTACCTTAGGAGTATGAAAAATGTAAGCATCCTGGTTCCGGAGTCATCGGTATTACAAGCCATTGCTGATCCGCAGTATCTTTTTTCTGCGGTAAACCAGTTTCTGGTAATAGCCGGGAAAAAGCCTTTGTTCCTTGTTCAATTAGTTGGCGCAAAAAAAGAAGTAAAGCTTAATGGCGGAATTTTTTCTGTGCATCCAGATAATTTACTGAAAGATGTTAAGAATACTGATTTGGTAGTTATTCCTGCATTGTTTGGAGATATAAAATCAGCCATTTCAAAAAACAAAGCGATGATACCCTGGATAACTGATCAATATAATAAAGGGGCTGAAGTGGCTTCGCTTTGTGTAGGAGCTTTTTTATTGGCTTCAACCGGGTTGTTGAAAGGTAAGAAATGTTCTACACATTGGGGTTTTCAAAATGAGTTCAGGGAAATGTTTCCGGAAGTAGAACTGATCGATGGAAGCATTATCACAGAAGAGCACCATATTTACTCGAGTGGAGGAGCCAATTCTTACTGGAATTTATTATTGCACCTGGTGGAGAAGTATACTGACAGGGAAACTGCTATACTAGCATCAAAATATTTTGCCATTGATATTGACCGGGACAGCCAAACCGCCTTTGCTATGTTTAAGGGACAAAAAAATCATAGTGATACAGCCATTAAGAAGGCGCAGGATTACGTTGAAAAAAGTATCGGTGAAAAAATTTCTGTGGATGCGTTGGCTGATATGGTAGCGGTGGGCAGAAGAAGTTTTGAGCGAAGGTTCAAGAAGGCAACTAGCAATACGGTCCTGGAATATATACAACGCCTCAAAATCGAATCTGCCAAACGAAGTTTTGAAAGCAGCCGCAAAAATATTAATGATGTAATGTTTGATGTGGGCTATACTGATACAAAAGCATTCAGGTCAGTGTTTAAAAAAATTACAGGACTGACACCGGTAGAATACAGGAATAAGTATAATAAAATGGGTTCCTGGAATTAAAGAATTTACTGGTAAACAGGGACGGTAACTTTACCTTTCATCATTTCCAATATAGAGTCTTTTATTGATTGCGCATCATATCCACATTCGTGATGCAATTCTTTGAGCGTACCATGTTCAACCAACCTGTCGGGTATACCCAGTATCTTTATTTCTGCTTTGTAGTTATGTTCATTCATGAATTCTAAAATCGCTGATCCAAATCCTCCCACCACCGTTCCATCTTCTACCGCAATCATTTTATCAAACTTACCAAAAACTTCATGGAGCAATTCTTCATCTAAAGGTTTCGCGAATCGCATATCGTAGTGCGCAGGAGTAATTCCATCGGTTTTTAGATCACGGATGGCCGAAGCGGCGAAATTACCAGGATGGCCCAGGGAGAGAATAGCAATGTCTTTTCCATCTTTCAGTTTTCGGCCGGTACCAATTTTGATTTCTTTCATCTCCGTTCTCCATTCTGGCATAACGCCTTCGCCCCGTGGATAGCGGATTACAATAGGGCGATCAGTGGAATCCAGCTGAGCTGTATACATCAGGTTACGTAGCTCGCTTTCATTCATCGGGGCACTGATGATCATATTGGGAATGCATCGGAAATACGCAATATCATAACAGCCATGGTGAGTAGGTCCATCTTCTCCTACGAGGCCAGCCCTGTCTAAACAAAAGATCACCGGTAGTTTTTGAATAGCTACATCATGCACTACCTGGTCGTACGCCCGTTGCATAAACGATGAATAGATATTACAGAATACTTTCATACCCTGGGTGGCCATACCGGCACTCAGGGTTACTGCATGCTGTTCACAAATACCGACATCAAAAGCACGATCCGGCATTTTATCCATCATAATCTTCAGGGAAGATCCCGAAGGCATTGCAGGAGTAATTCCTAATATTTTATCGTTTTTCTCAGCCAATTCTATAATGGTATGTCCAAATACATCCTGGTACTTAGGTGGCTGTGGTATATCAAATTTCTTTTTATGAATTTCACCAGTCACTTTATCAAATAGACCAGGAGCGTGCCATTTAGTTTGATCTTTTTCTGCCAGCGCATATCCTTTGCCTTTAACGGTAATAATATGAAGCAGCTTGGGGCCGGGTATGTTCTTGAGATCTTGCAAAGTATCCAGCAACTTGGTAATGTTGTGGCCATCAATTGGACCGAAGTAGCGGAGCTTTAATGCTTCAAAAAGGTTACTGCTTTTGCTGATAAATCCTTTGATACTATGTTCCAGCTTGCTGGCCATTTCACGGGTAAAGTTTTTACCGACGGGCAATTTTCCCAGGGCCTTCCATATATCATCTTTGAATTTATTATAGGTTTGGGAGGTAGTAATATCGGTGAGGTATTCTTTGAGGGCCCCCACATTCGGGTCGATACTCATGCAGTTATCGTTTAGAATAATCAGCATATCTGTATCAGCAACGCCCGCATGATTCATTGCTTCAAAAGCTAAACCGGCTGTCATCGACCCATCACCAATAATTGCTACCGATTTTCTATCTTCTCCTTTATATTTAGCAGCCATTGCCATTCCTAACGCGGCGGATATGGAGGTAGAGGAGTGACCCACTCCAAAAGAATCGTATTCGCTTTCGGTTCTTTTGGGAAAACCACTGAGACCATTATATTTACGGTTAGAGGAGAAGTTATCCTTCCGGCCAGTAAGTATTTTATGTCCATAGGCCTGATGGCCCACATCCCAAACCAACTGATCGTAAGGAGTATTATATATATAATGAAGCGCTACCGTTAATTCCACTACTCCCAGGCTGGCACCAAAATGCCCGCCATGCACACTTACTACATCAATAATATACTGACGTAATTCAGTGCAAAGTTGGTGCAATTGTTCACGGCTCAATAGTTTAATATCGGCCGGCGAATTAATAGTACTTAATAATGCTCCAGGCTTGATTTCCATCAATGAATAATTTACAACCCTCAAAAATACGCATTTATAACGGCCACCCAAGGGTGGATGGTATTTTATTGAAACAAAAAAAGCAGGCCGTGGTTCGGCCGGGGGTGAGTTTTATAGTAAAAACCTGTATTTTCAACCCGATTCTGTAAAACTATTACCGCCGATGGACGATATATATCACCATATATCCCAAATAGTCATCTGTGGGCCATTGAATGAGTAGATTTGCCATATAAGTATGAAAGTTTTTAGCCGGATATCGAACTATTGGCTTTGCCAGGTTGGAGGATGGGGAATGGTTGGTTCCTCTTTGCTCTTTTATACTGTTTTATTCCGCCGGGATACACTTACTTTCGACCAGGGATTAAAAATATTTGTTTACGTAATCGGTGGAATAATAAGTACTCATATTTTAAGGGAATATATCCGGCGGTCGGGGTGGTTATTGCTGCCTATTGAAAAAATGATCACCCGGTTAGTCATCGGAATTTTAGCCACTACCACCCTTTATAGTTTACTGGTAATGGGTTTTTTGCAGGTGTTCTCCCTGAGCGACAACAACAATGTCAATTTCCTTTCCAAATTATTAGTAAATGTTCTTAACCTCGGTATATTCATTATACCGTGGATGCTGATTTATTATTTTTATCATTATATTGAAAAGAGTCGCCGGCAGCAATTAGACACTTTGAAGTTGGAGGCCCTGGTAAAGGAACTGGAGTTGAAGACTATTAAATCTCATATCAATCCCCATTTCATATTTAACGCATTGAACAGTATTCGGGCATTGATTGATGAGAATCCAATCCGGGCCCGGGACGCTATTACAGAACTAAGTACCATTTTGCGAAGTAGCATGCAAGCGGAAAAACTGGAAACGGTTCCTTTTGAAAAAGAATTGAATATTGTAAAGGATTACCTGGCGCTTGAACATATCCGCTTTGAGGATCGGCTGAAAGTAGAATACCAGATCGATGAAGATACGCTCGACCAGCCGGTACCGCCTATGATGCTTCAAACCCTGGTCGAAAACGCAATCAAACATGGTATTGGCCGGGAAATTACAGGTGGGGTAATTAAAATAGTATCTGATTTTAAAGGCAATTACCACGAGCTCATAGTCCAGAATTCAGGTAAATTGAGCGCCCAAATTAATGAAGATGGGTTTGGTTTATCCAGCACTAAAAACCGGCTGCAATTATTATTCGGGGAGAAATCTAACTTTGAAATAAAACAGGTGAATGGAAATATTGTGCAGGCCACCGTATTGATACCAGTAACTATAAACTAACAGCACATGATAAAAGCTATTATTATAGACGACGAACGGCTAGCCCGTAATGAATTAAAGAAATTACTATTAGACTACCCCGAAATTGAAGTGGTGGCGGAAGCAGCCAATGTAGGGGAAGGAATCGAGAAGATTGAAAACATGAATCCCGAGCTTATTTTCCTGGATATACAAATGCCAGGCAAAACGGGGTTCGATCTGTTAACGGAACTGGACAGGTCGCCCCACGTTATTTTTACGACTGCCTATGATGAGTATGCATTAAAAGCGTTCGAAGTAAATGCCCTGGATTACCTGCTGAAACCAGTAGAACCGAAACGCCTCGCCGACGCCATTCAGAAATTACATTTGCAGGAAGAAAGGGATCAAACCAGCAATGGAACAGAAAACATTAACCGTTCTACCTTATATGAGCACGACCAGGTATTTGTAAAAGACGGCGAACGCTGCTGGTTTGTAAAACTTAATGAAATTCGCCTGTTTGAAAGCGTAGGTAATTATGCCAAAGTATATTTTTCATCTAATAAACCGCTTATATTAAAATCGCTCAATGCATTGGAAGAAAGACTGGATGAAAAAACATTTTTCCGGGCCAACCGAAAGCATATTGTAAACCTTCGATTGATTGATAAAATTGAACCTTATTTTAATGGCGGATTATTACTGGAACTTAAAGGAGGGGAAAAGATAGAAGTAAGCAGGAGGCAAACGGTTAAGTTTAAAGAGATGATGAGTTTTTAACGCGAATGGCTGTGAATGTGTAATGGAGAATTAAGAATACAGGAATCAGAATACAGAATCTAGAATACAGAATCTAGAATACAGAATATGGAAATCAGAATATAGTAAGTAGAAATAGGAAAGAAAGAGAAGATAGTAACAAAAGCAAATATTGATATTAGAATGGAGAGTCAGGCTTCGATAAATTTTGTAAAGTTGAATCTAACTTTTTAAATGTTTTCAGAAAATTAATGACTTATCACATATGAAGAAAATAGTGCTCACGGGGTTATTGGTTTCAATAACCTCTTTTTTATGGTCCCAGGATATTGACAAGATCATCCATGCCGCGGAAGCAGAACGATTGGAAAGAATATTGTCGTCCGATGATATGCAGGGCCGAAGAACGTTCAGTCCGGGAATTGATAAAGCGGCTTCATTTATTGCCGATGAATTTAAAAAAGCCGGTCTGCAACCTGGAACGGGTTCGTCCTATTTCCAGGAGTTCACCCTGTTTCGTACCAAATTCATCAGTGCCAATGGAGAAATAAATGGAGTGGCGGTGGATAGCCGGAATGTGGTCGGACTAACAACACAACCAGAAGTGTTCATCACACAATCGTCGGGCTATGAAGTTGTTGTTATTGGACCAAAAGATACCTTAATGCCTGCTATACGGCGTTTGCAGGCTTCCAAAAAAAATTATTTTGTGGCTGTTGATACCACTCACCGAAGGTTGTTTAATAGTTTAAAAAGTTCGCGCCGAGAAATGTTTCCATCAGATAACTCTATTATACTGATTTTATCCAGCGAGTCGGTTAGCAGTTATAAAGCCGAGTTCAAACAAGAACTAACTGAAATGAAACTGATGAATGTGGTTGGAATGTTACCAGGAAAGAAAAGGAAAGATGAGTTTGTAATTTTCTCCGGCCATTACGATCATCTGGGCATGGGAAGGCCCAATAAAGAAGCTGATTCTATCTTTAATGGAGCCAACGATGATGCAGCGGGAACTACGGCGGTGATGATGCTGGCGCAATATTTTGCCCGTAAAAAAGATAATGAGCGTACCCTGGTATTTGCTGCTTTTACCGCGGAGGAAATAGGAGGATATGGTTCCCAGTATTTTTCCCGGCAGTTCAATCCGGATAAGGTAATAGCCATGTTTAATATTGAAATGATTGGTACGGAAAGCAAATGGGGTACCAACACTGCTTATATAACAGGATACGAAAGAACCGATATGGGAAAAATCCTGGAAAAGAATCTGGAGGGAACTCATTTTACCTTTTATCCAGATCCATACAAAACACAAAATTTATTTTATCGGTCAGATAATGCAACGTTGGCGCGACTGGGAGTTCCTGCACACACTATTTCTACTTCGCGCATGGAAGCCGATACGATGGCAGTAAGTAAAACTATCGATAAATATTATCATTCACTCGATGATGAAATAGAAACCCTAGATATGAAGAATATGGCTGAAATCATTAAAGCCATTGCGATCAGCGCGACCTCTATCATTGCCGGTAAAGACAATCCGAGTAGGGTAAATACCAAAGAGCTGCGATAAATTTTAGGGCAATAAATATTTATTTAATTGTCCCAAAGGTTTTTTCAATTGCTCAGAAGAAGGCAGCGCATATTTTTCTATCAATTTCCGTGAAGGTTCTGATAGGTACCATCCAAGTGGAATAATATCACCTTTAAAATTGGGTAACCTGAAATCAATGGATTGAAGATCCTTGTCGAGCAGAGTAGTAATATTGTTTGCCCCTACAATCCAACGGAATAAAGTATTTATACCTCCTTTCACAGGAGCAGTTTCATAATTCCAGCCTATGGGATCCACTGCGCCTTTCTTGCCCGATCCAAACCGGAATGAAATAATAACCGGTATAATTTTCTTTCCCCCCAGGTTTAATCTGCTGCTAACCTGTTGGATCATGATCGCCGTTTGTTGCGCAGTTTGTGCCGCGGTATTTTCAAAATAACCTCCGTCCACGAGATGTCCCAGTTTGGAACCATCTGATTTTTTCATCAGACCGGGTGGAGTAATTATAGGAAATCTTGCCGATGAAACCATAGCTTCTGTAGCTGGTACAATTACCTTTGTACTGTCTAAAATATCCAGCACATCTTTATAATAAGTATCAGATAGTTTATAGGGCGTGAAAATCGCTTTTTGTCCCTGTTCTACAAATAAACTATTATATAGAATTACCGGGTAATTGAATGCCGATGGTTGTAGATATGGTGCTAATACAGATTGATCCAGTATGTTTAATCGGTTACTATCCAATCGGCCGGTATGTTCTGCAAAGGCACTTGAAAATGCCTGGTTGAGGAATTTTGCACGATCAAAGGATTCTACGGGCCAGGGGATCGCGCGCTGCATAAGGTCCGGGAATAAGAAACCATAGGTAACACCCGAAAGAAAATCGGAACCCGTAATAGTATCCAACGGGTAATAGAATTCTTTCTTTTTTAAAACAGAGATATCATTATTGGCCTGTTGATAGATATAATTGTAAAAAAAGCTGAGGCCTACCGTGCCTCCGGACGCACCGGTTACTGCGAAAGTGTTTTTATATATTTCAGGGTGCAACAGGTGTAATTGTTTTAGTACCTGCGCGGTCCAATAACAGGCACGGATACCGCCTCCTTCCGCCGCCATGATAAAAATGGGAATAGTATCTCCTTTACTCACTAACTGGTTGTTTTTGCTTTTTTGTTCCAGCCATTCTTTAAAATAAATACTGTCTTGTTTTCGCTGGCCAATGAAAGTAGCAGACAAAGACGTATCAGTGGTTGTTTTTAATGCATGATTGTTATTATAAGGTAATGCAACAAACAACATAATTACAAGGAGAAACAAGAAGAAGGGAAATTTGAGCCAGTTGGATATGTAATCCATAAGCAATCCTACCAGGGAATAAAAAATCAAACCGCATAATATAATCAGACCAGGTTTACCTCCCAATGAGGGTACCGAACGGGCGGTGATCCACGCGTATAAAAAAGAACCGCCGAAAACAATCGGAATAATATAGCGGGTAGTATTTTGGAGTCTTTGTAATCGAATTACAGCTATGGGATCTTTTAGTTCCTCTACCCGAAACCGATCTTCGCTTTGGACAGCAGGTGGAGTTTTTTTCTTGAAAATATCTGTACGGTAACAGAGGTAAGTAACATGACCAGCACCCAATAATAATACCGTGATCATCTTCTCCACCCCTTTAAAACCATTTACACTATAGTATCCCCATAAAAATATTATATAGGGAATGCCTGCCATGATTCTTGGAATTACCTTCGCCATTAACTGTATGGAATGGTGATAGCGACTATCAACCGATACCGTAATATGATCTTTTTTCAACGAACAGTTCTTGCTACATTCCGGGTCCTGCAAGCAATCTTTCAATGGTAATTCTTTATCGACAATGCGGCGGAGGTTAGCGGACGTTAGTATAATGCGGGCCACATACCATAACACACCACCCCAAACAATCAGTAAAGCAATAAAGCTAAGTACATAGGGGTGCCATGGTTTTATAATTCCAAAAGCAATCATCAGGTCCATGCCCTGGTCGTTGAGAACAAATCCAAAACAACCAAGCACTATTAGTATCAGCAGAAAAGGCAACCGGGTCAATATAAAAAAAAGTGTACGTATCCACATTAAAGGAGCCGCAAGGTATTTTTTCAATGCAGACAACACCTTGGAGGAATTTTTTTTCATAGCATGTATTTGGTTATTGATTGAATAGACACAGCCGAATAGCAGGGCAGGAATTACTTTTGAAAATATCTCATTTGAACTGTTTCATCAATACCCATTTGGTAGTATATGGAAAAAAATATTCGCTAAGTGAACTTTGCCAGTACTTCCCTCATTTCCTTTACAATGGCATCGTTGCATAAATTGCCGAGACTACCTTCATGCGTATGGTTCAATTTATTTTGGTAATCGAACCGGAAGTCGCCTTTATCAATCAGGTTGCCTACCTGTTGATAGGCTTCGCGGAACGGCGTTCCTTTGTTTACCAATTCATTTACGGCTTCTACACTAAAGAGGTAGGTGTACATTTTATCTTCGAGTATATTGTCTCTAACAGAAAGGTTGGATAACATCAAATGCATTAATTCCAGGCAGGCTTTTAATTCTTCAATTGCCGGGAATAATATTTCTTTCGTTAATTGAAGATCGCGGTGATAACCGGAAGGGAGATTGCTTAGCAGTAAAGTGAGTTCATTTGGGATCGATTGGATACGATTGCATTTTGCTCTTATCAGTTCAAATACATCAGGATTTTTTTTATGTGGCATGATACTGCTGCCTGTTGTTAATTCATTCGGAAAGGAAATAAATGCAAAGTTTTGGTTGAGGTATAAGCAGCAATCCATAGATAGTTTACCCAGCGTTGCCGCGATGCTGCTTAAACCGGTAGATACTATCTTCTCCGTTTTTCCCCGGCTCATTTGTGCATATACGCTGTTCCAGTTAAGCGTTTTGAAGTTCAGCAGCTCTGTGGTTCGTTTCCTGTTTAACGGGAAAGAAGAACCATATCCCGCTCCGCTGCCAAGCGGGTTCTTATTCGTTACGTTAAAGGAGGCAGCAAGCATTTCCATATCATCTACCAGGCTTTCGGCGTATGCTCCGAGCCACAGTCCAACTGAAGATGGCATGGCGATCTGCAGGTGTGTATACCCCGGTATCAGTTTATTTTTGAATTTTTCGCTCTGGCTGATCAGCAGGTCAAACAGTTTTTTTACTTCATCTTTAATGATAAGTACTTCAGCGCGTAGATAGAGTTTGATATCAACGGCTACCTGGTCGTTCCGGCTGCGGCCGCTATGAATTTTCTTTCCGGCATCACCGATTTTTTGAGTGAGCAGCAATTCAACGTGAGAATGGATGTCTTCAACACCAGGGTCAATAGTGAATAGTGGGTGGTGAATAGTCTCTAATATTTCAGCAAGCCCTTCGATAGCCTTTGTTGCTTCCTCTTTCGTCATCAACCCAACTTCTCCGAGCATCGTTACATGGGCAAGGGAACCTTGTATATCGTATTTTGCCAATAGGAGATCGAACTCTTTATCCCGGCCAACTGTAAATCTTTCGATAATCTCCGAAACAGCCGTGCTTTCTTTTTGCCAGAGTTTCATAAAATTTGATTTAGAAGTTGAATATAGAGATCAATGCCGTTCTTTATTTCATCGGGGTAAATAAATTCATCGGCCGTATGACTCCTGGCGCTGTCGCCCGGTCCCATTTTTAGCGTTTGAAAAGGCATCAGGGCCTTGTCGGAGGTGGTGGGCGAACCATAATAGGTTCTGCCTAATTTTGTTCCGGCTTTTATCAACGGATGATCCAATGAGATAGCCGTAGAACGAAGGCGGGTGCTTCTTGGTTGTAACTCACTTTGGATATTGGCTTTAATTACGTCAAGGATTTCTTCGAAGGTATATAACTCGTTAATGCGGCAGTCAATTACAAATTTGCATTGGGCGGGCACTACATTGTGCGCTTTGTTATCCGTTTCAATAACCGTAACACTCATTTTAACCGGGCCCAACAGATCGGAAACTTTAGAAAACTGATAGGATTGTATCCATTGAATGTCTTTCACCGCTTTGTACAAAGCGTTTTCTCCTTCATTCCGGGCAGCGTGTCCTGCGCGGCCTTGTGCCATCCCATCCAATACCAATAATCCTTTTTCGGCAACAGCCATTTGCATTTGAGTAGGTTCGCCTACAATACCGCAATCAATAGTTCCCAGCCTTGGTAATAATGCTTCTATTCCATTGTGTCCGGAAATTTCTTCTTCGGCGGTAGCGGCAATTACCAGGTTATACTTCAGGTTGGATTTATTATAGTAATACAGAAAAACAGCCATCAGCGAAACCAGGCAGCCTCCGGCATCATTACTTCCCAGTCCAAAAAGTTTTCCATCCTTCTCAATGGGAGTAAAGGGATCCAATGTATAGCCCTTGTTAGGCTTCACCGTATCGTGATGCGAGTTCAATAACAGAGTTGGTTTGGCGGGATCGTAAAAAGTGTTTTGCGCCCAAATATTATTAAGATGTGTTTTCGTACGCACTCCTTTTGACTCCAGAAACCGATCAATAATATCTGCTGTGTTCTGTTCCTCTTTGCTGAAGGAGGGAGTGGCGATAAGCTTTTTTAATAAATTAATAGCATCCTCTTGAAATATGGTAATCGGGTTACTCATTTATAATGCTTGTTCCGGAATTGCCATTAATAAGCTGTTCCAGTTTTTCTGCCTTGCCGATGATTACTTTCTTTACCCCGCTTTTCAATGCCTCAAAAGCATTGTCGAGTTTTGGAATCATCCCGGCAAATATTTTATTATCTTCTTTTAGTTTCCTATAGGTCGCCTGATTAATTGATGGAATCAGGGTATTTTCATTATTGACATCGAGCAATACACCTTCCTTTTCGAATGAATAAATCAATTGAACATCATAAAAAGGACTCAGGGCTTTGGCCACTTCCTGGGCCATAGTATCGGCATTGGTATTCAGCATATTTCCTTTTCCATCGTGGGTAAGCGGGGCAATTACCGGCGTTAATGCATTTTCAAGCAACAATTGCCAATTCTCCATTTTTATTTGTGAGCTGTTCACATCTCCCACCCAGCCGAAATCAATTTCTACCACAGGGCGCTTTGATGCCGGAATTAAATTTGCATCGGCTCCTGTTATTCCAATGGCGTTACAATTTAAAGCTTGCAACCGGGCAACTATCTTTTTATTAATTAAACCGCCATACACCATGGTGACCAGGTCGATGGTATCAGCATCCGTAATTCTGCGGCCATCCACATATTTCGATTCGATGCCAAGGCTATCCCCAATTTTAGTCGCAATTTTTCCTCCGCCATGCACCAATATCTTCCTGCCTCTTACTTTAACAAAGCCTGACAGAAACGATAATAGTGTTTTTTCATCGTCAACAATATTACCGCCAATCTTGATTATGTAAAGTTCCTTTTTGCGACCGGTATTACCCTCAACTACTAAAGGGGGGCTGGCAAGAGCCTGAGTAGGTTTATCGGAATAGTTTTTTTGAGAGTTTTTGAGTTTTGAAATTGTTTCTGAAATTACTTGCATCACCTGATGCGTATTTTTAATAATTTGTTCATTTTTGAATCTTAATACGGTAAGCCCTAAATCTTTCAATTTATTTTCTCTATCCGCATCATATCTTTTTACTTCTTCTGCTTCATGTATACCTCCGTCTAATTCTATAATCAACTTAATTGCATGACAGTAGAAATCGGCTACATAGTTGTAAATAGGATGTTGCCTTCTGAACTTAAGCTTCCATTCATTAATATGAATTGCTTTCCATAATATATTCTCTGCGTCGGTCATTTTGTTACGTAATTCCTCCGCTCTTTTAAAGATTGAACTACTTGCACCATAGAACATATTTTCCTGGCCACCGTCACTGTCAATCGGTGATCGTAGAAATATTATTGTCGTACCCCATTTCATCTATAATAAATTATTAAACTGCTACATTTCATAACCATCTTGCCAACCCCCTTTAGGGGATAGGGGCAAGAAGTTCGTGGAGTACCGCCTGCGCCGCCCATACCCGGTTACTGGCTTGTTGTGTGACTATACTGTTCGGTCCATCTAGTATTTCATCACTCAATTCTACATTTCTCCTAACCGGTAAACAATGCATCACCCGCGCATTATTTGTTTCTTTTATTTTTTTATGCGTTAGCATCCATTCTGGATCGTTACAATATATTCTTCCGTAATCGGTATAAGTACTCCAGTTTTTTACATATATAAAATCGGCCCCTCTCAACGCTTCTTGCTGATTGTGTATAATGGTTGCTCCTTTGGTAAATTGGGTATCCAACTCATAATCTTCCGGGTGCGTAATTACAAACTCGGCTTTACCCCATGCGTTGATCCATTGCGCAAAACTATTGGCTACACATTGGGGCAATGGCTTTACATGGGGAGCCCAGGTTAAGACTACTTTCGGCCCCCTCCCATCATCCCCCGAAGGAGGAGGCGTTGGTAAAAACTCTGTTATTGTAATGATATCTGTTAAACTTTGAAGTGGATGTAAAGTGGCGCTTTCTAAGCTTACCACGGGTATCCCTGAGTATTTGATAAATTGCTTTATGAATAGTTCGCTATAATCATCTTCTTTATTTTTTAGAGAAGGAAAAGTGCGGATGCCCAGAATATCAAAATAGTTTCCCAGGATGGGTGCCGCATCTTTTACATGCTCTATAGTGGTACCGCTCATGATAGCCTCTTCTTCAAATTCGAGGGCCCAACCTTCCTGCCCAATATTGAATACAATCGGTTCAATTCCCAAATTCTGGGCGGCAATTTGTGTACTCAACCGGGTACGCATACTTGGATTCAAAAATAGGCAACCCATTCGTTTCCCCGCTCCGAATAATTTATCTTTCAGCGGGTTGGTTTTGTACGATAATGCTTTTTGAACCAGGGCATCTATTTTGCCGGCATCGTAAACGGAGATGAAATGTTTCATTTTAAATAGCTATTATTATAAAATGTAAAATCAAAAAATATGGTAGGAGGCAGTATTTCTTTTTACATTTTATATTCTGCATTTTATATTTTGGCGTTCTCAGGCCTTTTCCATTATCTTCTCAATCTCTTCCTTTAACGCCTCAATAAAGTCTTCCGCATCTCTTTTTTTCAACGCTAAAGAAGGTAATAAACGGATGGTGTTGGGCTTGGATTCGCCGGTAAAAATCTTTTGGTTCCACAATAAATTATTCTTAAGGTCTTTTAATCCTTCGGGTACATCAAACCCAATCATTAATCCTTTACCGCGTACATTTTCTAAAGCTGGAATCTTCTTTAACTCCTCTTGCAGGTAATGGCCGGTAGTTACGGCATTACCCATCAGTTTTTCCTCCTCAATAACTTCCAACACGGCTAACGCTGCTGCACACGCAAGATGATTACCTCCAAAAGTTGTTCCTAATTGGAAATGCTTCGCTTTAATATGTGGAGCAATAATTAATCCCGCCACAGGAAATCCATTACCCATCCCTTTGGCCATCGTGTAAATATCAGCATTCGCCCCGGCAAAATCATGGCTAAAAAATTTACCGCTTCTTCCATAACCGCATTGTACACTGTCGGCGATATATACGGCGCCATGTTCATCACACAATTGGCGGATCTTTTGCAGAAAACTATTCTCTGCTACATTAATACCCCCTACTCCCTGTATTCCTTCTATTATTACTGAAGAAATTTCTTTTCCATTTTTTTGGAAACAAGCTTGCAGGGCCTCTTCATCGTTGAACGGCAGGAATAGTACATTATCTGTTTCGTTCACCGGGGCGATATATTTTTTATTATCAGTAGCAGAAACGGCCAACGATGTTCTGCCATGGAAAGATTTACTGAAAGCAATGATTTTTTTCCGGCCATTATGGAAGGAGGCCAGCTTTAAGGCGTTTTCATTGGCTTCAGCACCGCTGTTGCAGAGGAATAATTGATAATCGGGCTTGCCGGATATCTTTCCTAACTTAATAGCCAGTTCTACTTGTAAAGGAATGCGAACTGAGTTGGAATAAAATGCAATCTTCTCCAGTTGTTCCTCGATGCGCTTTACCCAGTGCGGGTGCGTATGCCCAATACTGATTACCGCATGACCGCCGTATAGATCAAGATATTGATCGCCTTTATCATCCCACACGTAGGAACCTTTGGCTTTTACAATGGCGATGTCGTTGATAGGATAAACGTCGAATAGATTCATGATAAGAAAGTTGATTAGTTGACTAATTGATTGGTTGAATGGTTGACCAGCGGGGAAACTTGTCAACAAATCAACTTATCAACTATTTAAAACCCGGTTGATTTTAAATTGAGCCCCACTCCCTCCTCCAGCCCAAACATCAAATTCATATTCTGAACAGCCTGCCCGCTGGCGCCTTTTAATAAATTATCGGTGATGGAATGAATTATCAGTTGACTTGCGACTTTTTCCAGCTGAATGATACATTTATTAGTATTTACTACCTGCTTCAAAAAAATAGATTCTGTACTGAGATGAGTGAATGGATGATCTTTATAGAATTCTTCAAAGAGTTTATTGAGCTCATCTAATGATTTGTCGCAGGATAATTGAGAGCTCACAAATATGCCACGGGTAAAATCACCTCTCCAGGGAATAAAGTTGACTGGTTGATAAGGTGATTTGTTGGAAGGCCTGAGCTGATTCAGGCTTTCCATTATTTCGGGGACATGCTGGTGCGTTAGTGTTTTATACGCCTGTATATTATTGGCCCTCCAGCTGAAATGTGAAGTTTGATTCAAGGATTGACCCGCTCCCGTACTTCCGGTAATTCCTGTTGTATATACTTCTTTCAACAAACCTGCTTTTGCTAAGGGCAATAATCCTAATTGAATAGTAGTGGCAAAGCAACCCGGGTTAGCAATATTGTTAGTTGATTTGATTTGCTCCCGGTTTAATTCAGGCAGGCCATATAGAAAGCTTCGGGCTGCAAACCGGGAGCTTTGAGCGAGGCGGAAATCGTTAGCAAGGTCGATCACTTTAATACTATCCTCGATCTTGTTTTCAGTGAGAAATTTTTTGGATTCGCCATGACCGAGACAAAGAAACAATACATCGATCGCGTTAGCTAAAAAACTGCTGTCACTTGTAAAAATAAGATCGGTTTCACCAATAAGATCCTGGTGAATAGATTGAACAGGTTTACCGGCATTGCTTCTACTATGAATAAATGAAACCGATACACCCGGATGGTGAATCAATAAACGTATGAGTTCGCCACCCGTGTAACCGGCTCCGCCTATTATTCCTGCTTTGATAAGTTTGCTCATAATAACCGCAATGTAAAATGAAGAATATAAAATGTAAAATCTAAAAAGGGCAGCACGCTGTATTTTAATTTTACATTCTGGATTTTACATTTTAGATTTTAAATTTTCAATCTGCACCGCATTCCAAATCGACGTCTGGTTCCCGAATATTTTACTGAATCCTCTTACATCCTGCCCGGTGAACCCGGTATTCATTTCGCCATATTTACCAAACCTGCTGCTCATTAAATCGTATTTCGATTCAATACCCATTACCTGGAAACGATAAGGCAATAATTGTACAAAAACATAGCCCGTTACATTTTGCTGACTGTTTTCAAAAAATGCTTCCATATCTCTCATCACCGGATCCAGAATCTGTCCTTCATGTAACCAATTGCCATAAAAAAGTGACAACTGATCCTTCCATTGTAACTGCCATTTAGTGAGAACGTGTTTTTCCAATGCATGATGTGCTTTCAATATTACCATGGGAGCCGCCGCTTCAAAACCTACCCGGCCTTTAATGCCGATAATAGTATCTCCTACATGAATATCTCTTCCAATTCCATAGGATCCCGCAATAGTTTGTAAATATTGAATGGCATCTGAAGGATGATTGAATAGTTTGTCGTTTATCGTCTTTAGTTCCCCTTTTTCAAAACCTAGTTTGACCTCTTCGGAACCGGATTTTGTTACTTGGGTGGGCCAGGCATCTTCGGGCAACATCCCTTTACTGTTCAGGGTTTCTTTGCCGCCAATACTGGTGCCCCATAATCCTTTGTTGATAGAATACATCGACTTTTCGAAATTCATTACAACGCCTTTGCTCTTCAGGTATTCCATTTCCTGTTCCCGGCTGAGTTTAAGATCGCGAATGGGAGTAATGATTTCAACACCCGGGATCATGATGTGAAAGATCATGTCGAAACGAACCTGGTCGTTACCTGCCCCGGTACTTCCGTGTGCAACTGCTGTTGCATTCAGCTTTTTCACATGCTCTGCTATATGCAAGGCCTGGCTTAACCTTTCAGCGGAAACACTAAGCGGATAGGTATTATTTTTTAAACAATTGCCGAATATGAGATACTTGATGATTCGATCATAATAGCCCTTTACCGCATCCACGGTGGTATGCGTTTTTACGCCTAGCTTATACGCGTGCGCTTCTATCTTTTTTAATTCATCTTCACTAAAGCCTCCTGTATTTACAATTACACTGTGGACTTCATATCCTTTTTCTTCGGTAAGGTATTTAACGCAGAAAGTGGTATCCAGGCCACCGCTAAAACCAAGTACAACTCGATGGCCTCCCTCGGCCCCTCCGCCCCCATATCCTAAAGCGGAGCGCTTAAAATTCTTTGAAAAATTTGCTTTCATATATTTCGAAAAAGCTTTTTGCTGATAAATTTTGTTAGAGTGCTGCCAGTCCCCTTTTAGGGGAAAGGGGCTAAAAGTTGAAGAAATAATTAAACAGTGACTTTGGTTTAGTGGATCCACCACCCGCATTCTCTCCGTTATCACCATTCTCTTTTTTAAGAAATGGCTTCAGCAATTTCCATTGTTTGAATTTCAGAAGTCGTTCGAAGATATTTTTATTCTCTTCAAAAAACTGTTTGGTTTCTTCAGGTTCATAGTGATCTTTTGGATCGTAGAGCATAGCGGTACACATACAGTTCTTTCGATCTTTACTCATCAGAATTTCATAATTCACACAACTCTTGCAGCCGGCCCAGAAGGCTTCATCCTGAGTGAGCTCACTATAAGTTACAGGCTCATAGCCGAGTTCACTATTTATCTTCATTACGGCAAGGCCCGTGGTTAATCCAAAGATTTTTGCATCGGGATAGGTTGTCCGGCTCAGCTCAAATATTTTTTTCTTAATAGCTTTGGCCAATCCGCCTTTGCGAAAAGCCGGGGCCACAATTAGACCGGAGTTGGCAACATATTCGCCGTGGCTCCATGTTTCTATATAACAAAAACCTGCCCAGATACCGTCCTGGTTAAATGCAATAACGGCCTTGGCTTCTTTCATTTTTCCCTGGATATATTCGGGCGTTCGTTTGGCAATACCGGTCCCGCGGGCTTGTGCCGAAGAAGCCATTTCATCGCAAATGATTTGGGCAAAATTTAAATGGCTGTCGTTTGCTACTAAAATCTGGAAACTGTTTTGCTGGTTTTCCATTGCCGTATAATAATTGTAGTAATAAAAGATTGTGTGGATGTATAAATGGTACACAAATCCCCTGCGGGATGCATAGTTCCGATACCTGAAAGGACACTATGGTAGATGGATATCAACGTCGCACCACAACGGGAATCGGGCGACTAACAAAAACTGTACGAGGATGTACAGGAAAAACCCCACGCAGTATAGTAATCGCGCTCTGCGCAACTACATCAGCGAGTTGTATGGTGAGATTTTTTTGCATTTACAATTTGAGTATTCTTTAGTTTAAAAGTTTAACAGCACAAAAGAAAACATTTTTTTTAATAATTAGCCAGTTTTTTTGGTAAAGTTTCAAATCATTAGCAATTAATTTAGATAACAACTGTTAGCGGCCTATCGATTGCTTGTTGTTGGTATTGACATCGGGCGGCTTTCTGATAGCGTCTGTAACAGAATTTTCTTAATCAAATCCGGATATTGCCACCGGATAAGATGTCCTGCTTCGGGGATAAGGATGAATTCAGCTTGTTTATTCTTTAGTTGCTCCCGGGCGAAATCGAGGTTGGCTGGATTGACAATTTTATCCGCTCCTCCATGAATTACCGTAACGGGAATTTTTAACTGCTTCCATTTGGGTAATAGTAATTGCAGCTCTTTTACATGGCTAAACTTTTCGTCGGTCGTTGTTCTGAAAAAATGCGGCAACATCCATTTTATCGGTCCACGCCTGATAAACTTATGGAACCACCAGAATTTTTCTATGGAAGGATCAATAGCGCTGGCCGCCATAACGAGATGGTGAAATTCGTTCGGGTAAAGGATTGCCATATTTGCTGCAATGGGAGCGCCATATGAACTGCCCATTAAAATTCCGGTTCTATGGGAATGGTTGAGCAGTAGTGCTTCGTGGATAGCGACTGTTTGTGTTTGGATAGAGGTGACGGCTTTGCGTTTCTTCTTGAATCGCGATTTATTATAACCTAAGCGATCTATGGCTATAATATGAAATCGGCTTTGCAGCAAGGAATCTTCTAAGAAATTACGACTCCCATACCAGGCACCGGGTGCCCCATGAATTAGTAATAGGGGAGGCAAGGTATCCGCTCCGGCGGTAGCACAAAATAACTTAACGGAATCGTTTTGTACAGTGAAGAAGGAAGGCGTGGGTTTGTTTTTGTAATATTCTTTCAGTTCTTTTTCGGTCATTACAAAGCGGCCGAAGCAGGAGGAGAGGATAATTAAAAACAGAATACATGCCGGATATAAGAAACGACTGCTCATTCTTTTAAATTAGAATATCCAACGAAATGAAGAATGAAAAATGTTGAATGAAAAATTAAGAAGTATGTTTATGAATATCTATCTTTCTTTATTATTCGGGGCGACTCAATTTTTCATTTCTAGTTCTTCACTGTTAATTTTTCATTTCTCACGCCATGTATCGCCTCACTCATTTCTTTAATTAAGGAAGGATCTTTTTCAATAGCATTGCCAATAACAATTACATCGGCGCCGGCTTTACAGTTGAGATAAGCTTTCTCGGGGTCCTTAATTCCACCCCCTATTACTAAAGGAGCTTCAATTACCCTGGATACCTGCTCAATCATGCTTTCTGAAATAGGTCGTTTGGCGCCACTACCCGAATCCATATAAATAAGTTTCATGCCCAGCATTTCTCCCGCCATGGCCGTGCACATGGCAATTTCATTTTTGTCTGCTGGTATTGGAGACGCATTGCTGATATAGGAAACGGTGGTAGGAGCGCCTCCATCAATAACCATATAACCGGTACTCATAATTTCCAACCCGCTTTGTTTTACCGCGGCGGCTGATATTACGTGCTGGCCAATCAGTAATTCGGGATTTCTGCCAGATATGAGTGATAAATATAACAAGGCATCGGCATTGGGGGTTATTTGGGAAGGGCTACCCGGGAAAAGAATTACAGGTATTCCACAACTTTTTTTGATCTGTAACACAACCTCATCGAGTCGGTTGCTGATAACGAGACTTCCACCTACCAGCAGGTAATCTACCCTGGCTGCCTTGATTAATACCATCAATTCATCAATAGAACCGGGCTTCACTTTATCCGGATCGATTAAAACGGCAAAGGATTTTTCCCCTCTCGATTTCTTCTGTATTAAAGACTGGTATATGCTATTGCTCATGCCCGGCTGTTGATTATCTGCAAAAATGCAAAAAGTTTTTCAAACCCTTGCTTTTGTCTCCATTATAAACGTAGAAAAGAGCTTACCTGGATGATATGATCATGAAAATGAGCGCTTGTTTTAGTCGCCAAATCGCGGAATAGGTACCCGGATTCCAAATCCCATTTTGGAGAAAACCGGAATCCAAGGCCCGTAACCGCCCGAAACTGATCATATGTTTTCCCGTTGATGGCGGTATTGTTTGCAATTATCAGTAAGATTTCCTGTTGGGCGTAGGCATAAGGGCCTCGACTAAATGTTTCTTGGTTTTTAAAAGGAAGTACATTTCGAAATGAATACCGAAAGCGAAGCGCAAAAGACCTGCCACTGGTTTTTATAGAGTTATTTTCTACCACAGTATTACTAATAAATCGTTCTTCCAATAACGGTCGATGAAGGGTAGTCAGCTTGTTGAACAAAAGATGACGGATAAATAGCTGCTGCCATACCTGGTGTTCAGATATATATCCATTCACTTCATCGATATTGATCTGGTTTCGGTTGTTACTGTAGCCGATGGATGCTGTTATTGCTTTGTTCAGCCGGTAACTAATACCTGGCCGTACAATAATAGTTTGAACATTTTGCCATTGATCCGCAGATCGCAGGCTAAAATCAAACTGAAACCCAATTCGCTTAGTCAATTGAAATGAGTTGATGGTACTGAGCCATCCGTTAAACCTATTTTGTACCTGGCCATTTCCGGCAACACTGGTGCAAATAAGTAAAATAGTTAAAATTCTCTTATTCCTCATTTCTGCAAAAAAACGATAAATCTGTGAAACAAAGGCTCCACTTATGTTTTTACATTTTTCCTTTTATTAAAATGTAATCAGAGCTATTGAAATACAGTTGCAGCCATCATTTGTGCATTCCCGTTCTGGCACTGCTAAGATTTTATTTGCTGCAAGCTGCATGAAACAAGGTATTTCCAAACTTCCTCATTTTTTTACACAATTACCCTTAGTCAAAGGCAAGATTCGATTCAGCGGTGAGTAAAATATTTTATCGGTACAACCAAAATTTTTTATGCCAGAAAAGTGCGTAACCAGTAAAACAAATCGCTAATCGAACAGCAGCGGGCATTCCGGATTTTCCATCTTCTATTATCCACAGGCTGTGAATATCTCGACAAGGGAATAATGAATTGCAAAAGATATTTTCGTTTTCCCCGGATTGATAACAATAACATAATACAACCAATTCTAACCCATGGCAAATAAAAAACAATCTATGAAAGGCTTGTCGTTCACCCGTCGATTTACCCAGGACGCAGTGAATGTATTCGAACAGTTTGAATATGATTACCGCACTTCGGTAATACGTAATCCTTCAGGTGAAGTGGTATTCGAAATGAATAATGTAGAGGTTCCTAATCAATGGAGCCAGATTGCAACCGATATACTTGCACAAAAATATTTTCGAAAGGCCGGTGTGCCTCAGGCCGACAGTTCACTGGGCAGGGAAACTTCTGTAAAGCAGGTAGCGCATCGCATGGCCAATTGCTGGAAAGTATGGGGAGAACGCTATGGATATTTTGCCACCAATAAAGATGCCCAAATATTCTACGAAGAGTTGGTCTATTCTATTTTAAACCAGGCCTGCGTACCCAATAGTCCGCAGTGGTTCAATACCGGCTTATATGAAAGTTATGGTATCAAAGGCAAGCCACAGGGACATTATTATGTGGACCCGATGGATGGGGAATTAAAAAAATCTACTTCGGCCTATGAGCGCCCTCAACCACATGCTTGTTTCATATTGAGTGTAAATGATGATTTGGTCAACGATGGTGGAATCATGGACTTATGGGTTCGGGAAGCAAGAATATTTAAATACGGAAGTGGGGTGGGAACTAATTTCTCCAGTATTCGCGGAGAAAATGAAAGATTAAGTGGAGGCGGGACCTCTTCGGGGTTAATGAGCTTTTTGAAAATTGGAGACCGCGCCGCGGCGGCTATTAAAAGTGGAGGAACTACCCGCAGGGCCGCTAAGATGGTTTGCCTGGACCTGGATCACCCGGAGATCATGGAATTTATTAATTGGAAAGTGGAAGAAGAAAAGAAAGTAGCAGCATTGATCAACGCCGGTTACCCCAGCGATTATGAAGGAGAGGCCTACCGCACGGTGAGTGGACAAAACAGTAATAATTCAGTTCGCATTCCTAATTCATTTTTTGAAAAACTGGAAAAAAATGAAGATTGGGAATTAACCGCGCGTATGGATGGCCGGGTAATGAAGAAAATTCCTGCCAAAGAAGTTTGGAACCAGATTTCATATGCTGCCTGGCGCTGTGCTGACCCCGGCACACAATATGATACTACTATTAATGAGTGGCACACCTGCCCACAGGGTGGACGCATCAATGCTTCCAATCCCTGCAGTGAATACATGTTCCTCGATAACACGGCCTGCAACCTGGCTTCAGTAAACTTGCGCAAATTTTTTAATGAAGCGGATAACAGTTTTGATGTAGATGGATTTGAATATACGAGCCGGCTATGGACCGTAGTCCTCGAAATATCGGTATTGATGGCGCAGTTTCCTTCTAAGGAAGTGGCACAACTTTCTTACGATTACAGAACATTAGGGCTTGGGTATGCCAACCTTGGCAGTATGCTGATGGTGATGGGTATTGCTTATGATAGTGAAGAGGCCCGCGGAATTGCAGGTGCCATTACCGCGATCATGACAGGCATAACCTATAAAACTTCGGCAGAACTTGCTTCTATACTGGGTCCCTTTGCCCGTTACGAAGAGAATAAGGAAGACATGATGCGGGTTATGCGCAATCACCGCCTGGCAGCGTATGATGCGGATGAATATGAAAAATTAAGCGTAAAGCCACAAGGTATAAAAGCGAAATACTGTCCTGATTATTTATTAACCGCTGCTACCAAGGCATGGGATGAAGTGGTGCAGCTCGGGGAGAAATTTGGTTACCGCAATGCACAAACAACGGTAATTGCTCCCACCGGAACAATCGGATTAGTAATGGACTGCGATACAACTGGAGTAGAACCGGATTTTGCCTTGGTGAAATTTAAGAAACTGAGTGGCGGTGGTTATTTCAAAATAATCAATCAATCGGTCCCCGCCGCTTTGAAGAATCTTGGATATACAAAAAAGGAAAGCGATGCAATCATTAAGTATGCGGTAGGCAGCGGAAGTTTTGCCGGGGCGCCCAATATAAATCACCAATCATTAAGTGAAAAAGGCTTCATTGCTGAAGAAATTAAGAAACTGGATGCAGCCGTAGGTGCTGCATTTGAAATAGGATTTGTTTTCAACGTATATAACCTCGGCGAAGAATGCCTGAAACGCCTTGGATTTAAACCAGAACAATACTTCAATTTTGAATGGAGTTTACTCGAAGCATTAGGCTTTTCCGATGAAGAAATAGATGCGGCTAATGATTATGTATGCGGTACCATGACGGTAGAAGGCGCCCCATACTTAAGAAATGAACACCTGCCCGTTTTTGATTGTGCCAACAAGTGCGGCAAAAAAGGTGAGCGCTACATTCATGCACACGGGCATATCCGTATGATGGGTGCGGCGCAACCTTTTTTAAGTGGTGCCATTTCTAAAACTATTAATCTTCCTAATGAAGCATTAGTAGAAGAAATTTCCGAATCCTACATGATGAGCTGGCAACTGGGTTTGAAAGCCTGTGCCCTTTATCGTGATGGTTCGAAATTATCCCAACCATTGAGTAACAAGAGTGACAAGAAGAAAAAGGCTGAAACAGGCGAAGAAGGGAAGACCGAAGAATTACCAGCGTCCTCCAAAGAATCCAATATTGTGGATATGGGCAAACTTACGGTAGAAGAACTGTTAGAGGAAGTGCAGAAAAGAGTTCAATCATCGCCCGATACCAAACTGAAAAGAGAACTGGCCACCATCGTAGAGCGCAGAACATTACCAGCCAAACGTCGTGGCTTTACGCAAAAAGCAAAGATTAACGGACAAGCCTTATTCCTGCGTACGGGCGAATATGGAGATGGAACGGTAGGAGAGATCTTTATTGATATGGCGAAAGAAGGGGCCACGATGCGCAGCATGCTGAACTGTTTTGCTATTTCTATCTCGATTGGTTTGCAATACGGAGTACCGTTAGAGGAATTCGTAGAGAAGTTTGTATTCACCCGGTTTGAACCTTGCGGTATGGTGGATCATCCGAACATTAAGACCACTACTTCGATTGTTGATTTTATTTTCCGGGCATTGGCCTATGAATATTTGGGAAGAACAGATTTGGTTCATGTGCTGGATAAACCGGAAGTATTGAATACCGGAACAGATGATTGGGATGAAATTCCTACTTCCCTGGAATACGAAAAAAAAACTCCCGAGCTAAGTGAAGTAAGAATCGTAGCGGGAAAACCGAAATCAACGGAATCTGAATCAGCAAAAACAGGAAGGGCAACCATGAAAGCAGAATCGGGAATGGATATGGTAAACGCCGCGGCGAAGAGTATGCAGAGTGATGCACCGGCTTGTAATATCTGTGGGCATATAACTATACGAAGCGGTACCTGTTACAAGTGTTTGAATTGCGGAAACAGCATGGGGTGCAGCTAGACCTCACCTGCGGGCGCTCTCCCGGAGGAGGGTGAGTTTAAAAAGCTTGGACGGTTTTTTCATATAAACCAAACCCGCTCATATTTATGGGCGGGTTCTTTTTTTTACACTAATTAACGCGAATGAGGAACGCTAATTATTACGAATGAGAACAATTCGCGTATGTCATAGAAAATCATTTTGAGCCATGTATCTCTTTTGAATAAACCAATATCGATTATCCGCGTTTCACCTTCGCAAAAGCTTCAATGGGTAAATCCGTTCTCGGATCCTACATCCCACCTTCGCAAAAGTTGCGGTGGACAAGCCCATATCCCGCATCCATCATCCCCTTTACATTTTATATTCTCCATTTTGCATTCTTCATTTGACACCCTCTTTCATCCCCCATTATTTTAACTTATCTTGTTTGCTGTTAAAAAATTCTTTCATGGATTTGAAATTTGTATGGCTGTTACTGGCCAATGTATTGTTCATATTACTTATCCGCTTCACCCGTAATCGTAAAAAATTGAACGGTATTTTGACTGTTTTATTCACTACGCTCATTACACTTACCGTAATTGAAGGGGCCTACCGGATATTTTTTAAAAAGAGAGGATTTTCAGAAACGGGAAATTTCGGAGCCAGTTTTAATACGCCGGTTGAACTTACGGGCTTTACTATAAAAAACATCCCGGATCTTGAGGTAATCAAGAAAGATCCGAAAGGGAACCTGATCTACGATGCGCACTATTCCATTATTCCAGATTCCGGATTTAATAAGTTACCTATCAACCACCGGACCGGTTATCGGGTAACAAATTCTCCGCGAGATTCGACAGAAATTATTTTCCTGGGTTGCAGTTTTACCTTTGCTACCGGTATACCGGATACGGCTACCATGGCTTACCTGGTAGGGAAGGAATACAATTACAATTCGCTCAATTATGGCGGCTCTGGCTTTGGAACACACCAGGTATACCAGATATTCAAACACAAGTACCTGCAGGTAACCGACAAAAAGAAAAGAATATTTGTATACACATTTATTCCCGATCATTTACTCAGGGCGAAGTGTATTTATTCCTGGTGCCTGAATGATCCATATTTTGAGGTAAAGGATGATACCCTTTCGTTATTGGGCCCCGCATATAAGCATACTTCCTCGGCACGTTTACAGGTACTGGTTCGTTTATTCAGTTTAAACAGGTCCTTGTCATTGGTATCGGATTTGGGTAATAATATAGTTCAGGCAACCGGCGCGGCCGGTGTAAATGATAACGACTATAAACGGATTGAAATCATGCTGGGAGAGATAAATAATACCATTCAGCAAAGAGGTGACGAATTTATTGTTCTTCATTGGGATGATTATAAGGGATTGCAAAACCCCAAGGGAGGGTATTACCTTTCGGTGGATAAGATTAACGCCTTGCTGAGCAGGTTAACTGAGCATGGTGCCCATTCAATAAACGTGTCTTCATTCTTTAACTTTACCGATTCCACTAATCTGATCCCCCAGGATAATCATCCCAGTATAAAAGGAAATGCGTTAATGGCGGCCAGGGTGGGCGAAATAATACGGAATGCCGGGATTAAGAAGTGATAATTTTTTGATACCGGTTGACGGATTCCGGATGGATACTTTGCAAAAAATAATGGATCGCCATAAAAGGAGTAAAAGCGACCTCTTATATGCCCATCTTTTATCAGCTCTTTTACTTTCTATAATGCATGGAAATACCGGTCCCTTCCTCCTCTCCAGGGCTATCCTAATTACCTGACCGCCCGGCCATTGTAACTTTTCGTTAAAAAACTCTTCCCAAAACTTGCACGGCAATTTTAAACGGCTATTTTCGTTTACCCATTTGAACACTAAACCCGGACGGTTATGAAAATGAAAACAAGGACAATTCTTGCCCTGATCTCTTTTGTAGTATTTATTGCTTCCTGCAGCAGAGTTATAACTCCTTACGAAGCAGCTCACGGAAAGGCTAAATGTGGAAGATCTCTTCATTGATAATCATCAAGTATTCAATTTGAAAATAACCCGCAGGTAACTGGCGGTTGCAATCACTTCTCCTGATAAGTAGAGAGCAGGTATCTTATTGCATGATTGCGTACCAAAAGATTCTTCAAAAAAGCACCAATCTGTACATCTGCCTATGTCCCTGGCGTGGCTTCAATAAATTCATCTTCGATACAACTGTAAAGAAAAGTGGTAATTTCTAATGAAGGCTGTTATAAATAGTTTCCAGTTCAGCTTTCTTAAATTTAGATAAGGGTAATGAATCGAGATGGTAAAGTGAAATAGTAAAATCCGGCGTCATCAGCAGCGGAGAAAGAGCCGCGGTTGATTTTAAAATCTCTTCGAATTCGCTTGTTTCTTTCCGGAGAATGTCTCCTTTCTTTAGTTCATACCCGTTCAGTAAGGTATCCGAAAGCAACTCATATTTATTTTTATTATTTCTAAAAAGCAAAGAATTAAGTAAGAAAGAATCGGGGAGGTTGGTAATAACGCCACTGAACTCATTCTTTCGGAATAAAACATTCCATTCGAACAACGGTAAGGCAATATCCAGCGGAAGAGGATAGGCGTTTACATTATTTATATAATTTTTTAGTTCAGCTGCATCAAGGATTGAGTTTGTTGTTTCCGGATTTTTCAGGTTTCCCATATTGTAACACATAAGCAAGCCGCGATTGACCGGGGGAATTCCGGTGCTGTTATAATTCTTGCATTGATACAATCTAATAGTAACTGATAATTGCCTATTTATAAAAAGCGGAAGCATTTTCAGGTATTTCAGCAATTCAAAATACTTGTCTTTGGAAGCGGCGGTCCAATCGCAATCAATCTGTATCTCTTTAATATTATTTATTCCATATTCCCCTAAAAAATTCTGGAGTAATGAATTTATTCTTTCGCCGAGTTCGTTGGTGGTTTCCAATCGTATTTTTTCCAGCGTTTCATTGGAAATAGAAATCGTGGGAATTATCTCGGTGCCCGATTGTTTCAGCCAGCTAAGAGCATTGGGATCAAAACCTATTTTAGAAGCGGGAACCGGTTTTTCTTGTTCCTGGTTCCAGGTTACGTCAAATAGCTTTATATATAATTTCTTTACCTGGAGATCAGTTAATATTTTTTTTTGAGTACCGTCTATGGTAAAGGCGGATTTCCAATAATAGAAGGCCCGTGTTGTTTTTCGCTCCTGCTTACAGGATATATTCATTATTGCCAGTATCCAAAAAAATATGGTCACTTTTATCGTCTTCCTAAGCATTTGGTGTAGATGTTTATTTACTTTGTAATTTACCTAAATCAAATGTATGCATAGCGCCAGACTCTTTTTAGTAACCCTGATATTTATTTTTTTATTCAGTACGAATAAATCAAACGCCCAGTTAGTAGCCGGCCCAATGGCCGGTTATGTTGAATTACGAACGGCGAAGATATGGGTGGAAGTAAGTCCTGGTGCTACCGCAGATTTATGGTATTGGAAAAAAGGAGCTGATGCCCATGCGCAAAAGCTATCTATTTCCACTGACGCGTCCTGGTGGTTTGCCCCGGTGGTGTTTGACCTGGTTGCATTGGAAATGAATACTACCTACGAATATGCGGTGCTGTTAAATAACCGATCCGGTAAGAAACCGTCCAAAGCGGATGGTGAATTTACCACGCAGGAATTGTGGCAATGGCGTAAACCAGCACCCGACTTTAGTTTCCTCACCGGCAGCTGTGCTTATTTTAATGAGCCGATCTACGACCGGCCAGGGCCTGGTTATGGAAAAGACTCTTCTATTTTTGAAGCGATGGCAAAAGAAAAAGCATCTTTTATGCTTTGGTTGGGCGATAATTGGTATTTGCGTGAAGCAGATTATTTTAGTCAATGGGGAATATGGTACAGGGCTAACCATACCAGAAGATTACCTATCCTGCAAAACTTCTTAAAAGCCATGCCGCAGTATGCAATCTGGGACGATCACGACTTTGGTCCCAATGACGGAGATAAAAGTTTTACATTAAAAGAAACCAGCCGGAAAGTATTTGTGAACTACTGGGCCAACCCCAGTTAAGGAGAGGAAGGAAAGGGAATATATACCCGAATTACTTATAACGATTGTGATTTTTTCTTAATGGACGATCGGTATTTCTGTAGTAATGATGATATGAAGCCTTTGGCTTATGGAAAACCAAATGAACACAAGCAAATGTAGGGACCGGTTCAGATGGAATGGTTAAAGAATGCATTGCTTCTCAGTAAAGCGCCGTTCAAATTTATTGTAACCGGCAGCCAAACCCTGAATCCTGCTTCTCCATTCGATTGCCTGCAGGATTTCCCGGTGGAGTTTGAAGAGCTGATGAGATTTCTTTCCGCCGAAAAAATTAGTGGAGTGTTGTTTTTAACTGGCGACAGGCATCACAGCGAAGTGATCCGGTATGAACGTAGGGAAGAGTATACCTTGTATGATATTACTTCATCCCCGTTAACCTCCAGTGTGGGCAAAGTTTTTGGAAAAGAAAAAGACAATCCGGACAGGTTAAATAATACACTGGTTGAAGCCCAGAACTACAGTCGGATTTCCATTTCCGGAAAAACAGGTGAACGAAAACTTACCGTAGAATTCCTGGGGATTAAAGGTGAAAAATTGGCCGAATGGAGCATTAGTGAAAAGGAATTGAGAAATAAATTATAATAGCAAATAGAATGGATTTACTATTTTGTAAGCTTGCAGGGTTGGTGATAACCTTGAATTTTAACTCAGCTTCATGACGGTTCATTTTGGATATGATAAGAAACAAGTATTGGAGGGGTTGCGAAATCATTTCTTCGCCCGCCCCGAAATAAGGATACTCATCGTCCTGGTAAATGTATTTGCCATTGCGTCAGCTATTCTTTTTTATCTTAAATACATTCAACCCATTTCATTCCTTATTTTTTCTGTGTTATGGTTTTTATTATGGCTCACCGTTCGTCGCATATTGCCAATGAGCATTTACAAGCGATCACACACATTTCGGGATAACTTTACCCTTAGCCTCAATGAACAGGAGGGAATACTATTGCAGACCGAAAGAGGACAACAGGCCTGGCGGTGGAATGATTTCAGTAATTTTAAAGAAACGCTTTATTTCTTTCACCTGTATTTTGATAGTCGATCGTTTTTTATGATTCCTAAAGATTCGTTTAAGGACCTTTTAGAAATTCAGGAAGCCCGTAAATGGATGAAGGATAATATTGGAAAGAATCGCAGCAGGGGGAGCTAAACGCCTGCTGGTCAGTAGGGGGTTTAAAAAATCCGAATCTGGGCTTAATTAGCTTTCCGCTGTCTTTAACAGGAAATGGGCGAATAAAGTAGTAGCTTTGGCGGCTAATGTAAATCGTCATGTCAAAAGTTTCTTTTAACAATAAAAAGAGTGTTTTTTATAATGCGTTGAAAGACGCTACTGACCAATATTTCTCTGAAAAGAATATTAAGAAGACAGGTAATTGGAAACTGTATATTAAGACATCTATACTTATACCACTGGCCCTGCTTATTTACGTTTCCTTGTTGACTAATGAGTTGCCCGCTTTTGCCGCCATCATACTGTGTTGTTTATTAGGTCTTATTTTGGCAAGTATCGGATTTAATGTAATGCACGATGCTTGTCATGGTAGTTACTCTTCCAAAAAATGGGTAAATGAAACAATGGGGCTAACCTTGAATGCCTTGGGAGGAAATGCATTTATCTGGAAATTTAAACACAACATTATTCATCATACCTATACTAATGTAGACGGGATAGATGATGATATAGCCAAAAGCCCGTTGATGAGGCAATGCAGTACACAGAAATGGGTTCCGGCGCACCGTTTGCAGCATATATATATATTACCTATTTATGCCATCTCTTCCTTTGCATGGGCTGTGCTGCTTGATTTTATTAAATATTTTAAAGGTAAAGTGCAGGCCACTGCTTTGCAAAAAATGAGTCTAAAAGAACATATTGTTTTTTGGTCCAGTAAAATATTGTACCTCTTTTTCTATATCGCTGTTCCGGTTTATTTTGTGGGTTGGCAGTCGTGGGCTATTGGATTTTCGTGCTTGCAAGTAGTGTTGGGTTTAACGCTCGCAATCGTATTTCAGCTGGCACACGTGGTGGAGCAAACAGAATTTGAAGCTGCTGGTATCGAAGACAAACTTATCGATAATGAATGGGCAATCCACCAGGTTAAGACAACCGCTAATTTTGCTGCAAAAAATAAAGTGATTTCCTGGTTAGTAGGCGGATTGAATTTCCAGATCGAACATCACCTGTTTCCCCGGATCAGCCATGTACATTACCCTGCCTTGAGTAAAATAGTACGGGAAACCTGCACCAAATTTCAATTACCGTATAATTATTATCCAACAGTAGGGGGAGCGGTGGCCTCGCATTTCCGGATGTTAAAATTGATGGGAAGAAAACCAGAACCCCTGCCACAATCCTTCGGACAATAAATGTTCCGTACATTTTATTTCGGCCGGTATTTACTTGATTCAAATATTTTTTGGGCATCCATCGGTAAAAGATCCTGGAGCGTTAGATCTTTATTCCTTTCCATAAATTTTTTTACTATCTGCCAGCCGGTGAATAATCCTATATAACCCGGAGAACCCTCGCCCAATTCTGGTGTACTGGGGCCATCGCCCATATAATTTTTTTGAAGGGCAGGCTCATTGCTAAGCAATAAATTATTGGTTACAAAAAAATTCCAGATACGGCCCTCATTGGCAAAGCAGCCTTTTAGCTGGTTACCGGTATAGCCTATTTTTAACGAGTCGGCAGTAAATGGCATAATTTTATCGAGTATATACAACCGCTTTCCCTTTTCAACCATTTGCTCTGCAAGTGCTTTGCCACCGGTTTTTTGCGGATATATATCATCTATGATATTTTTCATGCAATTGACGGCAATATAGGCTGGGGTAAATCGCCGGGAAATATAACTGGGATAAAGTGCTTCTCCCATTTGGCTGTGATAAAACGAAAACTGGCTCCCCAGGTGAAGTTGTAAACCGGTTGCCATACCCTCGCGGGTTATAACATCTCCATAGCCACCCAGCGAAGCCTCGTAATAAGCATCCATGGGCCCAATGAACGTGATAAGTTTCTTTGGTATTTGGTATGTGGGGAAATAATATTTTACAAACTGCAGGCCCTGCTTTATTTCTTTTTCGATGTTTTTAAGATCGCCTAGAATTTTATCGGCTGAATCTTTTACGGGTTTATAATCAGCAATAAATTTTTTAATAGCGGTCATCGACTCGAACGAAGTATCGGTGAGGGGGTGCAGCCCGAGTATATTCACCGTAAAATCGGTGAAGAACCCGGGATATTTATTTTGTATTTGCAGAAGGGATGCTGAAATAGCATTAGTATCAACCGCGAAAAAATCTTTTTCAAACCGCTCTACCGTAAGATCTATTTTAATACCCGAAACGTCGGGCGCATTATTTTTATTGGTGCAACTGGCCAACAGTAAAATCAGTAAAATAAACAGGGTAAATCTTTTCATGACCAGTTTTAACGGCTTTTGTAATAGAATGTTGTAATAAAATGAGCAGAAGAATGCAAATTTAACAGGTAATATGGTCAATAGTGAATAGTGAACGGTCAAAATTATTCCCGCATCCCATCTACGTTAAAGATGCGGTGGGCAAGCTAGTATCCCACCTGCGCTAAAGCTGTAGTGGCAAGCGACATCAAGTATCCATTATTTTGTATTGGGTATCTCTCCGCCAGCGTTCACGGCTCTTCTATATTCCCCTCCATTCGCGTAAATTTGCCTTATGAAAATAGCGCTGGTTCAACAGAATTATCATATAGGTAATTTTGAAAGCAATACCCGTAAGATCATCGATGCAATAAAATTATCAAAGCGGCAAGGGGCCGACCTGGTCGTATTTACAGAATTATCTGTTTGCGGGTATCCGCCCCGTGATTTCCTGGAGTTCAAGGATTTTATTAATCAATGTTACGAGTCTATCGACAAAATAAAAGAGCATACAATTGACATTGGCGTAATTGTAGGCGCCCCGGCTATTAACCCCGATGCAGCGGGCAAAGACCTTTTTAATGCTGCCTGGTTCTTATATGAGGGTAAAGTGTTGGGTACCGCGTACAAAACACTGTTGCCGAATTATGATGTGTTTGATGAGTACCGCTATTTCGAACCGGGGTACAACTGGCAGGTGATAGAATTTAAAGGCATACGAATTGCGCTGACTATTTGCGAAGATATCTGGAACCTGGGCGACAACCCGCTATATCGTATTTGCCCGATGGATAAATTAATGAACCAGCAGCCTGAATTGATGATCAATATTTCAGCATCGCCATTCGATTACGATCATGATGATGACCGAAAAGAAATAATAAGAGCTAATGTATTAAAGTATAACCTGCCCATGTTTTATTGCAATGCGGTGGGCTCTCAAACTGAAGTAGTATTTGATGGAGGCAGCCTGGTGATGGATGTAAATGGGTATGTAGTTCATGAAATGAAATATTTTGTGGAAGATATGGTGATAGCTGACCTGGAGGAAGTGATTAAACAAAAAGATACACACGATAAAATGGTGCTGCGCAGTTTCGACAAAGACATGCGCGTATCTAAAATATCCGATCCCGAAAAAATAATCGATTACCTTATTTCTGAAAAAAATATCCGCGAAATATACCAGGCGCTTCTGCTTGGTATCAGGGATTATTTCAGCAAGATGGGTTTTAGGAAGGCAATCCTCGGTTCATCGGGTGGAATCGATAGCGCAGTTACATTGGCGCTGGCTTGCGAAGCACTGGGAAAAGAGAATGTATTGGCGGTACTCATGCCTTCGCAGTATTCTACGGGCCATTCAGTAAGTGATGCGGAAAAGCTGAGTAAGACACTTGATAATCCTTATCATATTATTCCCATCAAAAACATATATGAGTCTTTTCTTGCGGAACTAAAACCTATCTATAAGGATCTTCCCTTTGGACTGGCTGAAGAAAATATTCAAAGCCGCACCAGGGGAAATTTATTGATGGCGATTGCTAATAAGTTCGGATATATTTTACTCAATACCTCTAACAAGAGTGAACTGGCAACGGGTTATGGAACCTTGTATGGAGATATGGCCGGGGGACTGGGTGTACTGGGCGATGTATACAAAATGCAAGTATATGCCCTGGCGAAATATATAAACCGGAATGGTGAAATCATTCCCCAAAATATTATTGATAAAGCACCATCGGCGGAACTAAGACCTGATCAAAAAGACAGCGATAGCTTGCCCGAATATGCGGTATTAGATAAAGTATTGTACCAGTATATTGAAAGGAGGCAGAGCCCGAAAGATATTATTGCATTCGGTATAGATGAAGCACTGGTAAAAAGAATTCTGAAGCTCGTGAACACCAATGAATATAAACGCAACCAGTTTTGTCCAATTATCCGGGTAAGTTGTAAGGCTTTTGGGGTTGGAAGAAGAGTCCCGATTGTTGGGAAGTATCTTTCTTAGCCCTAAACATACCTTGTTTCAGCGCCAGACGCTGGTTAATTTTTCCTGTACTTTTTCATGAGTCGGTCAAATTCGGGATCCTTTCTCAGCGATTCCATATCAGCATCTTTCATCATCCATTCAAAATCGGTATATCCTTTCTGAATGGCTTTTTCCAACGTAAGGAAACCTTCTTTTATTTTTTGAAGGCGGGAATAGGTACATGCCAGGTTGTAATAATTTCGGCTGCTATCGGGTTGCATCTGTACCAGTTTTTTAAAAATACCAAGTGCTTCCGCTGGCTTATTTAATGGTCCCAGGAGTAACAGGCCTAATTCGTCATACGAGCTTGTATAGGATGAATCGGCCGCAATGGCTTTCCTAAAACTGTTATTGGCTGCTTCATTTTTTTCCAGGTCTTTATACAACAAGCCCAGGTTATACCACGAATAGACGAAGTCTGGTTTTTTCTCCACCGCCAGTAAAAAATATTTTTCGGCCGGAATATTTTTCTTTTGCTCTTTATATAATAAACCTAACAGGTTGTAACCATATATATAGTCCGGATTGTAATGAATAACCTGTAATAACATTTTTTCTGCTTCATCATACTGTTTTCGGTTTTTATACAATAAGCCCAGGTTGTAGTAGGCGTAAATATTGTTGCTATCGTATTTGATGGCTTGCAAATACTGTTTTTCAGAAAGATCTGGTTTGCCTATTTGATCATACAAATAACCCAGCGAACTGAATGCCTGGGAATAATGAGGATTTATCTGGAGCACCCTCCTGAAATATTTTTCCGCCGAATCATACTGGTACTTATTTTCGTACAACAGGCCCAGGTCATACCAGGCGAGAAGGTAATTACTATCGGATAAAATTGCTCGCCGATATAATTTTTCAGCCAGGCTCGTTTGTTTCTTATTTTCATATAGAACGCCAAGTTCAATCATCGCTTCTTTGTAATCCGGTTTCTTTTCAATCGCTTTCAGGTAGTACTTTATTGCCGCGTCATTCTCCTTGCGCCCCGAAGCAATGATGCCAAGGTTATAGTAGGCATAGGCAAAATTACTATCAGATAGCAGGGCTTTTTTAAAATAATTTTCAGCTAGAATCACCTTTCTTTGTTTATTATAATAAAGACCCAATGCATTATAGGCGTTCGTATACGAACTATCCAGCCGGACAGTCTCCAGCAATTCCTTCTCGACTAAAGAATTTTGCCCAAGATCTTCAAGAACCAATGACAGTGAATAATGCGATTTTGCGTCTAACGGATTTTTGTTGATAGCGCGGCGCAAATACAGCTCTGCATTTGGGTAATCGGGCTTTGGTTGGTAATAATAGAGTAATCCCAGGTTATACATTGCGAGAAAATAATTACTATCCACCTGTAAGGCCTGCCTGTAATATTTTTCCGCGACCGAATAGTTTTTATTGGAGTAATAGAGTACTCCCAAGGAATTGAGCGCATCGGAATTATCTGGTTTCTTTTCCACCGCTTTCAGGTAATACTTTACTGCCAGTGCATTCTCGTTGCGACCCGAAGCAATAGCCCCCAGGTTGAAATAAGCATACGAAAAGTTGCTGTCTGACTGAAGGGCCTTCTTGAAATATTCTTCTGCTTTTTCAGGCTTTTTTTGATTCTTGTACAGTAAGCCCAACGTGTTATAGGCGGTTGAATACACACTATCCAGCCGGATGGCTTCCAGTAGTTCCCTCTCCGCTTCAGGATATTGCAGACGATCTTCATGTATTAATGCCAGGGAATAATGCGATTTTGCAAAAAGTGGATTTTTTCTAATAGCACGACGCAAATAGTTCTCTGCTTTTTGGGAATCGGGTTTCGGTTGGTTATAATAGAGAATACCCAAATTATGTAGTGCGGAAGAATAATTGCTATCCAACTGCAACGCTGAATTGTAATATTTTTCAGCGGCCGAATATTTTTTATTGTTGTAATAGAGTACCCCCAATGAATTGAGCGCATCTATATAATCCGGTTTTTTTGCTATAGCTTTCAGGTAGTATTTCTCCGCCAGGTCAACCTGTTTCCGGTCTTCGTAAAATATTGCAAGGCCATTATATGCTTTTGAATAATTACTGTCTTTCTTAATGGTTTCCAGGAAATACTTTTCCGCCAATCCTATTTTTTGCTGTTTTTTATAGAGTAATCCAAGATTATACCGGGCATATATGTAATTACTATCTTTTTGTAGCGCCAGTTGATAATAATATTCAGCTTCTTTTAATTTTTTACGGTTGTCATAAAAAACACCTAACTGATTCAGCGCGTCTATATAATCCGGTTTCTTTTCGATGGCTTTGAGGAGATTTTTTTCAGCTAATTCTAATTGGTTGCTATCATTGTAAATGACACCGAGGTTATAATAGGAATAAGCATAGTTACTGTCTGCCTGAAGCGATTTGAGGTAATAAGAAATAGCTTTATCCGTATTCTTATAAATATTGTATAATAATCCAAGGTTGTACAAGGGGTATACACTTTTTGGGTTTTTTTGAGCCGACAACAAGTAATATTTTTCGGCCAGACTATCCCTGAATGTTTTAAAATAAAGTGACCCAAGATCATTTAACATATCACTGTTTCCGGGAATTTTTCGGGTACCTGCCAGGTAGACTTTCTCCGCGTGATCGAGCTTCCCTGATTTCTTTAGGATACTGCCCAGGTCTCGGTAACCGGTGGCATAGAGGGAATCTGAACGGATGGAGGCATCATAGTATTTAATAGCGTTAACCGTATCATTTCTTTTTTCGAAACACAATCCAAGATTGGAATAAGGTTTAGCGGCATTAAAACCAGAATCTTTTTGTATAGAAGCCTTGAACATTTGTTCCGCCAAATCATATTTCTTCTGGTAATAGTAAGTAAGCCCGAGATTATTATATGGATAGGAAAATGACGAGTCTATGCTAATCGCTTTTCGGAAATAAAAGGAAGCACTATCGAGCATGTTTTTATCGTAGTACAGTAAGCCCAATTCATTATAGGGGTAGCTCCAGTTAGGTGCTTTTTCAATTGATTTCCGGTAATAATAAGCACCCGAATCGGGATAAGTGTTTTGTACCATCAGGCCCATGATATGGTAATTATTGGCTGCATTGGAATCAGCCTTTATGGCTTTCCGGCTAAGGAACAACGCGGAATCATAGCTAATAGATTTGTCTTCGCTGCCGAGGTAGCTTTTTACTCTCAGGAACCATAACTTAGGATAGAGTGGGTTGGTTATAAAAGAATCCTGTTTGAGGAGTTGAATGGCTTTTTCCATAAGATCAGCGGCTTCCTTATATTTAACCGTTATAACCTTCTGCATCTTTTCGGCCTCTTCGGTAACCAATGCTCCTGTTTGGGTATTTTTAGAAAGTAAATTGTTCACCAGGTTAACCATATTGATGTCTCTGCCACTCAGGTAAAGATTGATCTTCCCCTGGCCAAAATTGATGAATTCTCCCGCCAGGTTATATTTGGCTTCAATAGTTTGTTGCCCTTCGGGAGCTTTTTTTTGCATCAGGGTATAGAAATATTCAGCTGAACTATCGCCAATTAATTTTTGTTTTTTCAACGCTTTTGAGAATGCATTATAGTACAAGATCAGCGAAGAATCCAGTGTTTCTGCACTGCCCCGGGGTCCTGATGTTTTTTTCGCCATCACCGGTTCATCTCTGGCAAGAATTTTCCCCATTTCATCTTTTACCTTAAACCTGGCAATTTCATCAGGATCCACTTTACTCATGATCTTACTGCCATCGACCTCGCAACAAAATACTGGCTCCTGGGTAGTTGGAAATTTCGCTTTGTTTTCCGCTTTGCTGGTTTCAATCCGAACTTTTCGCGGAACATAATCTCTCAAATCCGCAAAAGAAACAATTCCGTTATTATCGCCTTCCTGGTCCGCAGCTCCCAACAGACCCTGGATCAGGAAATAGGTAAATAATCCATGACCCATACCGTAGTTTCGATCTTCATAGGCAACATGGTCCTTTCCGGTTGCGATAAAACTCATTTCTCCTAATTGCTGTTCGAGAATCGATTGGCGAAAAAACCTTTGTCCCTCGGCTCCGCCCGATACTTCATTGGAACGGCAGGCATCCACAATAAAGGCTACCTCTACTCCTTTGTTGATAAGGGGCAGGATGAACGCGCCCTTTATATAAGCAATCGGTACAGCCGATGCCATCATCAGGTTTTTATCTTTTGGGTTTGAATCATTAACCAGGAAGAATTGCAGAATTTCATTGCTCGCATCACCATGCCCAGCGAAATAAAAATAAAACCGGTCCCCCTTTTTTATGTTCCTGCTATTCAGCCAGCCAACAGCCCTGGAAAGAACATCGCCATATTTTGCAGAATCATTTATGAGCAGGAGAATATTTGAGCTGGGGACATTTCCCCCAGAGGAAGACACCAGAAAATTCCTAAAGAGTTCCGCATCTTTGTCGGCGTACTTTAACCCATTAATGTAAGAGTATTCCGAAATTCCTATAATAATCGCGAAGGTATTTTCTGGCAATATCTGCCTACTTATAGCAGCAGGAGCCATTTTACCACCCCTTGTTGAACTATCCTGGCCGTAAAGCCCGGATATGCCCACCTTCAGGAGAAGGATCAATAGGAGAATGCGGTACACATGATTCAGTTTAGGCAATGGTAATATACAAAATTTAAGGCAAAGACTTACAATATGAAAAAAATGGTACAGGAGGGAAGATGTCTAAATTCCTAATTTCTCTAAAGGGATCTAATTATTTCTGTTAAGAAACCTGTTAAAATCTCCGACATTAATTGAAGCATATTAATGAGTTTATTCTATCAGTGCACTGCAAAAGTCAGATTAGAATAAGTAGTAAGAATAGTCTAAATCTTTAATTAATAAGAGAAATAAATAACCAGCAAAGAACCAGCAAGATAAATTTCTTAAAAGGTTTGATAGGAAGCTATAGTCCTATTAGCTTCTCCTTTAAAATATTAATGAGCCTGACTTTTCATTGAACCAGGAATTTAAATGAGAGAGATCAATTGATACAATTATAGAATCAATGTTTCAATTCTACAATTACATTTACCGTTGCGGGGGCTCCAATATTTATTTCTTTAATAAAGTCCAGTTCGGTGCTGGTTAATTTTTGAATGGTTACATCACCACTGATGCCCGTTAATATTACAGTCGGAAAATTTATTGTCGTTTCTCCGTTCTTAAAGCTCCAGGTAAAAGGAGATGTTTGCGGGTTTCCTGGATCGCACTTGCTGGCGCCTTCATCTAACGTGCCCGTTCCATCACTTTTAAAAGTTAAGGTATTGTCTTTATCGCAGTCGCCCACATAGCCCGGTGGTAGCGCGGTATCAATAAAACCATCTTTGTTAATATCCAGTCCTGCATTGTCATATTTCCAGCTTGCGCTTGTAATCAGCTCTGTTTTTGAAGGGCCACTACTATCACTTTTTTTGCAGCCAAATGAAATAAGTAAGCCGAAGATAATTGTTGAAGGAAAAAGATACTTCATGGTCATTGGTTTTATTGTTGTAAAAATAGCCAAATCTTACAATGCGGTCTCTAAAAAGAAAGGGCCTTTTCCTTGGAAAAGACCCGGTGTATGTCATGGGTTATTATCAATGGGTCAAAATAAGGAGGTAGCGTACAATATTTCCACCGCCTAAATCGCTATCGAAATATACTTTTAATTGAGCATCGTTAATTGACAGAACAGTAAATGTATCTCCATCAAACTCCAGGTCTTTCTCAGCGTTCTTAAATTGCCAGGTGAAAGCTTTTGTCTGCGGAGCACTTATATCGCATTTAGTGGGACCCTCATCATATGAACCCGTGCCACCGATAGTAAAAGTTGCGATATTGTCTTTTTCACATGGCTCAATGCTGCCATCTTCCAAATCTACTGTTCCGTTCTTATCGGAATCGAGTCCGGCGCTGGCGAATTTCCATGTACCCTGGGTAATAAGCTCTGAATTTGATTTTTTTGTATCGTTTTTTGAGCAGGCCGTACTAAAAGTTACTGCTATTAATAATGAAAATAATTTGAAGGAGTTCGTTTTCATATGGTATTACAATTTAGTTCTTGGCAACGGCATATACTTTAACTCCCGGAAGGCCATTTTATTGTACTTTGGGGAGAAACATAATTTTCCCCTTTTAACAGGCTAATTATCCCTTTGGCAAGCATATTGCAAAGGGTTAGTTCGTAATTTTAGCCCTAATTTTCTGTATTTCATTCTGTAATACCACAAACCCTTTTCCCATGGTGATTACTTCGGACGATATCCGCCAGTTAAATGATAAGATTCAGCAACAAAGTATTTTTGTCAATCGCCTCCGCGACGAGGTGGGCAGAGTGATTGTTGGGCAGTCCGGCATGCTCGATCGGTTGCTGATTGGCTTACTCAGCAATGGCCATGTATTGCTGGAAGGGGTACCGGGCTTGGCAAAAACCTTGGCCATAAAATCGTTGGCGCAGGCGGTACATGGTAAATTCAGCCGTATTCAATTTACTCCCGATCTGTTACCGGCCGATGTAATTGGTACCCTTATCTATAATCAGCAAAGCCATGAATTTGTGGTACGCAAGGGGCCTATCTTTGCCAACTTCATACTGGCAGATGAAATAAACAGGGCCCCGGCCAAAGTACAAAGTGCATTATTAGAAGCAATGCAGGAGCGGCAGGTAACTATAGGCGACACTACGCATAAATTAGATGAACCATTCCTGGTACTGGCAACACAAAATCCATTGGAACAGGAAGGGACCTACCCATTACCGGAAGCACAGCAGGATCGATTTATCATGAAGGTTATAGTAGATTATCCCAATAAACAGGAAGAACAATTAATCATTCGTCAGAATGTGCAGGGATTAACTATTCCCCCGATAAAACAGGTAGTATCGATTCAGGAAGTATTGCAGGCCCGCGATTTGGTCCGGCAGGTTTATATGGATGAAAAGATTGAGAACTATATCCTGGATATTGTATTCGCTACCCGCACTCCATCGAATTACCGGTTAGAAAAATTGAAGCCATTGATCGCCTACGGAGGCTCACCCCGGGCGAGTATTAATTTAGCATTGGCAGCCAAGTCACAGGCCTTTTTGAATAAACGGGGATTTGTTGTTCCGGAGGATGTGCGCAGTATTTGTAAAGATGTACTTCGGCACCGGATTGGGCTAACGTATGAAGCAGAAGCGGAAAATGTGAATGTGGAGAATGTGGTGGATGATATTTTAAAAACTATCCAAGTGCCATAAAAAGCCGATAGCCGGGAACCATGAGCAGCAATGATACTCCTGGATCATGGCTTATAACAAATAGGTAACAGGAATTCACTATGCTCACTTCCGCGGAAATAATAAAAAAGGTTCGTGAACTCGAAATAAAAAGCAAGAAGCTTACCCGGCATTTATTTACCGGGGAGTATCATAGTGCTTTTAAAGGTAGGGGCATGCTGTTCAAAGAAGTGCGCGAATACCAGCATGGGGATGATATTCGCTTTATCGATTGGAATGTATCTGCCCGTTTTAATCATCCTTTCAGTAAGTTGTTTGAAGAAGAACGGGAATTGTCGGTTATGCTGCTGGTTGATGTAAGTGCCAGTTCCTTATTTGGCACCACGTTGGCAAGGAAAAAAGATCTCATCACAGAAATTGCTGCGGTCCTGGCTTTTTCGGCAATCAGTAATAACGATAAAGTGGGAGTAATTTTTTATAGCGATAATGTAGAGAAATTCATTCCTCCTAAAAAAGGAAGAGATCATGTGTTGTATATTGTACGGGAACTGTTAACATCGGAACCCAAGAGAAAAGGTACTAACCTGGGAGAGGCATTGCGCCGGTTCAACAATTCTGCCCGGCAGAAGTGCATCACATTTATACTAAGCGATTTTATTGATTCCAGTTTTTCGGACTCCATAAAAGTGGCAGGAAAAAAGCATGATGTAATTGGTATTAAGCTCTACGATAAACTCGACATGCAATTGCCGGCTGTAGGATTAATGCAGGCCACCGACCTGGAAACGGGCAAAACCGTTATTGCCGACACGGATGATTTTTTAACCCGGCAGCAATACCAGCAGGACTTTTTTAATCACACTGAATGGTGTAAAAATATATTTTTAAAAGCCGGATGTGATTTGTTGCACATCAGAACCGATGAAGACTATGTAAAAGTGCTACAGAAATTTTTTATTGGAAGGAATCGATAACACATGATCTTTTTGCCCCGAACACTTACTGTATGGACAATATTGCTGCTGGCGGCGCCGCGGTTGCAAAGCCAGGTACTGGTAAAAATGGCTGCCGATAAAGCTCATATCCTGGTGGGGGAAACAATTAAGCTTACTATTGAAGCCCGCCTCCCCCTCGGCGAAAAATTCACCTGGGTTTCGTGGGACACGATTCCGCATTTTGAATGGATCGAAAAAGGACAACCGGAAGCAACGGACGGAATAGATGGGAAAAAAATTCAACAGGTAATGTCAGTGACAGGCTACGACACCGGCTATTGGGTGATTCCCCGCCAGAATATTAAAGTAAGCGGAAAAACCTATTACACAGATACACTGGGAATAAGAGTTAATTACAGCAGCAACTTCAATCCCGAAGAAGATTATCGTGACATTAAAGAAACAGAAGATGTTAAGTCGCCTGATACTAATAATATTCGTTGGTACATTTTGGCTGCTGCTACGGTTCTGCTATTGGTTCTTATTTATATTTTCTTCCGGCGCAAACCTGCTCAAAATGGAGCGAAAAATGCAGTAACTGTTTCCGCTTTTGATGAGGCCATGATCGCTATAACTGCCTTACGCAAGCAACATGTAAAAAATGAATTGGAAGTGAAAATGTATTACACACAGTTGAATGATATACTCCGGAATTTTGTAACCAGGCAATTCCAGCTTTCAACAAAGGAAAAAACCAACGACGAACTAGCCATTCAATTGAAGCAATTGAATATACCTCCAGATCAATATACGTCATTAATTCAGGCCCTTCGAATAGCCGATTTTGTGAAATTTGCACGTTACCTGCCTCCGGCCGAAGACAATGAAAAAACCTTATCGTTAATTGAATCAGCTATTGTTTCTTTAAATAAGTCAACTCAATAATATGTTGTACAACTTGTTTCAACATATTGAATTTGCCTGGCCCTATTCGTTTGGGTTGTTTGTTTTACTGCCTCTGCTGGCCTGGTGGTATATGAGCCATTATAAAAAACAACAAGGTACTTTACTTGTTTCTTCAATAGCAGGTTATCGCAAGGTGGGTTCCTGGAGGTCAAATTTCCGTCATTCGTTATTTGTATTGAGGCTGCTTGGTATCAGTTGTCTCATTATGGCGCTTGCCCGTCCTCAAACACGATTCAATGAAGAATTAAAAAGCGGAGAAGGCATCGATATTATTTTATGCATGGACGTGAGTGGCAGTATGATGGCGCAGGATCTGCTGCCAGACCGGCTGGAAGCTGCCAAGCAGGTAGCGGCAGAATTTGTTTCACAACGCATTACCGATCGGATAGGGGTTGTTATTTTTTCAGGGGAGAGTTTTACCCTTGTTCCTCTTACCACAGATAAAGCTGTTTTGCAATCACAAATAAATAATATTCAAAGAGGATTATTGGAAGACGGGACAGCTATTGGAGACGGATTAGGCATTAGCGTAGCCCGGTTAAAGAATTCAAGCGCCAAAACCAGAATTGTAATCCTGCTCACAGATGGAGAAGATCAGGGCGGCCGTATATCTCCGGTAGAAGCAAAACTGATGGCGAAGAGTTACGGTATACGGGTGTATACTATTGGAGTCGGAACGGACGGGTTCGCCCCGGTGCCAGTAATAATTGCGGGGCGAAACACTACGCAAATGCAAAAGGTAAATATTGATGAAAAACTGCTTCGGGCCATTGCATCCGAAACCGGAGGGTTGTATTTCCGGGCAAGAGATACTCAAAGTCTTAAAGGAATATATAAAGAAATTGATAACCTGGAGCGCTCGAAAATTGAAATAACGGCATTGAAAAGGTATACAGAAAAGTTTTATCCATTTGCACTGGCAGCAGCCTTTTTTCTGTTGCTCGAAATAGTACTTCGTTATACGGTATTCCGGAAATTCCCCTGATCGCTTAATTGAACTAATTTAGCGCGCAGATGAAAGGAGTCGTTTATAAATCAACAGGAAGCTGGTATATCGTTAAGGATGAAACAGGCAAAACGCATAATGCCCGGTTGAAAGGTATTTTTAAAATAGATGATATTTCCAGTACCAATCCCATTGCCGTAGGCGACGAAGTGGAGTTAGAAGTGGAAAGTGAAACGGAAAATTCCGCTATCATCAGCACTATTATTCCCCGTCGGAATTATATTAACCGGCAGAGTCCCCGGGCCAAACACCAGCATCATATCATTGCTGCCAACCTCGATCAGTCAATGCTGGTAGCCACCCTCAAAGAACCCAAAACATCACAGGGTTTTATCGATCGTTTCCTGGTTGCTTCCGAGGCGTACCATATTCCGGCCGTAATTGTTTTTAATAAAACCGATCTCAATAAGAAAAAGGAAGAAGAGAAACTGGCGAAATGGAAGGCTATGTATGAAGCGGTAGGATATACTGTTTTATCGGTCAGTGTAAAAGAGCATAAAGGGATAGAGGCCATAGCGGCACAATTAAAAAATAAATCGACGCTTATCAGTGGGCATAGCGGCGTAGGAAAATCATCTTTATTAAATGCTATTCTTCCCCAATTACATATTCGTACACAGGATGTGAGTGGATGGAGTGGTAAAGGATTACATACTACTACTTTTGCCGAAATGTATGATTTGCCCGGAGGGGGAGCCATTATTGATACGCCGGGAATGCGTGAATTTGGTATGGTAGATATCAGCAAGCAGGAACTCTCCCACTATTTTCCTGAGATGCGCAAGCGGTTAGGTAATTGCCAGTTCAACAATTGCCTGCATATTAATGAACCTGGTTGTGCTGTCAAAGACGCTGTTGTTTCGGGCGATATCACCGAAGACAGGTATGTAAGTTACTATGGGATATTGGAGTCTATTGAGGAGAGAAGTTATTAGGCAGCGGCTCCGGAATAAAAAATTAAGAATAAAGAAATAAAAAATATGACGGGTTCTCTGCGGGTGGTGAAGACAATAATAGATAGAATTGGCAGTCCCGCCAGCGTACAACAAAAACTGTCCTGGTGTCCCGGCGAAACGCAGCAGGCTAACTTCCTCATTTTTTATTTTTAATTCAAAATTCATCATTTCAAAGGACTTTCCATCCCAACAAAAAAAGCTGAAGTCTGCTTTCGCAGCTTCAGCTTTCAGTAGAATTATTTTGACTTCTTTAGTAATCTTAGGAAAAATATTTTTTTGTTGAGTGAATCATTAATTTATTCTCCAGGAATTTCGCTACTTCAATCACCGCATCATTGTCTTTGCGGGGCGCTTCCCGAAACTTATACGGGTATATCGAAATGCCCGTATAAATATTGTAATGGAGGGTAAGTAAATGATTTTTGTAAGCAAAGTTCCAGGTGAGGGTATCAAAATCATCTTCTTTCTTAGTAAACCGAATTTCCAGGTCGTCGGAAAGTATATTGGCCACTTCGTAAAAACGTTTAAGGCCGCAATCATCATCGATAATTGCTTCGGTACAGCCAAAGTCAGTGCGTAGGGTAAGGCTCATAAAAAACGGATTTGGGTTATCAAAAAGGTACGAACTATGTTCTACCGGTTTAGGCTTTAAATTTCCGGGCTTTCGGAACCTTATCTCCCTTCAATATTCTTTCTGCACCCACATTCTGACCATTGCCGGGGCACCCATATTTGGGACCAAATGCTTTATTCCATAAACTACAGGAACTTCCAAATAATAAGAAGATGGTGAGGAGAGAGGTAACGATTAAAGGCCGGATCGTTTTCATAAAATGGATTTGATTCAACGGGTTAACGTATTTAAAACTAATAATATTATCCGGTAAATGCAATAGACTCATGATTAAGGTTCTTTAACCTGGTCGCGGAACCAGTCGGAATAACGGACGTAATTGTTTGCAATTCTGTCTATTTCGCCTTTAATTTGACTTTCATCAATGGCCTTTACTTTTTTTGCCGGCACCCCGGCATAAATGCTTCCTCCCTCACAAACAGTGCCTTCCAGCACTACGGCCCCGGCGGCAATAATGGTATTGCTATGCACCACCACATTATCCATTACAATAGCACCCATTCCAATTAATACGTTATCGTGCACCGTGCAGCCATGTACTATAGCATTATGACCAATAGAAACATTATTGCCAATAAGGGCCTGTGTTTTTTGGAAGGTACAATGTATCACGGCGCCATCCTGCACATTGACCTTATTACCCATTCGAACACTGTTTACATCCCCTCGAACTACCGCGTTGAACCAGAAACTGCAATCGTTACCTGTAATTACATCTCCCACAATTGTAGCATTGGGAGCAATAAAACAATTTTCCCCGAATGTTGGATATGTTCCTTCCACGTGAAGTATGATAGGCATTTGAGTTTAAAATTTTTTGGTTTGTCGGAAAGTATGAAAGTCCGGATGTCCGGAAGAATATTTCCACTTCAGGAGAATTCATCTGGTCTATGGGTCTTTCCGTCTTCCTGACTCTTAAAGCAAATATCCTGAAAATTGTTGCGACATTTGCCTGCAATGAGTACAAAAAAGAATAAGAAGGAATCTAAAGTATCCAAAACAGTAATAAATAATCAGCGACAGCTTTTCCTGCGGCATGTTGCTCAAACCTCTCCTTCTCCACTTTCATTGGAGATTGTAAAAGCCAAAGGATGTAAATTGTATGATAAAACAGGTAAGGAATACATTGATCTCATAGCAGGTATTAGTGTATGTAATGTGGGTCATCGTCATCCCAAAGTGGTAAAGGCTATAAAGAAACAAGCAGATAATTACCTGCACCTGCTGGTGTATGGCGAAATGATAGAAACACCCCAGGTGCAATATGCAAAACTGCTTACCGATCACCTGCCCAAATCCTTGCACTCCGTTTATTTTACCAATTCCGGTACGGAGGCAACCGAAGGAGCGATGAAATTGGCTAAAAGAGCAACGGGCCGCACCCAAATAATTGCCTTCAATCACAGCTATCACGGAAGCACGCAGGGCGCATTGAGTGTAATGGGAGATGAATACTGGCGCAATGCGTTTCGCCCTTTATTGCCGGACATATTACATTTGGAATACAATTCTCCGGAAGCCATTGACGAAATAACTGAACGTACCGCCTGTGTTATTGCGGAAACTATCCAGGCAGAGAAAGGAGTTTATGCGCCATTGAAGCAATGGTTAAAATTGCTGCGAAAGAAATGTACCGAAACCGGCACGCTTTTAATATTGGATGAAATACAAACCGGCTTTGGACGAACCGGAACTTTATGGGGGTTTGAAAAATTTAATATAGTTCCGGATATTGTTTTGTTAGGAAAGGCCCTGGGAGGTGGGATGCCGTTGGGGGCGTTTGTGGCTGATAGAAAGTTAATGAATAAATTCACTGAAAACCCCGTACTCGGACATATCACCACTTTTGGGGGCCACCCGGTTTGTTGCGCGGCAGGGTTAGCAGCTATGAAAGTATTGATTAAAGAAAAGTTGGTAGAAAGTGTACATGAAAAAGAATTTCTTTTTCGTGAATGCCTGCAACATCCAAAGATAAGAGCCATACGGTCCCGCGGATTATTAATGGCCCTTGAATTGGAAACTGCAGCGGATGTGATAAAAGTGGCAGAGTATTGCCTGCGCAAGGGAGTATTAACCGATTGGTTTTTGTTTGCCCCGAATTGTGTACGAATTGCGCCGCCTTTGACGATAAAGGAAAAGGAAATTAAAAAAGTTTGTTTGGTAATGGTGGAGGCATTGAATAATGTTTGATTTTTTTTATTCTTAATTTTATTATAGATATGGCGGTAGTGCTGGTTGGTGAAGACAGCAACCACGGAGTATAATTAATTTTGCATCCCCGTCTGGTGTCGTCACCAGCCGGAACATATATCATTATCCGGAACACCCTTCACCAGGTAAGCTTATCTTAATAAACTTAACTGGTTTTATCATCACCTGTTTATCGAAAAACGCAAGGATTATTTCTCCACCTCCACAATCACTTCTACTTCCACCGCAATATTATTGGGCAAAGCCATCATACCAACGGCACTACGGGCATGCTTTCCTTTTTCACCAAAAATTTCAACCATCAGATCGCTGTAGCCATTGATTACTTTTGGCTGATCAGTAAAACTGCTTTCGCAATTTACCATACCTAATACTTTTATGATGCGTTTTACTTTGTTCAAACTGCCGAGTTCCGCTTTTATTACAGCAAGATGTTGAATAGCCGTAGAGCGCGCCGCCTGGTATCCCTGTTCGATGGTAAGATCCTTACCCACCTTACCGGTAATATCTGTGCCGTCCGCATTTTTAGGTCCTTTACCGGATAGGTACAGCAGGTTACCCACTCTCACTGCGTTTACATAATTGGCAACAGGTTTTGATGGAGTACTTAACTCAATTCCTTTATCTTTCAATCGTTGTTCCGCATTCTGCGAAAAAGAAATGAAAGTAAAAAAGCATAACGATGAGACAATTGATAGAAACTTTTTCATAATTGATTATTTAATTAGATTATAAATAACAGCCGCCAGTAAAGCGCCGGCAACAGGACCCATTACAGGTATCCAGGAATAGGCCCAATTGCTATCGCGCTTTTTGGGAATCGGTAAAATAAAATGCGCTATACGCGGACCCAAATCCCTGGCTGGGTTAATGGCATAACCGGTAGGACCGCCTAACGATAACCCAATACCTAGTATCAGTAAAGCAACCGGCAATGCATCCAAAGCGCCCATTGTTTCTTTTGGTTTCGACATTAATAAACCGCCTAACACCAAAACGAAAGTTCCCACTATTTCTGTAATAAGATTATTAAGGGGCCCTTTGATGGCCGGGGAATTACAGAAGACAGCGAGTTTAGTATCGCCATCCGGGGTTTGTTCAAAATGTTGCCGATAGGACAACCAGACTATGATTGCGCCGGTAATGGCTCCCGCGAATTGCGCCGCTATATAAACTCCCACATCGGCCCAGGCAAAATCACCTAGATAAGCCATGGCAAGCGTAACCGCTGGATTTAAATGCCCCTTGCCCCCAAGTGTAGTGGAAGCAAAAGCTCCAACAAAAACCGCGATGCACCAACCAAAGGTAATAGCGATCAATCCTCCATTATTTCCTTTCGTTTTATTCAATAATACATTTGCAACAACGCCATCTCCCAAAATGATAAGAAGCATGGTTCCGATGAATTCGGCAATGAATGAAGACATAAGCAATCGTTTTAGTTTTTAGGCAGATAATTATGAGCTGTTTTATTATAGGAGGTTAATTGTTCTTTGATCCATTCTTGTCCCAGGTTCATTTCCGTGGCCATTAAGGTAGCTACCAAAGGCGCAGCTTCTATACTGGCTTTGGCATCCAGCAACAACGCTCGTGTTCTTCTGGCCAACGCATCTTCAACTGTCATGCATAATTCGTTGCGAACCGACCATACAATCTGTGCTTTGGTATAAGGTAATTGAGGATGGATGATTTCTGCAAGACTGTTGTCTGTTGTAATAAGTTGGGCAATTAAATTATTATCTGAACCATAATAATAGCCGTTTTCTTCAAAATCGGAAATAGGACGGTTGCCATGAATAGATAATTCTTCTGTAACACATTCTTTATATGCAAGCCCTCCCTGGATTGCCGCCGTGTTTACGACGTCTTCCGCCATTTTCCGGTAGGTGGTCCATTTACCACCCATTATACTAATTAACCCCGCATCCGATATAATAATAGAATGATCTCTTGAAATTTCGGCTGTTTTTTTAGCACTGCTTTTTACCAATGGCCGCAGCCCGGCGAAAATACTTTTTACATCCGCCAGCGTGGGATCTTTGGTAAGGTACCGGGCCGCATGATGCAATATAAAATCTATTTCTTCTTTTTGTGCTACCGGTTCTTCCATTATTTTATTAACTGGTGTATCAGTGGTGCCAATAATAATTTTATTATGCCAGGGAACGGCAAACAATACCCGCCCGTCATCTGTATGCGGTATCATAATGGCAGCATCACCAGGCAAAAATTCTTTATCAAGAACGATGTGAATACCCTGGCTGGGCGAAATGCTGTTAGGTTTATGCGGATCGTCCATTTTTTGTACAGTATCCGAAAAAACACCGGTAGCATTAATAACTACTTTTCCTTTTACTTCAAATTCTTTACCGTTGATTCGATCGGAAACCTGTACTCCACAAATCTTTCCTTCCGTTTTTAGAAAGCCCGAAACAGTACAATAATTTAATACTACCGCATGCTGTTCTGCAGCTGTTTGTGCTAAATTGATAGCAAGGCGACTATCATCAAATTGCCCATCGTGATACATCACGCCTCCGCGTAATCCTTCCGGGTCTAGTGTGGGCGCCCAATGGAGTACTTCTTCAGTAGATAACCATTGCGAGTTACCAAGCCCCAGGCTACCACTCATCCAATCGTATACTTTTAAACCCAATCCATAATAAGGACCTTCCCACCATTTATAATTGGGTACAATGAAAGATTGATTCTTTACCAGGTGCGCCGCATTCTTTTTAAGTATCCCTCTTTCTTTTAATGCCTCCATTACTAATTTAATATTTCCCTGTTGCAGGTACCGAATTCCACCATGTACCAGTTTAGTAGAACGCGAAGAAGTGCCTTTGGCAAAGTCATGTTTTTCTAACAATAAGGTAGAATAGCCCCGGGAGCCTGCATCCACCGCGGCTCCTAAACCGGTAGCTCCACCACCAATAATGATGATGTCGAATGATTTTTGAAATTGTAGTTGTTCTATTTGAAGTGCTCTTTTCATTAGTGAATGGTCAATAGTGAATGGTCAATAGTAAATAAGGAATAGCAACTCAGGATCCTTTAACCGGTTGCTATTTTCATAAGATACAATAACCATTTATAAAAGTTAAGCATGTTTTGATTTGTTCATCGCTGCTGAATAATGATATACCGTACAAGAGTGCGACGCCATTGAAGCTGGTGGAATTACCAATGCCGGGCCCCAAAAATTGCTAACATCCCCAAAGCGCTCACTATTTATCTTCCGCCCACGCAATACTGGCTTTCACTGCCCGTTGCCAACCTTTCAAATAATTCTCCACCTTGTCCTTGGCCATGTTCGGAGTAAAACGTTTATCCGCCTGCCATTGCTTTTGCAATTCCTCTACACTCTCCCAATAACCAACCGCGAGACCCGCCAAATAAGCGGCCCCCAGGGCTGTCGTTTCATATACTTTTGGACGAACTACCGGTGTTTGCAATATATCGCTTTGAAATTGCATGAGCATATTATTAATGGTAGCGCCTCCGTCTACCCGTAATTCTTTTATGGAGATACCCGAATCAGATTCCATAGCTTTTAATACATCGGTTGTTTGATACGCGATACTTTCCAATGCTGCTTTGGCAATATGTGCTTTGGTGGTACCTCTGGTTATTCCAAAAAAAGAACCCCTGGCATGCTGATTCCAGTGCGGAGCGCCCAAACCCGCAAAGGCGGGTACCACATACACTCCATCCGCATCCTTTACTTCTGCGGCTAATGCCTCCACTTCGGATGATTGGCGGATGATCTGCAATCCATCGCGCATCCACTGTACTACCGCACCGGCAATAAAAACACTTCCCTCCAGCGCATATGTTGTTTTGTTATCTAATTTCCAGGCAATCGTGGTCAGTAAATTATTTTTGGAAGGAATAGGTTTTTCTCCGGTATTCATCAGCATAAAACAACCGGTACCATAAGTATTCTTTACCATTCCTGGCTGGGTGCATAATTGTCCAAATAATGCTGATTGCTGGTCGCCCGCAATACCAGCAATCGGGATATTGGCCTGTTTAACTATAGTTTCGGTTACTCCATATAGTTTACTGGAAGAGTTTACTTCGGGTAATACCGAGGCCGGTATGTCGAATAGTTTTAGTAGTTCTTCATCCCACTCGCAGGTTTGAATATTAAGTAACATGGTTCGCGATGCATTAGATACATCGGTTATATGAATTTTACCTCCCGATAATTTCCAGGCAATCCAACTATCCACTGTTCCAAATGCTAATTGCCCTTTCGCGGCTTTCTCCCGTGCACCGGAAACATTATCCAATATCCATTTAAGTTTGGTGGCGGAGAAATAAGCATCAATAATCAATCCTGTTTTTTGCTGAATGACTGCTGCATTGCCAGCCGCTTTCAGGCTATCGCAATAATTGGCGGTGCGCCTGTCCTGCCATACGATGGCATTATAAATTGGTTTACCGGTGGTACGATCCCAAACAATGGTTGTTTCGCGCTGGTTGGTAATGCCAATGGCAGCGACCTGGTTTGTTTGTATATTGCCTTTAGCGAGGACCTCAGCCATCACACCAAATTGAGAGGACCAAATTTCTTCTGCGTCATGTTCTACCCAGGCGGGTTGAGGATAGATCTGTTTGAATTCTTTTTGTGCAACGGAAATAATTTCGCCGGAATGATTGAATAAGATAGCTCTTGAACTGGTAGTGCCCTGGTCGAGGGCAAGAATAAATTTTTCTGGCATGCAAGCTGATTTTGGTGACATAAGATAGCCAAAAATCAGTGGGACTGAAAAGAAAATTTTGAATATTAAAATGCCAGCCGGAAGCTAAAGAATACACCAAATCTTTTAACCTGTACAGTCGGAAGGGGTCTGGGTAATAATCTCCATACCAGGTCCAGACGGAATACTTTAAAAATATTGTCGACTCCGGTACCTATCTCCATATATGTTTTTCCATCGAGCGATTCAAATTTATAGGCAGACGAAGCCGGCATATTGAAGGCTTTATTGGCGTTATTCAAACTACCCCATAACAATTTTGTATTCCAGAACTGGCGGAACTTTAATTTACGGGTAAGCGGTACGAAACGAAAAATACCATTTCCAATATTATGTTCGAAATTAATACCCGCGTACTGGTCATGCAGGTATTCGAATCGGTTCATCAGGTTAAATGCATATTTATTGTAGTAATAGATCTCGTTTCCGGGTGCCACATCAAGTAAAACAAATGGGAGGGTTCCAAAAGTTTTGCCGCCAAATATATTATAGTAAATACTGCCGTAAGGAGGAATTTTGATATAATCAGATATTCCTGCGGAAACCTTGGTATAATCGTAACTGCTGTTTAGAATTCCCGAAAATCCTTTGGTAAATTTTAATTCGGTAATGGGATAGGGGCTTCCTACACTGTTACGGTAAAAAGTACTTTCCAGGAATTTCTCCAGGTAAGCGAAGCGAAAGCGTACCGATGTTTCAATAGTATTAAGCGGTTCTCCGGAGGTTCCTTTAAATATGTCGGCACTTGGGAGATTGCGCACGGGATCAAACTGTTTTCGTAAACCGGTAAAGGTTAGAGAAAAACCGTTATGCCATTCATGAAAAAATTCAAGTTTCTGCTCTTCTACCAATAAAAACTTTATAGGGATGGAAGATTTTCGGATGGCCAACGCGAAAATATTATCCTGGCTGATTTCATCATAATAGCTTTGTGATCGGTCGAAGTCTTTGGTAAACGAGGCGAAAATAGTATTGCGTGGATTCTTATTGATCAGCCATAATGCATCGGCTTTCCCTTTTAGTTTTTTATCGCCAAATCCGTAAGCTAGGTATCCGTGCAGCAGTATTTTGCGGCTGAGGTGGCGGTTGGTACCCAGGTCGAAACGAAGGCGAAGGCCTTCTTCTACATTGGCAGTAATCCAGTTTTGCCAGGGGCCTATCTGGTAATTACCAACATTGAGATAGCCGGTGGCCAGGAAATCTATAATGCGGGTAGTGCGTTTGAAGGCAGGTAGGTTTAACAGGGTATCTATTGTTTTGTAAATAGCCAGTTCATTTTTATTAAGAGGTTCATGACGGGCGCCTACCCAAAATGTATCGTTGGTAAACTTTGAAGAGTCAGGTATCACCGTTTCTTCAATTAATTTATTTTTTTCCAGTTCCCGCTCAACGGACGAATCGTTTACCACAATGTTCCTGTAGGTGGTAGATTTATGCCCGATCAGCGATAACTTTTTTTCCCCTGCAAGTGAAAGATCAACTACAAATTTATCGCGGGTTAAGAACCAGGTACTATCATTAAGCATAGTGTATTCCTGTATCAGGCTCAGTTTATCCACGAAGTTTATATTCGCCTGTTTTGATAAACGCAGATTCATTTTCTGAACGGCCCAGGTAGTGTCGTGCACCCAGCAATCGCCTTCAAATGTGTTTTCCCCAATACGTTTTGGAGTAAAAATCATATGTATAAGCCGATGGTTATTTACGAATTGAGAGTCGAGGACTTTGTACCTGTAATAATTATCCCCATTGTCACTGAGTGGGCTAACAAATTGTTTGTCAAAAACAGGGATGAAATTGCTGTAAAAATTTACATTCTGTTCCATACCTCCTAAAAACTGAACGGCACTTTCATTGCTTACACCAATGGTCTTGGATCCTTTAAATACTTCCCGACGGCGCCTGGGAGATTTCTGGTAGTAATAATCTGATAATGCCTCCGTAAGATATACTGGCAGAAAGGGAGTCCCTTCTTCGGTGGTGTCAATATTATTCAGTACAAAATTGAATTGTTTAATAACGGGGAACTTGGCCCACTTATCCTTTTTAATATTCTTAATATCTAATTCGAGCTTATTATATAGTTCATAGGAAAAGTTATTAAACCGGTAACGATCATTATAGGATTTTTTCTTTACCATGCGTTTCCACATCAGTAATCCTCTGTCTATTTTACGCTTTACCACTACTTCTGAAGAATATTTTCCTCTCTCCAGTGAAATATTAATGTCGACTACATTGCCTTTTATCCTGGAATAAAATTGGCTATCGAGCGGCAAAACAAAATCGGCGTATCCTACATAAGTAACCAGGAGCGTGTCAGCTGGCCATTCATCATAATGGAAAACGAAATTGCCGGCTGAGTCGCTCAGGCGCCCATTTATTGACTTTTTAAATTGGATGGAAGCAAAAGGAATACGCTCATCACTGTGTGCGTCTTTGATGGTGCCCCGGATCGTTTTCGACTGCGACAAACCGGGCAGGGACACCAGTAAACACAGTAAAGAGGTAATTATAGATAAAAGGTAAGTTTTCGCCCATTCAATCATCATTCAAAAATACGAACTGGTCGCTTAATTGGTTTGGTTTAAATGCTAAGGGATGTAAAATAATCAACAAATATTTGGAAATATCAAACCAGCCTATTTACTTTGTATTACAAAGTGCTTTTTATGCAAGAAACCCAACCCCCCCTTGAAACATTACAGGATATCAGGAGAATGATGGAGCGGTCTTCGCGATTTATATCGTTAAGCGGGTGGAGCGGTATTAGTGCAGGTGTTTGTGCATTGGCGGGAGCGACGGCCGCGTACCTGCGTATCGGGCGGTATAAATCTCATATGCTTTCTGAATATAGCATTCGGTCGGGAAGAGATATTTTCAATTTAGAAGGAGTTGCTTTAATTGCTGACCTGTTGTGGATTGCCGGGATCGTTTTTATAGCTGCATTTTTATTGGCCTTCCTGTTCACTTATCAGCGAAGTAAGAAAAATAATTTACCCATGTGGGATCTGGTTGCGCGGCGCCTGCTGTGGAATACAATCATCCCGATGCTGGTGGGAGCTGCCTGCATTATTCGATTACTTCAGCTGGCACATTTTGAAATGGTAGCGCCGTTATCGCTTATTTTTTACGGATTGGCATTATTGAATGGAAGTAAATATACCCTCGGCGAAATAAGATACCTGGCTTTCGGTCAATTAATACTGGGTATTATTAATTTATGGATGATAGATTATGCATTAATTTTCTGGGCCCTTGGTTTTGGCGTTTTGCATATTGTATATGGAGCATTGATGTGGTGGAAGTATGAACGTTGATTTTACAAAAGAATGGAATGAAAAACCCGATTGAAAATCTTAATAAAATTTTTGACAGCCGCATTCGCCTGGGGGTCATGAGCATCCTGATGGTTAATGAAGCAGTGAGCTTCAATGATCTTAAGCAAATGATGGGAGTAACAGATGGTAACCTGGCCTCGCATATTATGAACCTGGAGGAAAACGGATTCATCAAAGTCCATAAAGGATTTATCGGGCGCAAAACCAATACCACTTATTCCATAACAAAGGCAGGAGAGAAAGCCTTTAAAGAACATGTAGAAGCACTGGAAAATATGATTAAGGGGGTAAAATGATTTTTTTTTGAGCATATGCTTTGAAATACAAAGTACTTTTAAATTAATAATTATGAGACCGCTTAAATTATCTTTCAAAATGACTTCGTTGGCTGGTGCGCTATTAACACTGCCAACTCTGTATTTCATTCTTATTTCAATTATGAAATACGTTTTTGGGTGGGAATACCTGTTTGATGTCAGCGCTCCTGCGCTTGACAAAATGGGCATCAAGGAATCAATTGGCTGGAACATTAATCTTCTTATTCTTTTCGGGCCTGTGCTTGCCCTGCTATTGAATGTGCTGTCGGTATTGCATATTCATTTTGAAACCACTCCCGACAAAATCGACTGCCGGTTCTCCATTACTAAAAGCTGGAAGAACCTGGCGGTCGTTTTCCTGAGCACTGCGATACTGCTTACTTTATTCATATACCTGCTGGGTGAAAATTGTTCTTGTAACTAAAACAAACTTTATGAAAGCGGAACGCCAGAAAATTTACTGGATCATTATAGGGGCATTACTGTTTAACTGGCTTTTTTGGAACGAGAAAATGGCTTTGAATTCATTGCCGTATGATCTTTTTTACTCAGAGTTCTTTTTTCCTTATACCCAAAGGCCAGGCATACTTCCACGGTGAGATGGCTTTTTGCAGGCCATCTCATTTGCCTGGCTAAGATTCAGCGGCGACAAGAAATTACCAGGCCAATTAGGGATATGTATAATTCTGTTCCTGCTAGTTATATTTGGGCTATCCGTCGGTAGGGTCATTAATAAGTCATTTTTTAAAAATTAAACTTCGTAATTATGAACAGCATTTGGTTTAAAAAATTCGGCTGGGCCTATCTGCCCGTGCATGCTATTGGTTTGTTAATTACGCTCGCCTGCCTGGCATTAAATGTGATGTTTTTTATTGCTATTGACCGAAACTCGCATTCAGTGAGCGATACGCTAATAGATTTTTTTGTTTATTGCACCTGTGTAGCGTTCTGGTGGAAATGGATTGCCGATAAAACGAGTTAAAATTTTATTATGAGATCAAAAAAGTTTTCACTTCGAAGTCGTATTAACAGCTTTCGTTTTGCCGGGGAGGGAATCATTTCATTTTTGCAGAAAGAGCATAATGCCTGGCTTCATGCGATAGCCACCATAGCGGTTATTGCGTTGGCCATTATATCGAGCATAACGAGGGGGGAATGGTTGGCCATCCTGCTGGCTATCGGAACAGTGTGGGTAGCGGAGATGTTTAATACCTGTATAGAGAAGTTAATGGATTTTATATCACCCGACCATCATCCGCAAATAAAATTTATTAAAGATGTATCGGCCGGAGCCGTGCTGGTGGCCGCATTGGTTGCCCTGGGTATTGGACTGATTGTTTTTATTCCTCACTTATTTTTTTAATTAACCAATGAAAAATATTTTATTGAGCAGACGTTTATTTTTCCTCCGAACTGAAACGGATCGCCTGCTCGTACCCTCGATGTTTTTTAGTGTGGTGATGGTGGTGGCCAGTCTGTCGCATACAGGTTATCCCGGCTCCCTCTTCCTGGTATGGAATCTATTCCTCGCCTATGTTCCCTATGTCATTAGTAATTGGCTTCAACAACAGCCCGAATGGATTGAGAATAAATGGAAATTTACCCTTTCATTTGTCGCCTGGCTGTTCTTTATTCCTAATTCGTTTTATATACTTACTGATTTATTTCACCTGGGTGAGGTGCATAACCTGCCACTTTGGTATCATTTGATTATGCTTATATCTTTTGCCTGGAATGGATTACTACTGGGTATTGTTTCGGTAAGGCAAATGGAAAGGATTCTTGAATTATACTGGGGCGGGTATACGCAGTGGTTTTTCATTTATCCCATTATGTGGCTGAATGCCCTGGGTGTTTATATTGGGCGATACCTGCGATTCAATAGTTGGGATGTTATTACAGATCCATTTCATTTATTAGGAGATATCCTGACAATAATCCTATATCCTATTGAACACAAGTATGCGTGGGGGATGGTGCTGAGCTTCTCGGTTTTTATGACTATTGTTTATATCGTATTGAAACGAATTGGTAAAATGATCAGTTAAAGAATAGTCGAGTAGAACGATTAGATTATGATAATACGATCAAATGCGCCGGAATTATTATTGAAAATAACTACTGGTCTATGCCACGAATGATTAAAATGTAGAATCGACCCTTTGTCGTATTCACACCGGATTATCTGACTATGGTCATTTAACTTCTTAAACTTAGATTATGCATTATCACTACTGGAAAGAATACTTCACAATCAATCAAAGCCATTTTACGAACCTTGATTTTAACATACCCGACGATTTATCACCAGGGGATAAGAAACGGATTACCCGATCTCTTCAGCAATTTCAAAAAGGAGAGCAATCAGAAGGGAAACACCTTTTTTCCTACGCAAAATCTTTCCCGGATAAAACATATCTCGATTGTATAAAACTCTTTATTAAGGAGGAACAAACACACGCCAGGGTGCTTGCGCGGTTTATGGACTTACACGGCATACCCCGCATAAAAGATCATTGGAGTGATTCGATCTTCCGGGGGCTTCGGAAACTGGCGGGATTGGAGAATACGATTATCGTATTAGTAACGGCAGAAATAATTGCCAAAGTGTATTACCTGGCATTGGGTAAAGCAACTACCTCAGTATTACTTCAGAAAATTTGTGACCAGGTTTTGCAGGACGAGGACCAGCATCTCGCTTTCCAGGCCCACACACTTAATTACTTTTATTCCTCTTCATCGAGGATAAAACAAATACTTACACGAAGCTGGCACCGGCTATTAATGGCAGGGACAATATTTGTAGTGTGGCTATGCCACAAGGAAGTATTAAAAAAAGGAGATAGCTTTTTCGGTAAATTTTTTATGGAGACGATGCTGGTTTATTTTGAAGTGGAGCAACAAATAAAAATAAAGAACACGCCCAGACTGGTGTATAGTGGAACATTGAAATAGCAAATTGACGGAAGTCGGAAAGTCGGAAAGTCCGCAAGTCCGTAAGAAAGGCAAAATTCAAGGGAGATTCTTTCGATCTCTACCGCTAGAAATCAATTCCCATCGCAAAATACCAAATGGGTTTACCGCGAAAGAAGCTATTCATTTGCCAGGCTGCATCCAATCGCAGGAAATAACCCAGTAAGGTACTGCGGGCCCCAAAGCCATAACCACCCACAAAGGGTCCGATTCCTCCCGCTTTAATGCGTACCAATACAGATCCATCCTGGTTGGGGTATATAAGCTCAGGACGTTTGATCTTATTATAAGCACCATTCCAGGCGCTTCCCAGGTCTATGAACTGAACTAGCTGGAAATTTCTAACGAATGCATTATTGATTGGTTTGTTTAACAGGGTTGGAAAAACAGGAAGACGGAATTCACTATTTAATATTACCGCATTATTTCCATTAGATACATTTTGTTTAAATCCCCGCATATTCACTGCCAATGATTGAAAGGCGTAACTGGGATCTTGCGGTTGGGGCTCCCGGTTAAACTTGGGAAACATCCAGCCATCTACCCCGCCGAGGTAATAAATGATCTTCTGATCGCCAAAGGAGAAATCAGCGGCTGCCCGGCCTGCCCATATAAAATTGCGGTATATAGGATAATAATAACGAAGGTCTCCTCCCATATTGAAAGATAAACCGCCTTTCTTACCAGTATTCGGTAGTTTGGGTTCGTTGATCTGTGAAAGCAGGTCGGCAAAAATTTTATACCGTAACCCGTTCATGATATTGGTTGTTTTTGTAATTACGTTATCATGAACCCATTCTATTTTGGCCAGTGCAAATGTTTGTTTATTTACATCTCCTATCTTAAGAGAGCTGGAATCGAAATTATCCGCGCGCACCACATATTTATCCGTTCGCAAACCGAGGGAAAAGCGAATGCTGCGTACTCTGTCTAACGGATACTTTATTAAACCCTGGTATAGGTTGCTGAATTGTTTAGCCTCGTACACCTGGTTGGAGTTGTTGATGCCCTGAACCAGGCCAATATTTGTTTTCCGGTAATAAATAAAAGAATAATCCATTCTCTTTTTCAAATAATCAACTCGTGCATACCATTCTCCACCCCCATCAAATAATGATTGATTGATAGGAATGAACGCACTGACCCCTCCTCCACCACCAATACCCACGCCTGTTCCGTTACCACTGATTAGCGGTAAGCGGATGGCTCCTGAAAATCGGATGTCTTCAAACAAATCAAATACAGAAGCTTTAAGCATTCCGTTAAAAGCGCCACCACTTTGTAATACAATTGGCAGGGAACCAGTATAGGGTTCGTACCGATTAATAAGAATATCATTATTGAAAGCAGCAGAGAAATTATCGGCTGAAAATTTCAGCTTATAATCAAATAATTTTGCCCTCTTCAAAACCGGGTCTCCCTCCGTATTTCCCAAACCAGGTGGCTTGATAGAATCGGACGAATCTTTTTCAAATCCCGTATCAAAAAAATCTTTCTTCTTTTCGAAACTGTCAGAAGGGTTATTTGGATTGTTTCTATATTGTATTTCTTCTCCACCGGCCAACTGTGCTTCTGCTATAGTTTTTTTACGGTATTCCGTGGGCCTGGGATTTATATTTCGGCGACGGAGCGAATTTTCATCCACTTTTAATTTGTAGAGGAATTTTAAATTACCCTGTTGCCGCACTTCGCTTACAAGACCATTATCGCCCGCAATCTTTGTTTCTTTTAAGCTGCTTTGGTAATTGGTGATAGGAAATACATAAGCGGAGTCGTTGGTTACGGAGTAGGCAAACACAGAGTCAGGCTGTGTTTTGCCCCAGGCTCTTAAAGTGGAATCCAGTTCTTTGTCATCCGGATTGCGCAAAAACTCATCGCCCACCACATAAACGCTGTCTAATCCAGCTCTTTCTGTACTGAAAAAGCCGGCAAAGCGGTTACCTATTCCAGTTTCATCACTGATAAATGTAAAGTGAGAAGTATTGTATTGCATGGGGTAGCGGGCATTACCATATTTTAGATTGGTAAGCTGGCTGATTTGCCTGAATTCATTTTTACTATAATTGTCTGCAAGAAAAATATTAAACCGGTTAGTGGCCACGCCGGTATCGGCTCCTTTAATTGTTGCGTTGGGGCGGTTGGAAGAAAAGATAATACCCTGCTTATTGGGAAAGGCAACAAAGGTGGCATCCAGGTCGGAATAGGCGTCGTTGGTTACCTGTTCAAATTTGTCTTTATCAATTTTGTAAACAAATATGTCTGATTGTCCTTTGCGAACAGCACTCAGCAATAAAGTGTTTTCATCCAGCATATATTTCATATCCTGTACCTGTTCAAAATGCGGTATATCCTGTTTGATTCGTTTGAAATGTGCCACTAGGTCGTACACAAATAATTTTGTTTTTCCTTCTGCCCAATAAATACAGGCGAGCCGGGTACCTTTTCCATCCCATGCTAATAGGGGATAATTGGGGTTAATTTCATTTTCATTGGTTCGAACGCCCGTTTTCAGGATTACTCTCCGGTCGACCATATTTTCATAAAGTACCACACAGTATTGTCCTTTTATATATTCTATTACAGCATAGGTCTGGCTGCGGGGGGTAGGGTTGGGCGTAAATCGGAAGAAATCCCGATTCTTGGTTATTTCTTCCACGATGGAAACGGTTCCTTTGGGAATGTCCCGGCGGCCGCGCAGATCTTTTGCATACATTTCTTCATTTTCTGCCATAAAATTTCGCAGCACTTCTTTGAATTTCATTTTACAAACCCGTTGAGAGGCACTGTTCAGGTTGCGGTACACGCGGGCCAGGTATAAGAAGTAGGTTACATTCTCTTTTTTAAATTTATTGGCGAAATAATACCAAAAGGAATGGCCCGCCAATAATGGTTTTTCGTGGGCAAACTGATAAAAAGTGCGGTAATCACCCGATAAAATGGCCGATTTTAACTGGTCATCATATTCGGCATTCCAGTTTTCAGCAACATAATCAATATAACCATCTATCAGCCATTTGGGAAGATCGAGTAATGTTTGATTGGCGGCAAATTCGCCGAGATCGTCGCCAAACAAAATATTTTCTACCAGTATACGCACAAGGCCCTGCCGAATCTGGCGCCGCAAATCGGCCAGGTTACCGTTGAAGTAAACAATCATCTTGTTATTCACTAATTTGGTAACACCCCCGGTCGTTTGCCAGTCAACATTCAGCCCTATGTTGGACTGCTCCATTTCATTATAATGATTGTAGATAACGATGTTGGCGCGGCGCTGGAGGCCATATTCTACAAACTGTTCTATGGCGGGTAATTCTTTTTCGGCTACTTGTAATACGTAATTAGCTATTGTCTTTCCATCTTCGTAAAAATAAGTGTTGAAGTTGGATGTTTGCAGGTATTGCCATTTGAACTTGCGATATTGGACTCTATTCTTTCCAAATTCCACGGTACTGACCTGGGCCATTGATACCACACTAGAGAAACACACAATAGCCGCAAATAAAATTTCTTTTGTAGTTAACCTAAACTGTTGAAATTGCATATCCAATCTTTAATGTTTTAAAGGTATAACAAATCTGTGTTTCCGGTAGAAATTTGGAGTAACTTAAAAAGGGTACAGGTATGCTGACAATAAAACAGTTCACTTTTAGTCCTGTTCAGGAAAATACATACGTAATTTACAACGAACAAGGTTGGTGCGCGATTGTTGATCCGGGCTGTTATTTTAGTAATGAACGGAAAGACCTCAGTGATTTTATTGACGATCACTCCCTGGCGCCTAAATTATTGTTAAATACCCATTGTCACCTGGATCATGTATTTGGCAATAAGTTTATTCACGATACCTATGGGTTAATCCTTCATATTCATCCAAACGAAAAAGTAGTATTAGATTTTGCACCGGTAAGCGGGCAAAGCTGGGGCCTTCCATTTGAGAATTATAAAGCCGCTATTACTTACCTCAACGAAGGGGATACTATCCAGGTGGGACAAGACCTGCTTGAAATAATACATACTCCCGGGCATTCGCCTGGCAGCATTTGTTTCTACTGCCGGGCGCAGCAGTTTATCATTAGTGGAGATGTGTTATTCCGGGAAAGTATTGGCCGAACCGATTTGCCGTTGGGAAATTCGAAAACTTTGCTGAAAAGCATCCATGAAAAACTCTTTATATTACCTGATGAAGTAATGGTTTATTCAGGACATGGACCTATTACCACGATCGGTTATGAAAAAAGGAACAATCCCTTTCTTCATCAGGAATCTTTATAGAACCACTTGCCAACATAAGGTAGTCTTTGTAACTCTTTTTTCTCTGCTCGCATGATCAGCATCGCATACAATCCGATCAGCAAAAAAGCACTGCCATAATAAACGGGTTTATAATAACTGGATTGATGATTTATATTTCGGGCAATCAATTCATGGATAATATACATAAGTGCGCAGATTACCAGGTAGGTCACCAGTTTCTTTTTTGCGTAAGGCACAGGATAAAACTTCTGTCCTTGTGTATAGCTGATTATCATCATGAAGGCATAGCAGATAAAGGTAGCCCAGGCCGAACCGGTATATCGGAACGAAGGGATCAATACAATATTAAGTACAATTGTTATGATGGCTCCTGCAATCGTTATGTAGGCACCAAACATGTTCCGGTTGGTAAGTTTATACCATACCGACAAGTTATAATAAATACCCAGGAATACACTGGCCATGGCAAGAATAGGTACTATATGAATACCCTGCGCATATTCCGGGTGTTTGGAGGCAATGAGTCTTTGCCATAAATCCAAAAACAAGGCTACTGCTAAAAACATAAAACAGCAGGCTATCACAAAAAATTTCATTACCCGGGCATACGACTTTTGGGCGCCTTCTTTTTTGGATTGATTAAAAAAAAATGGTTCTGCCGCCAGTCGAAATACCTGTATGAATATAGTGATGAGGACAGCCAATTTATAATTCGCCCCAAATACCCCTAATTCAAATTGCTCTGTTTTTTCATCCACGGCCGATACTTTCTGGTATACTACCCGACTGAGCATTTCATTGATCATTCCCCCAAAACCTACAATTATCAGCGGATAGGAATAGTACATGACTTCCTTCCATAATGCTTTATCAAGATGGAACCGGAAAGCGGCAAATTCTTTATAGAGCAATAATAACGTAACGCCACTGGCAATTAAATTGGCAAGAATGAAATACCCAATGCCGATTTGCGGATCGAATAAATGCCCCAGGAAGGTATAAGGATTTTTTTCATAGGCAGGTTTGGCAACATAAAAAAAGAACAACACCAGCGCTATATTCAAAAAAATGGAAAAGACATTGATGAAAGCAAACTTACGGGGCCTTTCTTCCAGCCGAAGTTTACTCATAGGCAGGGTGTAAAGGGTATCAAAAAATACGATGCCGATCATCCAGGTTACATATTCTGGATGATCATTCATTTCAATGAAATTGGTTAACGGTACTTTGAACACAAACAGGATAGTGGTAAGTAAAACGGTAGATATAATAATCGAAACATTCAGGGTATCATACAGCTTTTGCCGGTCGCGATTTTGGGCAAAGCGAAAAAAACTCGTTTCAAGGCCATAGGTGAAAAGGATGTTCAGAAAAGGGATCACCGCGTAAATCTGGGTATAGGCATAGGAGCCATTGGGATCATAGAGCTGAAATCCGAGCAAGCTGATTCCGAAATTAAGAAAGCGGGCAAAAATGCGGGGTGCACCATACCAAACCGTTTGTCCCGCTAACTTTTTAATACTGCTCAAGTAATCTGATTTTTTAAAAAGATGGTCAAAAGTACGATTTAAGCCGTTTCCATGTACTCAATGCAACCAATCTGCCTGTTTATAGTATCTTTATTAAAATTTTTCGTTTATGAAGAGGATTTTTATTTTTTTGATATTGTTGATTTCCGTTACCTATACGTATTCCCAGGCCTACGAAGCGAAACTGGAAGTCCAGCGTAAGAACCATGTTGCAGCCGTAATGGAAGTGCCCTACCCGCCAGACCAGGTGGAAGATGCCATTAAGGATTATATGGCTAAAAAAGGATTTAAGGTTAATTCCTCTAAAGGGATATATTCTTTTAAAGGGGTGAAACTGAATCCTAATAATACCGAGAACAACGATATTCATTTTAGGGTAGAACGTAAGAGTCGCCGCGAAAAAGAGGTCTCCCTCGTGCACCTCGTGGTAACCAAAGAAAATGAAACGCTAGCCCAGCGTATACCCGATGATCGAGCAGGAATTGAAGATGCCAAGTCATTTTTAAATGCCATGACTCCGCAAATGGAAGCCTATAATCTTGAAGTAGAAATAACAGAACAGGATAAAACGGTTAAGAAAGCAGAGAAAAAATTGGAAAATTTAGGCGACGATCAGCAAGACCTGGAAAAAAAGATTAAAAACCTGCAGGAAAAACTAGAACAAAATAGAAAAGACCAGGAATCGCAAAAAGGAGAAATAACCAATCAGAAAAATATTTTGGAAACATTAAAAAGTAAACGCAAACCATTATAGCACTATTCCAATAAATTTTCAAAAGCCCTGGAAAAGTCTTTTAATGCCGGTATTTCGATGTACGGAAAGTATGGAAGATCAGAATTTCTCTACTTACCGCTTCAGCGAAATTCCGGCTTTTTTTATATAATAGGTCACAGGTAAGGGAAGTTAATAATCCTTACTTCATTGATGCCTGATGGAATAGTAGCTTTTTAGTTCGGTTGCGAAAATCGTTTGTTGGTAAGAAAAGCAGAATCTGTAAGAGTATATAAAAACTGCGTTATATAAAATTTATCCAGGTTACTAAGGGGTATTTTATTTTTTACCAGCGGATCAACGGTAGGCCCGTCCTGCACCCCCTCACTATAATGATCCAATACGTTTTTCACTGTTGCAAACCGGCCATCATGCCCATATGGGAAGGTGGACAAAACATTCCGCAGACTGGGCACTTTAAATTTCAGTGAATCTTCTTTTTTGTTAGTGATGCGCATCCGTCCATAATCATTTAAATTGGACTTTACTGGCATACCGGTATTCCGGTAGCTGAAATCAGTAAACAGGGGTTCCTTGTGGCAACCGGTGCATTTAGCCTGGAGAATCTGGTAACCATTTTTTTCTGCATCAGTAAAAAACACCTCACCTCTTTTTACTTTATCATATTTACTATTGGCCGAAACCAAGGAACCAACAAATTGGGTAATAGCTAATAACATGCGTTGGCTGTTGATCGTAGCGTCTCCGTATACAGCCCGGAATAATTTCGGATAGGCGGAATCCGCTTGTAGTTTTCTGATAATATTATTTATATCTTCTGCCATTTCGTTGGGAGCCGTAATAGGAGCCAGAGGTTGTACTTCTATGTTGTTGATTCCGCCATCCCAATGCATTTCTTTAGGCCAGGCGAGATTGAAAAGTCCAGGAGCGTTGCGGGTGGTAAATTGGTTGTTGAAGCCATGGCTCAGGTCATGATCGAAATTAGCAAAAGCGGCAAACTGCTGGTGGCAGGAAGCACAGTCAAAATTACCGTCTTTGGATAACCGACCGTCGTAAAAAAGTTTTCGGCCTAATTGAAATCCTTCTTCTGTAAGCGGATTACCGGTGAATTTATACGAAGGTTCCGGAAAACCAGGGGGTAGTGCCCGTTTTATCAGCACCCGATTTTTTACAAGCGGTTATAATTACAACTGCGGTTATAATTAATAAAAAGATTCGTATTGTCCATCGTACAATCAATCTTACTGATTTATTACCCTATCAACGGTAAACATTTTTGAATAATTTTCGGCAATTTGTTTTGCAAGTGTTCCGGGAGTGGTACAAACCGGGTTTTGATTGAATTTTATATCGTGAGGATTATAAAACCAACTGTTGATATTGGCGCTAACAGTAATCTCGCTGGTTTTTTCGGGCTTGAGATCCAGGGTTTGCCCGAATGGAAAAAGAAGGGTTAGTTTCTTAATTACATTATCGGGTTCTTTAAATCCACCAATATGGTATTCAAAAGTTCCGGATGGTGAAGTCGGTGCATTTCCTTCCAGTTTTGCCATTATATAACCGGTATTCCAGGTCCAGAACATACCCTTGGCGGGATCAAGCGCGCCGTTTTGCGCACCACTAACATTGCGGGCACTATCTACACCCAACATAAAACTTATGCGGTTATACTGGAAAGGTAGTATGGATAATTTTATAGATGTCGAGGTGGAATCGGCAAAGTCTACCAGGTAATATTTGTCAGCACTGGTTCGAAAAACCCTCCCCGAATCGGTATTGATCATTTCAATATCGTGAACATAAAACTTGAAGGTTTTTACCGAATAGGATTGTTTGAAGAAATTGGAATAGTTCTTTCCAAATTCAAGTGGAATAGTATCTACAACGGCTCTGAATTTCAGAATGAGATTGTGATCTTTTACTACCGCCGGAATGGGTACATCTTCGGCACTGTAATCTTTCTTACAGGAAATAAAAAGCGACAGGTTGATAAAACAGGTAATGAATAAAAAGGAAATGCTTTTCTTGAAGGGGTATTTCATGGCTCGGATTTATAATTCTTTATAATTTACTTTCTTACGGTTTTGCTTATTCACACTTAGCTTCTTTTTGGCTTCTATTCTCTTTTCTTTAGAAGCTTTGCTGGCCTTAGTAGCAATCCGTTTCTTTTCCTTTTTAAGCGCAAGTTCCAGTAAGACGTTCATTTTTTTTATTACTTCAGCCTTATTTTCGAGCTGACTCCTGTGCACCTGGCTTTTGACTTGCAAAAATCCTTCCGAATTTATCTTAGAAGCTAATTTTCTAGTAGTCAACAGTTTCTGTTCATCACTTAAGCAGGTGGATTTGGAGATATTGAAATACCCTTCCACCATAGTTTCCACTTTATTAACGTTTTGGCCCCCGCTGCCTCCGCTTCGGGCTGTTTTAAATTGAATTTCTTTTGAAACGTCTATCTTCATTTCTTAAAGGTAAAATATATAAAAATAACTATGCGGGCAGTTATTCAGCGGGTTAGCCGGGCCGAGGTAACTATCAATAAAGAAGTACGATCTTCCATCAAAAAGGGTTTGCTTGTTTTGGCCGGAATAGAAGACGCAGATAGTATAGAAGATATTGTTTGGCTAAGCAGTAAAATTGTCAATCTTCGCATTTTTGATGATGAGAATGGGGTAATGAATGAATCGGTAAAGGAAGCGGGAGGTTCTATTTTGCTGGTAAGCCAATTTACCCTGCAAGCTTCTACCAAAAAAGGCAATCGTCCCTCCTACATTCGGGCCAGCAAACCGGCCATTGCTATCCCTCTTTATGAACAACTTATCCGCCAATTACAGCAGGATATCGGCAATGAAATTGCTACCGGCGAATTTGGAGCAGATATGAAAGTTGAATTAATAAATGATGGACCCGTAACAATAATAATAGATACTAAAAACAGGGAATAGTTGAAACCCGATATACAAACACGCCAGGATATATATATTTTATTAGAGGCCTTTTATGCAAAGGCTTTGTACGATGATGTGATTGGACACTTTTTTACCAAAGTGAAGAAAATAAATATGGAAGAGCATTTACCGGTAATAACTGATTTCTGGGAGATGGTACTGCTCGACGGAACACAATATAAGAAAAACGCCATAACGCCACATATCCAATTGCATCAGGTGTCGCCGCTAACCGAAAAGCATTTTGCCCGCTGGCTGGAATTATTTAATTCAACAGTTGATGATTTATATGATGGGTCCATTGCTCTGTTGGCTAAACAGCGTGCCGTATCGATCGCCACCGTGATGAAAATAAAAATTCTCCAATCCTCATCAATAAAAATCAAAGATAATGACAATACAGGAAGCGCAGCAGCAGGTGGATAACTGGATTCATTCGACAGGGGTCCGTTATTTTAATGAACTTACCAACCTGGGGATTTTAATGGAAGAAGTGGGGGAATTATCAAGAGTAATGGTACGCCTATACGGGGAACAATCATTTAAAGAAACCGATAAAAGCAAAAACCTGGACGATGAAATGGCCGATGTATTATGGGTATTATTATGTTTGGCTAACCAAACAGGTGTGAACTTGGCAGAGGCTTTGCAAAAGAATTTTGAAAAAAAGAATTTGCGTGATGTCCAGAGGCATATTAATAATCCCAAATTGAAATAGGTAAACATGAAGGGGGCGACCAAAAACATATGGAACATCATCCGCCAATCGTTTTCCGATTTTATCGATAATAAAGTATTAAAGCTAAGTGCGGCACTGGCTTTTTATACGGTGTTTTCGTTACCGGCCATGTTAATCATTGTTATTGCGGTGAGCGATATTTTTTATGGAAAAGAAGCGGTAGAAGGTTCTTTATACCGACAGATAAGCAATTTGGTTGGATCTCCGGCGGCTTTACAGATACAGGAAACGATCCGTGCGGTGGCTACTTCTGCTGATTCGCGCATATCAACGATTATAGGAATTATCACCTTGCTTATTGGTGCTACGAGCGTGTTCACCGAAATACAGGATTCAATTAATTCTATCTGGAAATTAAAAGCAAGGCCCCGAAAAGGAAAAGGCATTTTAAAAATGGTGTTTAACCGCGTACTTTCATTTTCAATAGTGGTAAGCCTGGGTTTTTTGTTACTGGTTTCACTAATTATTAATAGTGTTATGGATGTTCTCATAAACAGGCTTACAGAAATTTTCCCGGAAGTAACGGTGTTTTTAGTATACACATTCAATCTATTCATTACGTTCTTAATTACTTCTTATCTGTTTGCTATTATTTTTAAAATATTGCCCGATGCAACCATCAAATGGAAACATATACGGGCAGGTGCATTTACTACAGCCGGATTGTTCATGGTAGGAAAATTTCTCATTGGTTATTATCTTGGGCAAAACAAGATAACTTCTTCTTATGGGGCCGCCGGTTCTGTAATTGTTGTTTTGCTTTGGGTTTATTATTCTGCCATGATTCTCTATTTCGGTGCCGTGTTTACTAAGGTGTATATAGTGCACCAGGGGTCACGAATTTACCCCAACGAATATGCAGTATGGATTCAGGAAATAGAAGTGGAATCCGATAAATCAATTCAACAGCAGCCTGAAGTAAAGACGGTAATCGAAGTGCCGGAAACAAAATCCTGAATAAATATTCCAATCAGATTTTTTTTCATTGTTTCAAACAGGAATGTAATTAGCAAGTTATCTTTGCGCCACTATGGCAAATGATACGAAAAGATTCCAGGAAATAATTTCTCATTGTAAAGAATATGGATTCATCTTTCCTTCCAGCGAAATATACGATGGGCTGGCGGCCGTATATGATTACGGTCAGTGGGGTAGTGAATTGAAGAAAAATCTGCGTGATTACTGGTGGAAGAGCATGACTCAGTTGCAGGAGAATATTGTAGGTATTGATGCAGCCATTTTTATGCATCCCACTACCTGGAAGGCCAGCGGACACGTCGACAACTTTAACGACCCGATGATTGACAATAAAGAGAGTAAAAAGCGCTACCGGGTAGACCATCTTATTGAAGCGCAGGCCGACCTGTTGAAAGCGGAGGGAAAAGAAAAAGAGGGGGATGATCTGATAACACTCATGGAGGGATTACTGGCCAATGATGATTTTACCGGATTAAAAAAACTTATAGAGGATAATAAGATAAAATGTGCCGTAAGCGGAACTGCTAACTGGACTGACATCCGGCAGTTCAACCTGATGTTCTCCACAGAATTTGGATCAACTGCTTCTTCGGAAGAGGCTGATAACATAGTATATCTGAGGCCAGAGACTGCGCAGGGTATTTTTGTAAATTTTCTGAATGTGCAGAAGACCGGTCGGATGAAAATACCTTTTGGTATCGCGCAAATTGGCAAAGCCTTCCGCAATGAAATTGTGGCCCGGCAATTTATTTTTCGCATGCGGGAATTTGAACAGATGGAGATGCAGTTTTTTATACGGCCCGGCTCGCAAAATGAATGGTACGAATTCTGGAAAGAAGAACGGATGAAATGGCATTTGAGCCTCGGTACTTCACCTGAGAAATATCGATTTCATGATCATGCTAAGCTGGCCCATTATGCAAAGGCCGCCTGTGATATTGAATTCGATTTTCCCATTGGATTTAAGGAAGTGGAAGGAATACATTCCAGAAGAGATTTTGATTTGAGCCAGCACCAGCAATTCAGCAAAAAAAAGATGCAGTATTTCGATAATGATATTGACGAAAGTACCGGTAAACCATATGGCAATTATATTCCTTATGTAATAGAAACCTCGATTGGATTAGACCGCATGTTTTTATTAATAATGAGCAATGCCTATGCGGAAGAGGACCTGAGTACAGCAGAAAAACAAGATAGCAGGGTGGTGTTGAGATTGCCTCCGAAATTGGCTCCCATTAAATTGGCCATCCTGCCTTTGGTAAAAAAAGATGGGTTACCGGAAATAGCGAGGGATATCATGAATAAGTGTAAACCCCATTTCCGGTGCTTTTATGAAGAAAAAGATGCAATCGGAAAACGCTATAGAAGAATGGATGCGCTGGGAACTCCCTTTTGCATTACGATTGATCATCAAACCAAGGAAGACAATACAGTAACCATACGCTACCGGGATTCCATGCTGCAGGATAGAATTAGTATTAACAATATAAAAGAGATTGTGGAAAATCAGGTTTCCTGAAATCTGCTCAATTAAATAATTTCATTTTTTCGAGTAAAGGAGAGGCAGATATTAATTATATTGCGGTGTAATTAAATCTCTGAAAATATTAACTGGACTCTGAAACATGCTGCCCATGCTTGCTATACAGGTAAACGTAAATATTTTTTTGATAGCCGCTTTGGTTATTGCCGCTGCTGCTCTTGGATACCTTAAACGCAGCAGCCAGATAAATTCTTTAAATAAGAAAATAGCCGATTTGGAAAAGGAAATGCTGGCCAGCCATGCTGAAATATTACAACTGCATCGCGATAAAATAGATTTGATGAAAACAACCGCTGAGCCAGTTATTCCTGTTATACCCATTACCAATGGGAAAGAAGATAAAACCATGGAAAAGTTGCCGGATGGAACTACACGGAAAAAATTATTAAGTACCTCTCCAGTTATAAAGCAACAATCAGGATCTTAATAATCAGCCATAAATCTCCTGGTGAATACTCTTTTTGTCGTATCCAAGTGCAATAATGCGTTGTTTAGCTTCGTCAATCATATTTTTCCAGCCACATAAATAAAAACTGGCAGTAGAGGGAACAGCAGTCCCATCATTCCTCGTCTGCATGTTCTTATTACTTATTTCTTCATAAACAGCATGCACATATCCTTTTTTACCATCCCATAATTCCCTGGATAAGGTAGGGATATAATGAAAGCCGGGTAGGTTTTTTTGAAGGTCTATTAATTCATCATAATATAATAGATCAGCCTTTGTGCGAGACCCAAAAACAAGGTAAATTTCTTTATGAGGAACCTGGTGAAGCTTTATATAATGCACCATACTTCGAAAGGGAGCGATGCCGGTTCCGGTGCAAATCAGGAAAATATCTTTATCAATGTTTTCGGGCAGGGTAAATACGCCCTGGGCCCCCCGGAAGGTTACCATGTCACCTACGGTTACTTCATTGAATAGATAGGTTGTTCCCGCTCCGTCTTCCAGTCGCACAATTATTAATTCAAATACGTTGGAACCATCTGGCCAGCTGGCAATGGAATAGCTGCGCCATCGTTTATTGGGCTTTTCATGAATCGGTAAATCGAGCGTTACAAATTGACCAGGCTTAAAATCGAATTGGGTGACTTCCGGTACTTCTATCCAGAAGCGCCGAGTAGCAACAGTTTCGTCTATTAGGCGGATTATTTTTCCTGTTCGCCAGGGTTGCAACATGCCGTTGGTTTGAATAGTTGAGAGAAATAGTTATTGCATAGTTACTAAAAAAAATGAGCGGTTGAATCAACCGCTCCACTGGAGCTGCCTCTAATGGCACGCAATCGTGTGGGCAATCTACTATTAATTTTAATAATAAAACACTCTTTTTTTACTTCCTTTCTTTTAAAATCGGGAGTTATTTAGTCTTTGTATTATCCTCCGGAGAAAATGAAAAATGTCTGATAGAAAGCCGTATTAAAAATAAAAACTGCCTGTGTGAACAGGCAGCTTTTAATGATCATTCAAAAAAATTATTACTGTACAATCAGGATTTTTTTAAGATATACTTTACCTCCGTGCTGGATCTTCAGCATATAAGCATCGGAAGGAAGCATATTAACAGATAGTTGCTGCGAAAACTTACCTATAAATCCCGGATAGGTTTTTCGATACACTTCTTGGCCGGTAATATTAACCAGGCTAATAACCATATCCGCTTTCTTCTTTACTTCAAACTGTAGCGTAAAGTTTCCGTTATTTGGATTGGGTAAAGTCTTTAAACCAATTTCAGCCGCGTCAATATCGATTACCGCAGTAATGGTGGAAGTAATTTCATTAGAAGCCAACTGGCAGCCAAAATTGTCAGTAGTTATTATCTTATAAACCCCGGCAGCCGTTGCTGTATAGGTTTGACCATTAGCACCCGGGATGGCAACAGCATTACGATACCATTGGTACGCAGGTGCAGCCGTGCTGGTGAAATCATTACCAATAGCTGTTATTACCGGCGCAGTAGCTGTGGAAGCAACTACAGCTGTCCGGACACTGGGACATTCTGCTAACCCGATCTTCATATTATATAAGAAATAATAGAATTTCTGGTAAAAATTAGGGTCAGATGCCTGTACGGCACTATTACCTGTTATGGAGAAAACCCCCGGAATAGTATACGGATAAGGATTAGCGGGGATGTTATTATTTCTAAACAGCGTAGCCCCATCCAGGCACTCCACTATGATGGCGTGATCTCCCGGAGTAACTACCGGCAGGTTTAATAAGAATACTGCTCCCAGGTCGGCCGGATCATTACCGCTTTGCGCTCCCGCCTGCGGAGTAGGATCGGTTGCATATACATCTATCGTTACACTAGCTAATGGAATATAACTATACGAACCATTTGTTTCATTGAAGTTCGATATGTCTGCCGCGGTAAACCGGATCCTGCCGGGATTACCCGTATAAAGTTTTACGTTTTCAATTAATACGGGAACACTATTCGTAAACTTTACGAAATTTCCAACAAAGGCATTGTACCCTCCATCAGTAAATACCATTTTATTTGAAGGCCCCACATTAGTCGCTACTTCATTCTTTGATACATAATAGGTCTTATTGGAGGTTATAACAGTGGAACTGGCATTGGCGCCTGTCGCTATTGGAGTGGTGGCTGCTGCTGCATCAAACCACGAATACAAGTTACCTGTAACGGGGTTGGTAATTTTTAATAGAGCATTGGGTCCGCAAATTTCGGCTTGTCCTGTAGGGCCAGCCGCAGTTCCGGCAATAGTTACTGTACTTATTAATTGATTGTTTCCATTATTTTGATCACCTGAAAGACCAGTACTGGCGGTAATGGTATAAGTATTACCGGCCACCGCGGTAAAAGGTGTTTGCAGCGTGAAGGTAGATTCGCCATATTCCGCAATGGTGCCGGGATAAGTTGTATTAATGGTCGCAATGGTAGTGGCTCCATTTACTACGGTAACCGTAACCGGTATATTGCTTTGAGCTACCCTGCCGTAATTTTTAAGATTTATTGAAATATATTGATTGGTAGAAGCGCAACCGCCTGGTTCGGGAGATACTATGCTGGAAATACCAAGGTCCTTTGAAGGAGCCAGAAATTGTACGCGATAATCCTGTGTTTCTCCGTTTGAATAGCTTCCGCAAGGATTTACGTTGGCAGGATTATTTGTTTCCTGAACAATTACCCTCAACATACTATAATTGCCGGTAACCAATCCTGCCGGGATATTTATGGTGCCTGAATAATTACCATTTCCGTTTATTACGGGGCTGGTAGCAATTAATTCTCCTGCGTCATTAAAATCTCCATCATTATTAAAGTCTATAAAAGCCTTTACAATCTTGGCTGTAACACTGGCATCACAACTGGAAACCTTTACAAAAAATGGAATAGAAGAGTTGGTTTCTATACCTGATGTAAAAGTTGAATAATTAGTATAGCCGGTACAACCAGCCGCATTTCCTTTTTGCAAAGAGCCCATTGATACGCTATCTATTCTGGCGCCTGCCGTACTGATGGGTGCCGAACTACAATAGGCCTGGCCACCCACACCGCTTATAATGAGCGAATAGGCCTGCAATCCTCGTTGCAAAGATCCTTTATGGGTTACTTCAATGATATAGGAATCTCCCGGAATCACGTCAGTAACTTCAACTTTTTCTACATTATCGCGGAAGTTATCTCCCTTTTGCGCAGCAGAAGAAGAGGAAGCAGGATTTAATATCCAGGGCTGATAAATGGTGGCTCCTTTTTTTATCCGGATATCCAGATCGTGCACCAACTTTAGTGCCGGGTTATTAAGAATGTTAGAGGTTTCCACTGTACCCTTTGGATCTGTCCAGCTGATGGTGGCTGTTAGATCTCCTTCGCCAGATGCTATAACGGGCAGGGAATAAACGGCCCCATTATTCAATATGTTTTCCTGAATGAGTTGCTTGGTATTATTTGAAGTTATTACGGCGGCAGCTTTTTCCATATTAATCAATCCCCAGCCGTGCTGGTAATCGGGTCCTGGATCTGGTCCTGCTTCACTGGCCGTATGAATAACCAATCCTTTTAGGGTGGAAGCCCTCATAAAGATACCCGGATGCAATTTGTTGAAGTACTCCTGCAATAAAAGTATCGAACCGGCAGCGCTGGGAGAGGACATGGAGGTGCCGCTTAAATTCGCATAGGCATTGTCGGCCGTGGCAATAGGAGAAATAAGATCAATTCCATCAGCGACTATATCTGGTTTTATTCGGCCATCGTCCGTGGGCCCCCAACTGCTGAAATCTCCCAGGATAACATCTTCTTTTCGGCTATATCCCGATTCAATGGGTTCAACCGCACCTACGGTTAATATATTCTTTGCACTACCATAGGTGGGGATAATTTCGTACCCATCATTATTACTGATACCTGCCGGACGATTGCCCGAATTAACCATGGTACCTCCCGCGTCAAAGCGCCAGTAGTTTTCACCAACAGCGGGTCCGTTTTCGTTTCGATTATTGCCCACTGATTTTACTATGAGATAAAAAGGACCATTATATGCAATAGAGTCCCACATCTGAGTATCACTTGAATAATATCCGAATTTATAATCCTCCGTGGTTCCGGCTTGTCCCCAAAATTCCCATCGGTTATCAGTATCATTGAATCGCCATCCTGCAATTGATCCATAGGAATGATTCGATACTAATAGATTGGGTGCTTCGGTAAGCATTTCCGAAAGATGATTATTAAAGTCATAGGCTATCAGTTCCTGCATTCCGAAAGCCATGCCTTTTGCCACGGGATTTACACCGCTGGCAATAAGGGTTCCCGTTACATGCGTACCATGATCGGTCAATGTTGTTGCATTATCACGCTGAGTAATCCGGTTACCAAACTCAATGTGAGTATTCCTTAATTTCCCTCCATCCCAAATACCTAACTTTCCTTTTACCGCATTGCCTGATCCACTAAGGTTTAAACCAGTATTTCCACCGGGCCATAATTTTGACGTGCCAATAGTAGCGGCCGAACGGGTATTGTTATCGGTGGTTGTGTACATGGGGTACCCCTGGAAGTCTACCCCAGTTAATACGGCATACTTACCGCTTTTTCCCTGAATAGTGACGGGCCATTTTTTTTCAAGGGCCAATTTCATCAATTCCTTATACATCTTACTTTCAAGCGCAGCTTGATTTACTGCAGCTTCTTTAAGGATGGCAGTATTAGTGGTAACCTGTGCATCCAATTTGCCCGGCCAACTAATAAATGTAATAACGGTGATCACTACAAGGCGGATTAATCGCATAGTAACTTTATTATTAGAGTGTAATTAGAAATAAGTAATTTGTTTACAGAAAGCAATTATAAATATAAATAAACCCCGCTATGCTTCGTAAAAAATATATCATGCCTGGTTCACTGTTAATTTTGGTACTGATAATGAGTTCCTTTACAACCCGTTGTTTCCGGAAAAAACAAGGCGTTAAAGGAACTGTTTTTTTGGTAACCGGTAACCAGATGCCATCGCCCGATATACCCATCGCCGAGCCTAAAGCCTATCAAACCACCCTGTATTTCTTTGAAAAAACCAATGTACAACAGGTAGATAGGCAAAATAGTTCATCTTTCTATAGCGCTGTTCATACCAAATTTATAAAAGAAATACGCACGAATGCCAATGGCCGATTCAAAATACGATTGGAACCAGGCGAATATTCAGTATTTACCAAAAAAGGTGACCTCTATTACGCTAACAACTTCGACGAGAATAATACGATTGCGCCGGTAAAAGTGGTTGCCGGCAAGTTTAGTGAAATAATTATTAAAGTTGATCACGAGGCTGTTTATTAAGAAGTATACGAAGGAAATCTTGAAAAGGAAGGTATAAAGCAATAAATTTGAAGTTCTTTAAAACAGGAGCATAGTTAGAGTGGGTACGAGCCTGGCTTCATTACTGCAGAATTATCAACACACCCCCTGCGTTTTTCAACTGGCAGACAGGTTATCCTATGCCCAACCTCAACATATTCAGCTTAAGAATTTACAGGGCAGCGCTCCAGCCTTTGTTCTGGGCAGTATCTTCTTAAACGAAGGCAGTGCAGGCTTAAATCATATAATTATTTGTGATGATGCCGAAGCAGCAGCTTATCTGCATAATTCCCTGGAAAATTTGACGGGAGCACTGAACCTGTTTTATTTCCCGTCCTCATTTAAAAACAGGAAAAATTTCAGGCTGCTCAATTCTTCGCATGTAATGTTGCGTACCGAAACATTAACAAAATTTGCTTCTCCCACCGGAAACCGCACCGGGGCCTTAATTACCTATCCGGAAGCATTGTTTGAAAAAGTAGTGATTCCTTCCACTCTTGCTTCTAATATTATCTCTATCAAAACAGGCGATGTGCTGGATATAAACGGATTGATGGAGAAATTGATAAACTATGGATTTGAAAGAACGGATTTTGTTTACGAACCCGGCCAGTTTGCGCTGCGGGGTGGTATCCTGGATATATATTCATTCGGAAATGAAAAACCATACCGCGTGGAATTATTCGGAAATGATGTAGACTCTATTCGCATTGTAGATCCGGAAACACAATTAAGTGAGCGAAAATTATTACAGGTAACAATAATACCCAATGTAGAAACCCTATTCCATAGCGGAGAAAAGATTTCGCTATTTGAATTTTTACCAGAGAATACGGTGTTCTGGTTACAAGATGCGGAGATAACCAAGGAAAGATTAATGCAACAGGAAGAAGATTTACAGTTGTGGATGCAGCTGCAGGAATCAACCAGTGCCCCGGGGACCGGAAACGGGGACCCCAGGCAAAAATTCGTAATTCGGGAAGAAGATGAAAGATCAATTAAAACGATGGCTTCAGCGGATGATTTTATTACTGCCTCCTTTGCATTCACCCAGCTAAAAAAATTTTCCATCGTAGAGTTTGGTCAAACTAATGGACAGGGGATAAGCCCACTCCAGGGTCCAGGCTCCTCACTCCCGTCTCAAATAACATTTTCTACCAAACAGCAACCTGCTTTCAACCGGCAATTCGACCTGCTGATAAAAGATCTGAAAAACTGGATTGCCAGAGGGTTTACGGTTTACCTGTTTGCCGATAATCCACGCCAGCTAGAACGGCTGTATAGTATTTTTGATGATCTGAAGGCCGAGATACAATTTACGCCGGTTCCCGTCTCTGTACACGAAGGGTTTATTGATGAAGAGTTGAAAGTTGTTTGTTATACCGATCACCAGATATTTCAACGCTATCATAAATACAAAGTAAAACAGGCGTACAATAAAAATAAAGCATTAACCCTTCGAACACTGCGCGAACTGCAGCCAGGCGATTACGTAACGCATATCGATCATGGCGTAGGAGTATATAGCGGATTGCAAAAAATTGAAGCGAATGGAAAATTACAGGAGGCCGTCCGGATCATTTATAAAGACAGCGATATTCTTTATGTAAATATTAACTCGCTCCATAAAATTTCTAAGTATACCGGTAAAGAAGGATCCGTTCCGAAAGTAAATAAACTGGGCAGCGATGTATGGAACAAACTCAAAGAAAAAACAAAGACCCGCGTAAAGGAAATTGCCTTCGATTTAATCAAATTATATGCCCAGCGCAAAGCGCAACAGGGCTTTCAATTTACACCTGATAATTACCTGCAAACAGAATTGGAGGCTTCCTTTATTTATGAGGATACGCCCGACCAGAGTAAAGCAACGGCGGATGTAAAAAGAGATATGGAAACGCCCTCGCCAATGGACAGGCTGGTATGTGGTGATGTCGGGTTTGGGAAAACAGAAATTGGGATTCGGGCAGCTTTCAAAGCGTGCGTGGATGGGAAACAGGCAGCGGTGTTAGTTCCAACTACCATACTTGCTTTCCAGCATTACAAAACGTTCAAAGATCGTCTTAAAGATTTTCCCGTTACTGTTGATTATGTAAACCGTTTTAGATCCAGCAAGGAGAAAAAAGAAACATATAAAAAATTAGAAGAAGGAAAAATTGATATCATTATCGGCACGCATACATTGCTGGGGAAGGACGTGAAGTTTAAAGATCTTGGGTTGCTGGTGATTGATGAAGAACAAAAATTTGGTGTTGCGCACAAGGAGAAAATAAAGACCCTTCGAACCAATGTTGATTGTTTAACACTAACGGCGACCCCTATTCCCAGGACCCTGCAATTTAGCCTAATGGGTGCGAGGGACCTGAGTATCATTAATACTCCGCCCCCCAACCGCCAACCGATACAAACAGAAGTACAATTGTTTAACCAGGATTTTATCCGCGATGCTATTTATTATGAAACGGAACGGGGTGGCCAGGTTTTCTTTATTCATAACCGCGTGCAGGGACTGGCAGAAATGACTGGCCTAATCCAGGGCCTATGCCCCGATCTGAGTATTGGGTATGCCCACGGTCAGCTGGAAGGCCATATACTGGAAGAACGTATCCTGGATTTCATAGATAAGAAGTATGACGTATTGGTTTGTACCAATATCGTAGAAAGCGGCGTTGACATTCCAAACATGAACACTATCATTGTAAACAATGCCCATCAATTTGGGCTCAGTGATCTTCACCAGCTAAGGGGCAGGGCCGGACGAAGTAATAAAAAGGCATTTTGTTATTTACTGGCGCCACCCATGAGCACCTTACCGAGCGATTCTAAAAAAAGATTGCAGACCCTGGAACAGCATAGCGAACTAGGAAGTGGATTTCAAATTGCCATGCGCGATCTGGATATTCGGGGCGCGGGGAATATGCTTGGGGGTGAACAAAGTGGTTTTATGGCCGAAATCGGATTTGAAATGTACCAGAAAATTCTGGACGAGGCGATCAGGGAATTAAAAAGAACTGAGTTCAGGGAACTATTTAAAGAAGAAATAGCAAAACAGGAAGATTTTGTCCAGGATTGTTCGATTGATACCGACCTGGAGATTTTGATACCGGATAGTTATGTAGAAAGCATCACGGAACGATTGTCGTTATATTCAAGGCTCGACAACTGTGATAAGGAAGAAGAACTACTGCAGTTTTATGCTGAATTAAAAGACCGGTTTGGACCTGTTCCCAAACAGGTAAATGACTTATTTGATACTGTACGCTGCCGGAAATTGGCGGTAACATTGGGTTTTGAAAAGATGTTATTGAAAAATGAAGTGCTGAAATGTTATTTCATTAACAAACCCGATTCGCCCTATTTCGAATCAGAAGTTTTCCAAAGGCTTCTTGATTTTATTCAAACTCAAACGAATAAAGCGAAACTAAAGCAGGTGGGCAAATTATTTATGCTGGTAATTGATGATATTAAAAATATGTATTCCTTACTGGAAATATTGCAGCGGATGAATAAGGCGACTAGCCGCTCCACTTCCAACGCATAGGACAATTTTCCTGTTTTTTTATACGCTCAAAAAAAGGCAGTAGCAAAAATAAACGCAACCGGACATGTACGGGGTCCCGGCTAAAAAGGGTCTTTATTTTTTACCAGCTGAATCCGGTACTACTTCACCATTTTTCAACCGGGTATTAATAGCAAACGCTTTTGAGGCAAACTATGAGTTTTCTATTGCGGCGCATTAACCAACAGACTCGTCCAAGGTTGGGAAGGAAATGAGTAGGCTTGATTTACCGGAAAAGGATAAAGATTTACACAAACAGATTGCGTCTGAAAAAATCTCCCCGGGAAATCCGTAATTTAACGGAAACTAATTTTATGAGTGAACAAACAAACACCTTCCTGGGAACCGAGGAACCATCCTTATATACTCCTACGAGTGATGAAAAATCAATGGGGATGCTTTGCCATCTGCTATCAATATTTTTCGGGTTCTTAGCGCCACTTATTATTTATTTAGTAAAGAAAGATGATTCCAAGTATGTGGCTGAGCATGCCAAAGAATCGCTTAATTTTCAACTCACCCTGATGATTGCCTATGTAATAAGTTTCTTCCTGATATTTCTCTTGATTGGAATAGTACTTTTTGTGATACTACATATTTTCAGGCTGGTGGTTTGTATTATAGCCACCATCAAAGCGAATGAAGGTAAAATGTATCGCTATCCATTTACGCTGCGACTGGTTAAATAGTATTTCTTAATAAAAAGATAGCCGCGAAAACCAGGATGATCTTTCTTCCTTTTTTCGCGGCTATTATTTGTTATTTATTAAAGACTTTTTTCCATTTCGTAATGGGGAATGGTAATTTCGAGAAATTCCCCGCTGCTCACGCGATAGCCTAACTTTTCAAAAAATCCCATGGTGGGTTTACGGGCGTGCATGGTTATCTTCCTATAACCCCGATCGCGAGCAATATTCTCCGCAAACTGGATAAGTGCGCGGCCAATCCCTTTGCCCTGTAAGTTATTTAGAACGGCCATCTGGCGAAGCCTCACCTGGCCCTCATTCTGCGGGATGAGCAAACAGCATCCCAGCATTTTTTCTTCTTCAAAAGCGCCAATAAGCACCTGATCTTTTTCTTTATCCAATTCTTCGTCGGTAAGATTCAATCCGAGTGGTTTGCGCAGAATATCATTCCGTAGTTGTACCATCTGACGGTACTCCTTAGACCCATGATCAATTATTTTCAGCGCCATGCAGGATTTTGGTTGTGGTGTTTACTCTACTTGCAATATAAGAAATTAGACTATACATCCAGTAAAACACTTCTCTCAAAAAAGACTTTTGAAGATACTTAAGATGAAATAGAGAAAGTGGGCTTAACTTTGAAAAATCGAAGGTAGACGCTGCTTCTGGAGCATCTTATTTATCACCATGAACCACAAAATATCCCCAAGAGCAATTAAAAAGCAGCTATTTGGTGGTATTATACCAAAAACCATATTTTTGCAGCCGTAACTAAACTTTACAAAAATGTCAGACATCGCAACAAGAGTAAAAAAGATTATTGTAGATAAGCTAGGTGTAGAAGAAGCAGAAGTTACCAATGAAGCTTCATTTACCAATGATTTGGGTGCAGATTCATTAGACACCGTAGAATTGATTATGGAATTTGAAAAGGAATTCAACATTTCTATTCCGGATGAGCAGGCCGAGACTATTACCACTGTTGGTCAGGCTATTGCGTACTTAGAAGAGCACGCTAAGTAAACCGGACCGCTTGTTCGGGAGCAATAAAATATAATCCGCCTTTCGTTAGCTTAGCTGCAAAGGCGGATTTGTTACTTAAACAATTTCCGGTCAAAATTTTACTATGCAAACAAAGCGGGTGGTTGTTACAGGCATGGGAGCACTCACACCAATTGGTAATACGTTGGAGGAATATTGGAATGGATTAATAAGCGGGATTTCTGGTGCAAACAATATTACCCTGTTTGATGCTTCTAAGTTTAAAACGAGATTTGCCTGCGAGTTGAAAAATTTTGATCCACTACAATTTCTTGAAAAGAAAGAGGCCCGCAAATTAGATCGGTTTGCACAAACTGCACTGGTGGTGAGTGATCAGGCGGTGGCGGATGCAAAATTGAATTCAGATCCTATTAATAAAGACAGAGTGGGAGTTGTATTCGCGAGTGGAATCGGGGGGATAAACACTTTCCAGGAAGAGGTAATTAATTTTGCCAAGGGGGATGGAACACCGCGTTTCAATCCTTTTTTCATTCCCAAAATGATCCTCGACATTGCAGCGGGCCATATTTCAATGCGACATGGTTTCCGGGGGCCAAATTTTGCCGTAGTGAGTGCCTGTGCTTCATCCACTAATGCTATGATGGAGGCATTTAATCTAATCCGTTTAGGAAAAGCTGATATCATACTAACAGGTGGGGCGGAAAGCGTGGTAAATGAAGCAGGAGTGGGTGGGTTTAATGCGATGAAGGCCCTGAGCGAACGTAACGATAGCTATGCAACAGCCAGCCGACCTTACGACAAGGATAGGGATGGTTTTGTTATGGGGGAAGGAGCAGGAATGGTTGTATTAGAAGAATTGGAACATGCTCTCAAGCGGGGCGTTAAAATTTATTGCGAGTTGGCAGGGGCAGGGGCTACGGCCGATGCCTACCATATAACTGCTCCACATCCAGAAGGTTTAGGAGCTAGGAACGTAATGAATGCCGCCCTTGAGGATGCCAATATGAAAGCATCTGATATTGACTATATCAACACACACGGAACTTCTACTCCCTTGGGTGATATTTCGGAAATAAAAGCCATTATGGATGTTTTTGGCGAAAACGCATTTAAATTAAATATAAGTTCAACCAAATCTATGACAGGCCATTGTTTAGGGGCGGCCGGTGTTATTGAAGCAATTGCCTGTATTATGAGTGTAACAAATGATCTCGTACCTCCTACTATCAATCATTTTACAGATGACCCAGAGTTGGATTCCCGCCTGAATTTTACTTTTCTAACAGCACAGAAACGAACCGTAAATGCTGCTTTGAGCAACACTTTCGGATTTGGTGGTCATAATGCCTGTGTTATTGTAAAAAAATTCGCTTCATAATTTTTGACCCATCCCGGTCGTTGATATAAAGCAATACTTTCCAACCGAAACGGGTATGATTTTTTACCTTACTGAAAAAATAGTAGCTTGACGATTGTGAGAATTCTCGATCTCTTCACCGGAAATGAAAAAACGGCTTCTTTTAAGAAGAATCTGAAAAATGTACTGGGTTTCTCTCCCGGTAATATTTTATTATACAGAGCTGCACTTACTCACCGCTCAGTACGCGAAACTGCAGATGAAAATAATGAACGCCTCGAATACCTGGGAGATGCGATATTAAGTGCGATTGTCGCTGATTTTCTTTTTAAGAAATATCCTTACCGCGAAGAAGGTTTTCTTACCGAGATGCGCAGTAAGATGGTAAACCGCAATAAACTAAATGAGATTGCCCTTAAGATGGGGATCAAAAAAATTACTTACTATAATAAGTTTGATAATTCCTTAAAGGTCAGCCAGATTTTTGGAAATACTCTAGAAGCAGTGGTGGGGGCTATTTACCTCGATAAAGGGTTCGATAAAACACGCAAATGGGTATTGAAGGCTATCATTCTGCCGCACTTATTTATGGAGGATCTCGAAAATCTCGAGATCAATCATAAAAACAAACTCTATGGATGGGCCAACAAAAATGGAAAAAACCTTGAATTTGAAACCCTGGATGAGCATATGGAAGGAGGCCGAAGATTATTTACAATTGGCGCGGTGGTTGATGGAGCCCTTATTGCCGAAGGCAAAGCGTACAATAAGAAAGATGCCAGCCAAATAGCTGCTGCCATAGCTATTAATAAGCTGGGCCTGGTAAAACTGGAAAATGGCCAGGAAGAAAACAACGGCGGCAGTTGATTATAAATACTTACAGCCTGTCCCAATTAATTTCACCGTAATATTGCTACTTCTAAAACCGAATATTACTTTTATAAACTTATCCAATATCCGCATTTTCGAATAGCCGTACTATTTGAACGTATTTTAAGAATAGTATGCCTGTTTTGGGCAGCTCTACCATAGTTATTTCATATCGTGTAGACAATAAATCCAGCGTATAAAATTAATCTAACAGGAATGAAGAAATTTTATGGAATATTTTTTTGTTTGGTAATAAGTATAGCAGTTTTGGCTCAGCGAACGCTTATTTATGCAACTGGTTCGGGCGAGTGGTCAGCGGCTTCTACCTGGAGCCTGAACAGGATTCCTGCCAACAACGATAGTATCTTAATTCCTGCTGGTAGAATCGTAACAATTTCTGCCGACCAGTCTCTTCTCAATGCTGTCTTAAGAATATCAGGAACCTTAACTATTGACGAGGCTTCCGGGAATGGTAACAGTAACGATCTGGATCTAATAACAACAAACAATAAATCAACCGAGCCAGTAGTTCGAATACTGTCTCCCACCTCAAAAATTCAGCGAGGCAATAATTACGGAGGAAGCGGACGCATACGCGTTCTTGTAAACAATACCGGAAGTTTCATAATAAAGTTCTATACCAGCGCCACTATTCAAACCGGCCCGGCTATAGCATTTAATAATGCAACCAGTGCATTCATTCAGCAACACGAGAGTTCGCTTCCCATAGTACTGGTAGAATTTTTAATTTCAAATACAGATAAATCGGTAGCCCTGAAATGGAAATCGCAGCAAGAAAACAATAATGAACGGTACTTTATAGAACGGAGTAGTGATGCCAGAACCTGGCATATACTGGCCGAAGTTAAAGCGGTACCCTATTCAACGGTTCCCCAGAATTATAATTATACTGATGAATCCCCTTCTGCTGGCATTAACTATTACCGGCTGCGTATTATGAACGGGGATGGAAAATTTGGCATCACTCAGGTAAAGGCTGCCAGGATTTCTAATTCATCGGGTAAACCAGGTATCTATCCTAATCCCGCAATTACTACAGCCACTATTTTTGTAAAAGATGAAGACGTGGACAATTTTATAGTTTGTATCTATAACAGAAACGGACAATTTGTAACGCGTCATCAATCTGAGAGCGGCTCAAATAATATTCAAATAGATGTAAGCAACCTGTCGCAGGGAGATTATACTGCAGAGGTAATAAGTAATACCGGAAAGCGGCAACTGTTGCGGTTTATGGTGGGTAGAAAATAAGCGAAAGTGAAATTTTTATTTGCCTGAAAGTTGAAAGAGGAAACTGTTTCTGTATTATTTCCTGTTGTATACTACCCGATATATAACTCCATTCTGGTCATCGCTTATTAATAGGGCTCCATCAGGCATTACTTCTACATCCACTGGTCGGCCCAATACTTCTTTTTCATATTGTAACCAACCGGTCGCAAAGGGTTCATAATTTATTACATTATTGTTATTATCTAAGCTAGCCATCATTATCCGGTAACCAGCCGGAATGCGACGGTTCCAGGAACCATGCTGAGCTATAAAGATTCTATTTTTATATTCCGGTGGAAATAATGATCCGGTATAAAATCGCATTCCGAGGGGGGCTACATGTGGTCCCATTTTTTGTGCAGGAGGCGAATAATCGCTGCATTTTTTTCCCTTACCAAAATCAGGATCCAATATATCTCCCTGGTGACAAAAAGGAAATCCGAAATGCATTCCTTGTTTAGGAGCATAATTCAATTCGCAAAAAGGCACATCATCGCCCATATTATCGCGACCATTATCTGTAAACCAAAGCTCTTTCGTAATAGGGTGCCAGGCAAAACCAACACTATTGCGAATCCCTTTGGCAAAAATTTCAAGGCCGGTGCCGTCTGGATTCATGCGGGTGATAGTTGCAAAAATGGAATCTTTTTCGTTACAAACATTGCAGGGAGCACCTACTGGCACAAATAGTTTACCATCTGGTCCGAAGGCAATAAACTTCCATCCATGGTGTTCCTTATCGGGGTATTTATCAAAAACTACTATAGGATTTGGTGGATTGGCAAGTCTATTTTCGATATCATCATAGCGTAAAATGCGGTTAATCTCTGCCACATAAAGGCTTCCATTTCTAAAGGCAACACCATTGGGCGTATGGAGTCCTTTTGCTATAGTATAAACTATATCTGCTTTCCCATCTTTATTTGAGTCTGTTACCGCATACACTTCGTTTTTGCCTCGGTTACCTGCAAAAACGGTTCCTTTCTCTCCCTGGCACAAACTGCGGGCATCGGGCACCTCAGCAAAAACAGAAATACTAAATCCGGGGGGTAGTTGAATATTATCAAGCTTATATTTCCTGTAAAGCGAATCAACGTTTGAAACAGTTACTGCTTTTTCCTTTATTGTCGAGTGGTTATTGCAGGCAATCAACAGGAAGGGTAAAATTATCCATCCCCATTTTCTAAAAACTGATGATGGGCGCATAAACAGAAGTTTCGGAAAAGTTACGATGCTGGCGTTTCTTGACTAATCTTTTTTATCCCCTTTCCCAGCGCTGAAATTTTTATCCAAAAAAGGGAAAAAACAGCAATTCTTAAGACCGTGTTCTGATTGTCTTTTAATATTTCTTTCGGGAATGAATATTTTATATAAGCGTATGATTTTGAATTTATTATGTTTGATGCTACAGTATAACCCCTACCTAATTATCAGTGTAAATGGGTGTGAAAAAAATACAGGTATGCCAATTGAAATGTTTCAGGTGAACTGAAATTGTACTCTATGAAACAAGTTTATACCTTAATCTTCGGCCTCCTGGTACTTACTGCCAGTTATGCCACGACAATTACTGCTGTTCAAAGCAACAATTGGTCTGATATGGCAACCTGGGATTTAGGGCGGTTACCCAATGACGGCGATTCCATAATAATTCCAGCCAATTTAACGGTGACAGTAGATAATAATATAAACCTGGGGAATGTTGTCATTATTGTAAAGGGTAAGCTGCAGTTGGATAATGGTAAATTAAAGTTGAATAACACCAGCAAGGTTATAGTAGAATCTCTTGGTAAAATTACCGGACAGAATTCAAACGACCAGATCACAATCGGTGGTGTATTTAAATTCCGGGGTACCCAGGGAACACAAACAGGGTACAGTTATGCAGATGCCTCCACTGGTAGCTCCCCCAGCGGATTTGTAATGGGAACTCTTCCGGTGAACTTTACCTCCTTTTTTGCCAAACGTTCCGATAATGAGGTAATCCTCCACTGGTCAACTGCAGAAGAGAAAAACAATAGTCATTTTGAAATAGAAAAAAGTACCGACGGGCGCACCTGGAAATTGATCGGTATTTTAATGGGCAATGGAACTGCTACCAATTCTAATCAATATGGTTATACTGATAAGAAAGAATTAAGTGCCGTAATGTATTACCGTATTCTACAGGTTGATCTGAATGGACAGAAAACTTATTCATCGGTAAAAATAATCCGCAGCACAGAGAACAAAAAGCAAGCGAATGTCTATGTATCTTCAAAGAATACCATTGCGATTGACATTAATGGAGAAACAAAATCTAATATGGTGGTTACGGTAGTAAATTTAAATGGACAGATAGTGGCCAGGCAATTGGTTGGTTCTGCTTCCTATAAAGTGAGTGTGGTTATTCCCCGCAATTTGAATGGAATATTCGTAGTGAATATGCGCGATGAAAAAGGTTGGAACGAATCTAGCAAAGTAATTTTTTAATTCAGTCTTCATAGGTTATAAAAAGATCCCGGCGAGCAGGCCGGGATTATTTTTTTTCCATGCAGAGTTCGATTAATACGCCATTGGTATTCTTCGGGTGTAAAAAACAAACCAACTTATTATCGGCACCTTCTTTTGGTTGCTCATTCAATAGTACAAAACCTTCCTGTTGTAATCGTTTCATTTCATCAATAATATCAGATACTTCAAACGCAATGTGATGAATACCCTCTCCTTTTCTTTCTATGAATCGGGCAATCACGCCATCAGGCGAATTACTTTCCAGTAATTCGATCTTGGTATCGCCCTGTCGGAAGAAAGCAGTATTAACTTTTTCTGTTTCTACCACTTCTTTCTTATAACACTGACAGTTTAACAATTTTTCGTACAACGGAACGGAAATGGTTAGATCTTTTACCGCGATCCCTATGTGCTCAACCTTAAGCATAGCAATTAGTTATAAGTTTATTAATAGGGCCATTTGCGAAATCGGTAAAATAACCCCGGATTAGGAATTAGCGCTCTAAAAATAGAACCATTTGAGGTATTTTCGTGTTTAGAAATATACAGATTTAAACCTGATTACTAATATGTTGAATTTACCTGTTTATTTAGATCATAATGCAACTACCCCTTGCGACCCGCGGGTAGTTGAAGCGATGATTCCTTATTTTACCAACCAATTTGGTAATGCAGCCAGCCGGAACCATCCTTTTGGTTGGCAGGCGGAAGAAGCCGTTGATTATGCCCGTGAGCAGGTGGCTAAATTAATTGGCGCAGATCCAAAGGAAATCATTTTTACTTCCGGTGCAACGGAAGCAGATAACCTGGGCATTAAAGGAGTATTTGAAATGTATGCTTCCAAAGGAAATCATATTATTACGGCTACTACCGAGCATAAAGCGGTGCTTGATACCTGCAAGCATATTGAAAAAGAAGGGGGAGAGGTTACTTATTTGCCGGTTAATGCCGAAGGATTAATTGATCTAAAAGAATTGGAAGCAGCAATAAAACCAACTACTGTTCTTGTTGCAATAATGTATGCTAATAACGAAACAGGAACAATTCAGCCGGTTAGAGAAATTAGCGCTATTGCGAAAAAGCATGGTATCTTGTTTTTTACTGATGCCACCCAGGCAGTGGGAAAAATTCCGGTGGATGTAAATAAGGATGGTATAGATTTAATGGCATTAACAGCGCACAAGATGTATGGGCCGAAAGGAGTAGGTGCATTGTATGTGCGTCGTAAAAATCCACGGGTTAAAGTAACCGCTCAAATGGATGGGGGTGGTCACGAAAGAGGCATGCGCAGCGGTACCCTGAATGTACCGGGCATCGTTGGTTTTGGAAAGGCGTGCGAACTGGCGATGAACGAAATGGAAGCGGATGCAAAACGACTGAGTAAATTAAGAGATAAATTAGAAAATGACTTGTTGCAATTGGAGGAAGCTTATGTAAATGGAAGTCGGGAACATCGGTTGCCCCATGTTACCAATATTTCATTTAAATATGTAGAGGGAGAAGGATTGTTGATGGGCTTTAATAAGAACATTGCGCTTTCATCTGGGTCTGCCTGTACGTCTGCATCGCTGGAACCAAGTTATGTATTGAAAGCGCTTGGTTTGGGCGATGATTTGGCACATAGTTCACTCCGTTTTGGACTAGGCCGGTTTACTACTGAAGAGCAAATTGAATATACTATTGAATCGGTAACTAGAACAGTATTGAAATTAAGGGAAATGAGTCCCCTGTGGGAAATGTATAAAGAAGGAATTGATATTAATACGATTGAGTGGGCGCATCACTAGAAATGTAAAATGTAGAACCTGCCGGCAGGCAGGTGTAAAATGAGAAATTTTGAATGTACGGCTCATTTTATGTACTACTTTTTATATTTAATATTTTAGATTTTACATTTTAAATTTATCATCATGGCATATTCAGAAAAAGTAATTGATCACTACCAGAATCCAAAAAACGTAGGTACGTTAGATAAAAGTAAAAAAAGTGTAGGTACCGGCCTGGTAGGTGCTCCGGAATGCGGCGACGTAATGCGTCTGCAAATTGAAGTGGATGATGCTACCGGTATGATTATCGATGCCAAATTTAAAACGTTTGGCTGCGGCAGCGCTATTGCTTCTTCTTCGCTGGCCACCGAATGGCTTAAGGGCAAATCGGTGGACGAAGCGATGACCATAGATAATATGGCCATTGTGGAAGAATTGCACCTGCCCCCGGTAAAAATTCACTGCTCGGTACTGGCGGAAGATGCTATTAAGGCCGCGATAAACGACTACCGCGTAAAAAACGGACTGGAAGAAATTAAGTTTGATGAAAAAGTAATTCATTAATAAAAACGCCGACCAATTAGCCCCGAGCCCCATAGCCTAGTATTTTCTCAATGGCCAGAGTTCGCTACTGAAAGATTGAATTTATGAGTGCAGTATTAGAAAACGCCATTTACGTTAGTGATAAAGCCAAAGAGAAAGTGCATAAACTGATGCAGGACGCCGGCATCGGAGCAGATTCCTCTTTCTTCTTAAGAGTGGGCGTGGTAGGAGGTGGTTGTTCTGGTCTTAGCTATAAGCTAGATTTTGATAATGAACGAAAACCAACCGACCAGGAATTTGAAGACAACGGGGTGAAAGTTGTGACGGACCTTAAAAGTTTCTTATACTTGGTTAACACAACGCTCGATTTCAGTGATGGGCTGAATGGAAAAGGATTTTATTTCAGTAATCCCAACGCAAGCCGTACATGCGGTTGTGGGGAGAGTTTTGCGGTGTAGTGGAGAAAAGTCAAAAACTAAATAATAAAAGGGGCTTTGGCAATCAGCGGCCCTTTTTATATTTTGAATTTACACCCAAAAAATAATTCACTCTCTTCAACGTGTTAATTCGAGTTCTTAATTCGGGTTAATTCGCGTTCCCTCATTCGTGTTTATTGGCGTAAAAAAAATCCCTCCGTAGAGGAGGGACCTGGTGCAGTTGGTTTTGGTTATTCCATTATGATAATCGCCTGAAACCGTATAATTATTTAATAGGAAGGTTTGTTTTGAGAGGCCGAATATAGGAATTTATTCCATTCCACCAACATCTTCTGTTTTATTACCTATAATCCTTTATTTTCGTATCCATGTGGTCCGTTTGTAAAAAAGAATTCCGGCAGTTCTTCAGCAGCCTGACCGGATATATTGCCATAGTGGTTTTTCTCTTGTTAAATGGCTTGTTCCTGTTTGTTTTTCCCGATACCAACCTGCTCGATTTTGGATATGCATCCCTCGATAAATTTTTTGAACTGGCTCCCTGGATATTATTGCTGTTGATTCCGGCCATAACCATGCGCAGCCTCTCGGAAGAGTTCAAGAGCGGTACCTTTGAAATTCTGCAAACAAAACCGATCAGCAAGTGGCAATTAGTTTTTGGCAAATACCTGGGTGCGCTCCTGGTTGTAATTATTGCCTTGCTTCCCACATTGATATATATAATAAGTATTCAGCAGTTGTCTTCGGAAGGCGGAATTGATATAGGTGCTACAGCTGGTTCATATATTGGCTTGTTTTTTCTCTCAGCAGTATTCACCGCCATCGGCGTTTGTTGCAGCAGTTTTACCAGCAATGCAGTGGTGGCGTTTATAGTTGGGGGATTTGCCTGCTTTGTTTTATATAGTGGCTTTAATGCTATCAGCCGGATACCTGCCCTGGAGGCAGGAGCTGATTATTATATAGAAATGCTGGGAATTGATTTTCATTACCGGAGCGTTAGCCGCGGGGTAATAGATAGCAGGGATATAATTTATTTTATTAGTGTAGTCGGTCTTTTCCTGGCCTTTACCCACCGTAACCTGGTAAAACGATAAGGGAACTATTGCAATGAAAAAATTACTATCATCAAAATACAGTTGGATCTACTGGTTGATTGCGTCGATTGCCGTCAATTTTCTTGCTGCGCAATTTCATTACCGGATTGATCTTACCAAAGAGAAAAGGTATACCTTATCGGAGCCCTCCAAAAAATTATTAAGGAATCTAAACGACAAGGTAAGTGTTACGGTATTCCTTGATGGTGATATGCCGGCTGGATTCAAGAAATTACGTAACAGTACACTTGAACTTTTACGGGAATTTAAGGAATATGGTACGGGTAATCTTCAATTCAGTTTCAAAAGGCCGGGAACAGATTCTACTCTTGGTTTTACCATGGATTCGTTAATGCGTATGGGTCTTAAACCTACCAATGTGCGGGTGAAAGCGAAAGAAGGAGAAGGAGAAGAACAACGCTATCTTTTTCCAGGGGCGGTAATCGGTTACCGCGACAGAACCGCACCGGTTGATTTTTTGCAGGGCCAGGATATGCAGGGAGGTATTGAGTCATTAAACAAAGCTGAAGCATTACTTGAATACAAGCTTGTCAATGCCATTCAAAAAATTAGTACCGACACGGTTCCCTTGGTGGGTTATCTTATAGGTAATGGTGAACCCATGACCTATAATGTTTTTGATTTGATTGATCGCACGCTCAAACAAAACTATAGATTTACCTTTTTACCCATTGATAGTTTCCCGGTAATCCCTCATTTTTTTGATGCAATAATAGTAGTTAAACCAACCACTGCTTTTAATGATCAGCAAAAATTAAAACTCGATCAATATGTAATGAATGGAGGAAAACTTATCTGGATGATTGATCGGCTATATGCGGAAATGGATAGCCTCATGCGAAGACAAAGTGATTTTGTGGCATTCGACCGCAACCTGAACCTGGAAGACCTGTTATTTAAGTATGGCGTTCGAATAAATGCCGACCTGCTGCAGGATCTTCAATGCGATAAAGTTCCCCTGGTAGTGGGCAACTTTGGAGATAAACCGCAAATGCAATTAACAGACTGGCCTTATTTCCCTTTACTTTCTTCCTATTCCAATCATCCCATTGCTAAAAATCTGAACCGGGTGTTGTCCATTTTCCCAAACTCTATCGATACCATTAAAACACCCGGTATTACGAAAACCATATTACTCGCTTCTTCTTCGAATTCGCGCACACTCATTACACCGGCTATGGTTTCCCTTAACAGTGTAAAAACGGAGGACGATATTAAAACCTTTGATAAGGCACATGTGCCCGTGGCTGTTTTACTGGAAGGCAAGTTTTCTTCTCTTTACAGTAATCGCCTGTCGAAAGGCATATTGGATTCGCTGGCAAACCTGTATAAACAACCCTTTTTGTCATCGGCGCCGGTAGCCAATAAAATGATTGTAGTATCGGACGCTGATATTGTAAGTAATGTTTTTTCGCAACAAAAAGGTCCGCTGGAAATGGGCTTTAACCAATTTTCCCAGGTGCAATATGCCAACCGCGATTTCATTTTGAACTGCATAGAGTACCTGACAAACTCGTCGGGTATTTTAGAAACCCGTTCAAAAGATTATACGTTGCGATTACTGGACGCAAAAAAAATTGACAGTAATAAAACTTTTTGGCAGGTGCTTAATATTGTTCTTCCCATTCTGCTGATAGTATTGTTAGGATTTATTTACCAGTTTTTCCGGAAAAGAAAGTATCAAAACCAGAGTCGTGAAACCTGATAATAGTTTTTTAATTAATTAACATTTATTTTCTTTTTCCCGACGCGCTTGAAATTCACGCCTCCCGAAATAAATAGCCGAACTTATATTTTTTCATGACGACCAACCAGATTACATATTTAGTTTTTGGGATTGTTTTGGTACTGGCCCTTGCTTTTGATCTTGGTTTACTGAGCAAAAAAAATCAGAAGATCAGCATCCGGCAGGCGCTTTATCAAACCCTATTCTGGGTGTTGCTGGCACTTGGCTTTTTTGTTTTTATGTGGATCGAAAAAGGTCAAATACTGGCCCTGGAATATTTGAGTGCTTATTTAATGGAATGGAGCCTTAGTATCGACAATATTTTTGTATTCATACTTATTTTTTCTTCTTTCGGGGTAAAAGAAAAATTTTATGGAAGAGTGCTGCTGATTGGTATACTAATGGCCATTGTATTCCGCGTTATTTTTATTACCGTTGGAGTAGCCCTGGTAAATCAATTTACCTGGGTCCTTTATATTTTTGGGGCCTTCCTCGTGTACACGGGATACAAAATGTTTGTAACTACGGAGGAGGAGGAGTTTGATCCGCACAACACCAAGGTCTATAGATTTCTTAAAAAATTTCTTCCCATAGTGCCGCATGATGGGAATGGGAAGTATATAGTCCGTGAAAATGGAAGACCAGTGTACACCTCTTTATTTGTGGTCGTAATTATGCTGGCGACTATTGACCTGGTTTTTGCGCTTGATTCTATACCGGCGGTTCTGGGAATTTCAAAGAGCAACCTTGTCATCTATACGTCAAATATTTTTGCTGTTTTAGGATTGCGATCCTTGTTCTTTTTATTGCGGAGTGCCGTTTCAAAATTTGATTACCTGCAACAGGGTATTTCCATTGTTCTGGTGTTTATAGGAGTAAAGATGCTGGGAGAGCATTGGATCAGCGAATGGATTCCGAAATACATCCAGGTTGTTATTTCGCTGGGAGTAATTCTTCTTTGTATTTTAGGCTCTATTTTCTATTCAATATTTATTCAGAAGAAAGGGTCACCACCCGATGTGGTGGATGATTCTATAGGCTGATCAGATAAATTTGCCAATTGTCATATTCAATACAACATATTGCCGGCATCATCAACAGTAAATCAATTGTTTCTTCGGAAGCAATTATTGAATACCTGCTTATCGACAGCCGTAAGGTAATCTTTCCGGCTACTTCCTTATTTTTCGCATTACCGGGGCCAAGACGAGATGGTCATTCCTATATTGGAGAACTTTACAAAAAGGGAGTGAGGCATTTTATTGTCAGCCAAAAGATAGACGATTCAAAATACCCGGAGGCAAATTTTTTGCAGGTACCGGATACGTTAAATACCCTTCAACAACTCGCAACCCATCACCGAAAACAATTTTCTATCCCCGTAATTGGCATAACCGGCAGTAATGGAAAAACAATAGTGAAGGAATGGTTGAATCAGCTGCTGGAAGACGATTTCGGTATTATCCGAAGTCCTAAAAGTTATAATTCTCAAATTGGTGTGCCCTTGAGCGTATGGCCCATGAATTCGTCCCATGAGCTGGGAATTTTTGAAGCAGGCATTTCACATAGTGGTGAGATGGAAAGATTACAGAAAATCATTCTGCCAACAATTGGAATATTTACCAATATTGGCGAGGCGCACAGTGAGAATTTTTTAAACGAGCGCCAGAAAGTAAATGAAAAGTTGCGCCTGTTTACCGGTATAGAAACTCTTATTTATTGTAAGGATTACCCGGTAATTCACGAATCAGTGGCCGGGTTGTGGCAGCAATTAAATAAAGGAAGTTCAAAGCCCTTTACTTTGATTACCTGGAGTTCAGTTTCAGATGCTTCCCTGCAAATACTAACAATATTCAAAGAAGAAGGCCATACTCTTATTACCGCCTCCTGGAAGGGACAAAACCTGCAAGTCACTATACCTTTTACGGATGATGCTTCAATAGAAAATGCAATACATTGCTGGTGCCTGTTACTCCATCTGGGTGTAAAGCCCCCGATCATTGAAAAGAAGATGTGTCTCCTGGAAGCGGTAGCTATGCGTCTTGAATTAAAACAGGGCGTAAATCATTGTTCCGTAATCAATGATAGTTATAGCGCGGATATTAATTCATTGAAGATCGCTCTCGATTTTTTATTACAGCAGAGGCAACATGAAAAGCGTACTGTCATATTATCGGATATATTGCAAAGCGGAAAATCGGAAAACGAATTATACAGCGAAGTAGCGGATTCATTGAAGCAACGTAAGATAAACCGGTTGATAGGAATTGGTGACCGGATAACACAACACCAGAATACCTTTCAACAAGTACCCAATCTCGAAACTTTTTTTTATCGCACAGTAGAGGCATTTAAAAATGATTTTAAGCACCTGCATTTTAAAGACGAAACGATTTTACTCAAAGGGGCGCGTGTTTTCGCGTTTGAACAAATAGATCACCTCCTTGAACAAAAAGTCCATCAAACCGTATTGGAAGTAAATCTAACTGCCCTGGTGAATAACCTCAAAAATTACCAGCAACAATTGGCGACTGGTACCCGGTTGATGGTTATGGTGAAAGCCTTTGCCTATGGCAGTGGCAGTTTTGAAATAGCCAGCGTGTTGCAATATCATAATGTGGATTACCTGGCCGTTGCATATGCGGATGAAGGGGTAGAATTGCGAAAGGCAGGTATCAGCCTCCCCATTATGATTATGAACCCTGATGAATCGGCTTTCGATGCAATAATAGAAAATAACCTGGAACCGGAACTTTTTTCTGTAACACTCTTAAATGCTTTTGCATCTTTTCTGAATAAGCAAGGTATTCAGCAGTATCCGGTACATATTGAGTTAGAGACTGGAATGAACCGGTTGGGTATTTCACGTTCAGAACTTCCTGTATTACTGGAACTGCTTAAAACCAATATATTCAAAGTTCAATCAATATTCAGTCATTTGGTAGCAAGTGAAGATCCTGATAAGGATGCTTTTACCTATCAGCAAGCTGCTCTTTTTAAAGAGTTGAGTGGCCAGGTACAAGAAGTGCTTTCTTACCCGGTTTTGAAGCACCTTCTTAACACATCAGGTATCAGCCGTCATCCTTCTTTACAAATGGACATGGTAAGGTTAGGTATTGGTCTTTATGGTATCGATAACCATCAGAAAAATCTTACGCAGGTATCTACGTTGCGCTCCACTATCGCGCAAATAAAAAATCTGAAATCGGGAGAAACTGTTAGTTATGGACGAAGAGGACTCTTACAACGCGATTCGGTAATTGCTACCATTCGGATAGGTTATGCAGACGGATACCCGCGATCGTTAAGCAATGGCGCTGGAAAAATTTGGGTAAATGGAAAACTGGCTCCCATAGTAGGCTGTGTTTGCATGGACATGACAATGATAGATGTAACGGATATTCCCAGTGTACGGGAAGGAGATGACGTGATTATATTTGGTAAAGAATTACATGTAACCGAGCTGGCCAGATGGGCGCAAACCATACCGTATGAAATTTTAACAGGCGTTTCTCAACGGGTAAAACGGGTGTATTTTGAAGAATAGGAAGTGAGTCCAAATCCGTTAGCCATAACGTCAACGGCAGAGGCTTGTAGCAGATAATAAGCAGTTATAAGCTAAGAGTTAGACTTGAACTATCGGTCCAATGCCAAAAGCTAAAGTATGTTGTCCCAGTGCTCATAGCTATAATCTCAAGGCTCAAGGCTTCCCGCTTTTGCCTATCTTTGCCCACAAATTTTTTTGCATTGAAGATCAGATCTATAGTATTAATAATACTCACTATAATTGTGGCCGACCAGTCGTTAAAGATTTGGGTGAAAACCAATATGCATTACGGCGAACACATTACCCTTATACCAAACTGGTTCCGGCTTTATTTTATTGAAAATGCCGGAATGGCCTGGGGCTGGAAATTTGGTGGCGACTGGGGTAAAATGGCCCTCACGCTTTTTCGCCTGGTGGCGGTAGTTTTTGGGATTTTTTATATTAAGAGCATTGTTCAAAAAAAATATCACCCGGGATTTATAGTATGCGTAGGATTGATATTTGCCGGTGCCCTGGGTAATTTGATCGACAGTTTGTTCTACGGAATTATATTTGATAAGGGCATGTTAATAGATCGCCTCAGCAATGATTATTCCGGATACGTAGGTTTAGCTTCTCCCTCTTTTAAAGGCTATGCTTCGTTTCTTCACGGCAATGTAGTAGATATGTTGTACGTTCCCATTATTGAAAATAAAATTCTTCCCTCCTGGATTCCCTTTTGGGGAGGCGAAAGCTTTACATTCTTTTCTCCAATCTTTAATATTGCGGATGCCTCTATTTCCGTAGGGGTGATAATAATATTATTGTTTCAAAAGCAGTTTTTCAAGAAACATCATGCGGAAGAACATTCAACTATAGAGACTAACTCATCTATTACTGATACTGCTCAGATTTCATAAACAAAGTACACGTAATTAAAAACCCTCTGCTGCCAGAGGGTTTTTTCCCATAATAGTTTGATTAACCTCAATTACTTTCCGGCCTTCCTTTGAAGGAATTTGTCCGAATTGGTTATGTTAATTATGATTTACTGATTCTTCTTAATTACTTGTTTATTGATGATGCTATTTCCCATTTGCACATGAAGTGTATAAGCCCCCTGGCTGATGCCCTCCAGGCCTCCGAAGCCTATATTGTTTATCCCCGGAAGAACAACTTTGGTGGTCATTTTTATCAATCGTCCGTAATTGTCGATAAGCGATATATTAACCGGTCCAGCTGAAGGACTAATCAGGTCGAATAATATAGTTCCCCCAAATGGATTGATCAGCGATTTTATACTGAAGTCATTAGGTTTATTATTCAACAATACAATCCTGGTTAATTTGTAGGCGCTTCCTTCAAGAATTTTTACGCGGTAGTAAGTGGGGCCTGTTACAGGCAAGTTATCTGCAAAATCATAAGTGTTCCCTTCGCCTGGCAAAGCGGTACCATTCACGATACCCATGGTAACAAAATTTATCTTATCATCACTGCGCTGCACTTCATATGTAACGCCAGTTTTTTCGTTGGTAGTGATCCACTGTAATTGCGCATGATCCGCAACCAGTTTACCGGTAAAACCTATGATACCAGTATTCAAAACCTCCGAACAATTATTCACCCAAACAATAATGGTATTAGAGGCAGTATAAGAACAGTTTGGATTGGTTAGATTAGCCAGCGTAGAGGCCACCCGAATCCGGAACATGTTATTGTGCACACTACTATCTGCAAGAAAGGAGGGATAAGTAGCCGTGTATTGCCATTCTCCTGCTATCTTAACTGGAGCGCCTATCCCGCTTATTCCCGTGTTTGTCCAGGTAGCCCCTCCGTTCGAACTTCTTTCCCAGGACCAATAAATATAGTTAGGTGAGAAACATCTTACCGTGGTAAACATATCCACCTGGTTTCCGTAACAAACATTTACTCCACCACTCGGTAACAGGTTAAGAGTGGGTGTACAAGTAGCCAGGCTGATATCATCAATGGCCCAGTCGTTACCACCACCACCCGGTGCATTATTACGAATGGTCATTTTTAAGGAAGTCTGCAAAGGACCGGTTACATAGGTAAATCCTTTCTTAATCCATTGCCCGGTGTATCTCATATTCCCGGTAGTATAGTAATCAATACCATCTACGCGCAGGGTAAGATTTGGATAAACGCCCGATGAATCACCGGCAGCGGTTGGAATATAATAAGGTGGTCCGGTTGAATTGGTAGCTCCTTTTCCATTAGAATCGCATCCGCATTTAGAACATATATTTCGGAACCAGGCCGATAATTCGTAATAAGTATTAGGGCATAAGCCAGTAATAGTATGACTAAAAGCAGAGTCTATACGATAGGCGGCATTCACTACCAACATATATCCACCATTGGCATTGGCCACAGTATCAGCCGCGGGGTTACCCAGCGTTGGTGATACGGCTCCGGTATGATCTCCAATGATATCCCATACCTGGAACACCCGGTGAGTAGGGGAAGAACCATCCGGTTTTGGCCAGGTATTTAAGGTCGTGTAATTGGTTTGAGTACTGGTGTTATTAGGAACTCCATAATAATAGTCCTGGGGGCCACCGGTTGTAAAAAAATTGTAAGTATAGTTAGCGGGAACATTTCCAGAAGCTGCCCGGTTGCGGGGTCTGCCTGAACCAAATGTTCCATTCGATTCTGTTCCCAGTGCATTGGTGCCAACAGTATTGGTGCAAATACCATAATTGGTAGAAATCATGGTATTGTTATAAGGAAAGTTTACAAACAAAGGTGATGCCGCGGTGGTTGGTTTGTAAGAAATAGCCCCTCCGCCTGTATTAATGATCGTTCCCAGGGCTGATGTAACCCGAACGCGATAAGAGGCAATCATAATACAGGTACTTCCATAAAAGGAAGGTTTATGGGTGTTGCGGATTCTTCCGCGTCGGAAAGCATTTGCGGGGGCATCTGCTGTATTGAAACCAAGATTGATCTGAATATTGCTGCCACTGATATTTCCACAATCATCTCCCGGAACGTCGGTAAATGGCTTATATATTTTTCCTTCGTTGGTTAATACGGCCAATGAACCGGGAATGAAAGAAGTACCGGCGCGTACTGTATCGTAATAGGCACAACTGTCAACAAACAGCGGACACCCACTTAGGCACCGAACCACAAAAGTAGATCGCATTTCGAGCGTATCGCCTACTTCAATTGTTCCGCCATTTAAACCTTTGGTGATATTGATATAGCTCTTTCCATAATCAACTACTACCTGGGCATTTGAATGGGAATGAAAAGAAGTAAAAAGTAAAAGAAGGAATACACTTTTTAATAAAAATGAAACCAGGGGTAAAGATTTTTTCATAGTCGGACTTTTCGCGTTTCAAAAAGGATTTAGATTCTGCTTTTAAAGTTACTAAAGCTTTGAGGTAGTAGCAACCGTAATTCTACGAAAATAATCTAGGTGCTATCTACTATTGAAACTCCGCGAATATTTTGTATTTTTCGCAATAGAGCAAGCAGAACTACAAGCAGCCGGCTCCGTTCAGCTATAAAGACAAATATCCATTTTATGAAACCTTATTCCCTGCTAACCCGTTGGTTAATTAGTTTACTTCTTATATTTTTCATTGGGATTTCCGGAACGACCCAGGTTGTTACCTGGGGCAACCAGGTGTTTCGTGTAGATACATTAGCGGAACAGTTGGGTTTTCCATGGGAAGTAACGTATGGTCCCGATGATTCCTTGTGGGTCACTGAATCGAGAGGGTATAAGGTTACAAAAATTGATGCAAGTAATGGAGGAAAGCGAACGGTTCTGAATCTTTCAAATAATAAAGATTTTAACCGGCCGGATATTACCGGAGGCCAATGGCCTCAAGGTGGATTGATGGGATTGGCCCTTCATCCCAAATTATTATCAGGATTTCCCTATGTTTATCTAGCCTATGTTTATCAATTCGACAATTGCATTGCGGGCAATAACGGATGTTTTTTCTGGACACGGGTGGTTCGCTACACGTATAATGTTTCAAATGGTTCGCTGGGTTCACCTGTAATTATGCTTAATGCGTTGCCGGGAAGCAACGATCACAATTCGGGAAGAATAACCATTGGTCCAGATCCATCTGACCCAACAGATACCACTAAATTTAAACTTTTTTATACCATTGGAGATATGGGTGCAGGGCAATTCAATAACCTGAACCGAACGAATAATGCCCAGAACATAAATGTGTATGAAGGAAAAATATTGCGGTTAAACCTGGAGCCTGATGCTGCACAATCGGGCGGTGATGAATGGATTCCGGATGATAATCCTTTTCCTATTGGTGGACCGGCTACTTCAAAAACACCTGTTTATTCATACGGTCACCGTAACCCGCAAGGGGTTCAATGGGGGAACGTAGCGGGTACCTGGCGGTTATACAGCTCCGAGCATGGTGATAAATCGGATGATGAAGTGAATATTATTAATGCAGGGGTTAATTATGGTTGGCCCAAAGTCGCTGGTTTATGCGACGATAATTATAATACTGCAGATGCCAATCCGAATAACAATGTACTGGCTAATCAAACGGTTCCCAATGAAATTGTTACTTTCTGTAATGGTACCCCAAACCAGGAACCCATGTACTCTCTTTTTAATGCCTCCGCCACCAGCATTCCATCTAGTGGGGCAAATATTTTTACGTGGCCCACGGTGGCTCCTTCCAGTATTGATTTTTATGGAAGCTACACTAATACAATACCGGGCTGGAGCAATTCATTGCTGGTAACTTCCTTGAAATATGGTTTATTCAGGTTAAAGATTAAATCACCCAACGGTGATCGGGTAGATAGTAACAGTACAGCTTCCATCACCGATACAATTCCTTATTTTCATGGAAACCGCATAAGGGATGTAGCGATTAATCCGCATGGTGATACCTTGTATTTTGCGGTAGACAGCTCAGGAAGTACTTCTGGCCCTACAGGGGGGTTCAGCGGCGCAAATAATCCAACGCCCAATGCAGGGAGAATTTTGCGGGTAGTATATTTAAGTTCATTAGCCTTGCGTGAATACATTCCCGCCCGCCCTGTTTATAACAGAACATTTGTAAAGGTTTACCCTAACCCAGCCTCAAAAATCTTATATGTACAAAGCAAAAGAGGGATGCACAAACCCCTGCGTGTAGAACTGTTGGATATGTCGGGCAAGTTAATGATGCAGTCTACTACGGGCAAAGATAATTTTTCCATCAGCTTGGATGGATTGGGAAAAGGAATGTATATACTTAAGCTTTATAATGGGTTTGGCGTGTTGATAACGACTGAGAAAGTAATTGTGCAGTAAGAGTCGGGAAGTCCGCAAGTCCGCAAGTCGGAAAGTCCGGAAGACCGATAGAGATTTGCTTTCAAACGAATAATTCTTTCTGACTTCCCGACTTGCGGACTTTCGGTCTTTAATTTATTTTACCTACCATCTTTTCCGGAATTACCCATTCATCAAACTGTTCAGGGGTCACATATCCTAATTTAACAGCCATCTCTTTAAGCGTAGTACCTTCCTTGTGCGCCTTCTGGGCAATTTCTGCCGCCTTATAGTACCCGATTTTTGTATTAAGGGAAGTAACCAGCATTAACGAATTATCTACATGCTTTTTTATATTGGCTTCAATAGGCTTAAGACCCACAGCACACCGGTCGTTGAAGCTTACGCATCCATCCCCGATCAACCTCGCACTGTGCAGGAAATTATAAATCATTACGGGCTTAAAAACATTTAATTCAAAATGCCCGGTGGCGCCACCAATATTAATGGCCACATCGTTTCCCATTACCTGTGCGGCAATCATGGTGAGTGCTTCGCACTGGGTTGGATTAACCTTGCCCGGCATGATGGAAGAACCCGGTTCATTATCCGGAATAAAAATTTCTCCTATGCCACTACGTGGACCAGAGGATAACATGCGGATATCATTCGCGATTTTCATTAAACTTACCGCAACCGTTTTAAGCGCTCCATGAGATTCTACAATGGCATCATGTGCTGCCAGAGCTTCAAATTTATTTTCTGCTGTAATAAAAGGCAAACCAGTTAAGGTAGCGATATGCCTGGCTACGGTTTCCGAATAATCAGGTGGGGTATTTATACCTGTTCCAACAGCTGTTCCGCCTAATGCAAGTTCACTCAGGTGAGCTAATGTATTCTTAATAGCTCTTAATCCATGATCGAGTTGCGACACATACCCGCTGAATTCCTGTCCAACAGTTAGCGGGGTAGCATCCATAAAGTGCGTACGGCCGATCTTTACCACGTTCATAAATTGTCTGCTCTTCGCTGCCAGGGTATTACGAAGTTTTTCAATACCGGGAATCGTTACTTCAAATAATATTTTATAGCCTGCAATATGCATAGCCGTAGGAAAAGTATCGTTTGAAGATTGCGATTTATTTACATCGTCGTTGGGATGCAAAAATTTTTCATTGTCATCCAGTTTCCCCCCATTTAATACATGGCCCCGGTAAGCTACTACTTCATTTACATTCATATTGCTTTGGGTGCCGCTGCCTGTTTGCCAAACCACCAACGGGAAATAAGCATCCAATTTCCCTTCAATGATTTCATCACAAACTTTGCCGATCAGGTCAGATTTTTCCTTGGATAAAATTCCTGCTTCCAAATTGGTAAGGGCCGCCGCTTTTTTCAGATAGGCAAATGCCCGGATAATTTCTTTAGGCATTCGGTTAATATCTTCGGCAATCTTAAAATTATCAATACTTCGCTGTGTTTGTGCACCGTACAAAGCGTCAATGGGAACTTTTACTTCACCCATCGTATCCTTTTCTATCCTGTATTGCATGTTGGGGTAATTTGGATTGCAAAGATAGTCAATAGTGATTAGAGAACCTGCTGGGCACCGCGCAGATAATCAATAGTGAATGGGAGGAACCATTAATTAATAGGTATATCATTTTAAAAGAACCATTCAACAATCACTTTTCACTAGTGTATAATCAATTCACTTTTTAATACAACATTTTCGTACGGAATCGTTTCCTGCTCCAGTTTGGTTTCAATTAATTTAAGCAGAAGTTCGGTGGCCCGCACACCCTGCTCATAGGGAAATTGTTCTACGGAAGCAAGGGGCGGCGTTTCCAGGTAATGCGTTATGGGAAGATTGGCGTAACTGACAAAACAAATGTCTTTATTGATTTTTAATTTTTTATTACGGGCATGTTGCATGGCATCCAGCGCTACATAATCGTTGAATGCAATAACAGCGGTAGGTTTATTTTTGAGGGCGATAAGTTTTTCCAGAGCAGTCTGTGTGCTGGCAGCGGAAAGATCGCTGTTTACAATAAGTGATTCATCAGCGGTGAGTTTATTTTTTTTCAATCCCGCATAATATCCCTGCAGGCGTTCATTTTTAATGGTCAGCGTTGAAGGTCCTTGTATGTACCCAATTCGCTTGTGCCCTTTCTTAACCAGGAAATCTATTGCGCTTACAGAACTATGGTATAAGCTACACCATACAGAATGAATATCCGGAGCATCAGGCACCCGGTCAAAGTATACAACAGGAATATTGAATTGCTGCAACTCTTCAAAATGCGAAAGTGAATTGGTTTCTTTAGAAATAGATACCAGCAATCCGTCTACCCGGTGCTTTTTCATTATTTCGATTATCTTTTTTTCTCTTTCCAGCTCATCAAGCGATTGACCGATCAGGGCGATGTAATTACTTTCAAAGGCAGTTTCCTCAATGCCACTGATGGCCAGGGAAAAATATTCTTCTCGTAAATTGGGCAACACGATGCCAATAGTAAATGTTTTGCGCTGTTTAAAAAAGATGGCAGTTTGATTGGGGACATAATTCAATTCTTCCGCCAGTTTTTTCACCTGCATTTTGGTACGTAATCCTATACTTGGATGATCATGCAAGGCACGGGAAACAGTAGAAATTGAAATATTCAGCCGGTTGGCAATCTCTTTTATAGTGGGTAGTTTCTTTTCCATGGATGATTTTACAAATTACAAGGTAAAAAAAAGGACAAACGATTGAATAAACAAATACAATCGATTGCACGAGGTAGAATGGAATGAACCACAATTCTAAAGTTAGGTGGGAACGACCATTTAACTGAATTTAGCAAATATTAGTTTATATGAGGGTATAAACAATAAGAAAATGCCCCGCCCTGGCGGGGTTTCTTTTTTTGTAGGCACGCAGGTTTTAAAGTAGCTTTAATTAAACCATTTTTTTGATGAGGAGTATTTCTGCTTTTCTTGTTTTCCTGTTAAGCACGCTTATTGGTTTCGCTCAACCAGACCTGGAAGTGTTGCCTGCCTGGACACCCCACCAGGATCAATTATATGCTTCCGATTGGCTGGTTTATCCTGTTACTCAAAAAGCGCGATTGTTCAACAGTACAGATAACAAAGAGATAATTCTTTCCAACGGACTGGTAAAAAGAAGTTTCCGGCTAAGTCCGAATCTGGTTTGTACAGACTACCGGAATATGATCAATGGGCAACAAATATTGCGCGCCGTAAGACCGGAGGCAAGGATCAGTGTTAATGGTAAGGAATACAATATAGGTGGGGTGTACGGTCAAAAAGAAAATGCTTACCTCGTTACCCAATGGCTGGAAAAATTTACGGCCGGTCCCGCTGATTTTACCTGTTCCGGATTTACCAATGAAGCAATTATTCCTTTTATAAAGTGGAAAACCTCCTTATGGACATCCAATAAGAGACAAGCAACAGGGCGGCATTTATCCTTTATTTTTAAATCATCCCTCCCGGAGCTAGCAGAACTGAAAGTCATCGTGCACTATGAAATGTATGATGGCCTGCCATTGATAGTTAAATGGGTATCGGTTGAAAATAATGGAAGTAAAATGGTAAAGCTGGAACGGGTTGTGAATGAAATACTGGCCCTGGTTGAGGAAGAAAGCGCCGTCGTTGGCAAGCCCGAAGTAATGAAGAAACAACACGGCATTTATGTAGAAACTAATTACGCCTTTAATAATGCCATGCGGTATGATATCAGCGATCAGACCACACATTGGAAAACAGATAGTTTGTATACTTCGCAGGTGAATTATAATTATGAAACGCCCTGCTTGCTGGAAGTATATCCCGAAAAAGCACCGGGTATTGAATTAAATCCCGGTGAAATTTTCAATTCCGTTCGTACCCATGAACTGTTAATGGATAGCTACGATCGGGAAAGGAGAGGACTAGCCATTCGAACGATGTACCGCACTATTGCTCCCTGGACAAGTTCCAACCCCATCTTCATGCACCTGGTAAGTAAAAATGATGAAGAAGTAAAAAGTGCCATTGATCAATGCGTGGCTACCGGTTACGAAGCGTTGATTCTGAGTTTTGGCAGTCATTTGAATATGGAAGATTCTTCCGAATCAAATATTCGAAAATGGAAAATATTGGCAGATTATGCGCATGAAAAAATGATTTCGATAGGAGGTTACTCCCTATTCAGCAGTCGCCGTATCAGCGATGAAGATGACGTAATTGATCCGGAAACTGGTAAACCGGGCGGTGCCTTTTTTGGAAATGCACCTTGTTTCGGAAGCAGGTGGGGATTAGCTTATCGCCAAAAGATAAAGCATTTTTTCACTCAAACTGGTTTTGATATATGGGAAAATGACGGGCCTTACCCTGGCGACCTGTGTGCTTCAACTGTCCATCCAGGGCATAAGGGATTGGATGACTCCCAGTGGAAACAAATGGAAATTCAGAAAGAATTATACCACTGGTTGAATGAAAAAGGTATCTATATTAATGCACCCGATTGGTATTTTTTGGATGGAACGCATAAAATTGCCATCGGATATAGAGAAGTAAATTTTTCTTTACCGCGTGAACAGCAGATTATTTTGAACCGCCAGAATATCTATGACGGTACCTGGGAAAAGACGCCATCTATGAGTTGGGGCTTCGTTCCGCTTACACGATACCAGGGCGGCGGACCGGAAGCAGTGCTGGAGCCGCTCAGTGAGCACCTGAAAGATTATAAGCAACTGATGATGCAATATTATGGAGCCGGGGTGCAGGCTTGTTACCGGGGGCCCCGTTTATATGACACAGAGAAAACAAAGCAAACTGTACAAAGGGTAGTTAACTGGTATAAAAAATACCGCTATATACTCAATTCAGATATTATTCACCTGCGCCGGGCCGATGGAAGAGACTGGGATGGTATTATGCATGTGAATCCCTCACTGAAAACAAAAGCCTTGTTGTTATTATTTAATCCGCTCAAGCAAAAAATTACCCGCACGGTTAAATTACCCCTTTATTATGCCGGTCTTACGAACATCGCCCGATTGAAAGAAAAAGAAGGAGCCGCCAGGAAACTTATCCTAAACAGGAATTACGAAATTGAATTAACTTTTACCCTGGATCCGGAAGGCTATAGTTGGATGGTAATTGAATAGCCAATTCGACCAAAGATGATACAATATGAAAAAAAATTCCTTTATAGTTCTCAGTCTTATTTTGTCTCTGATGGTACTTTCGTGCAAGCAGGCAACAAATGATAATAAAGAAAACTGGCAGCAGCAATTTGACGAACAACTGCAACTAAGCGGCCATCGTAACTGGATACTAGTAGTGGATAAGGCTTTTCCGCAGCAACCCGGAATGCATATCATTAATACCAACGAAAAATTATTACCGGTACTGGAAGCGGTATTAAAGAAGATCGATCATTCCACCCATGTAAAACCAGTTATTTACAATGATGCAGAACTGCAATTTATTAATGATTCGCTGGCACCGGGCGTAAGCTCTTATAAACAACAATTAAAAAAAGTACTGAACGGCGCAATGGTACAATCTCTTTTGCACGATTCTATTTTTGTTCGGATGGATAAAGCGGCACGTTTGTTTTCCATCACCGTACTTAAAACAGAAGAAGTTATTCCTTATTCTTCAGTTTTTCTCGAATTGGATTGTGCTTATTGGGGTGGAGATAAAGAAAGACAATTACGGGCAATAATGAAATCGGATAACAATAAATAATAGTATGAAAAAAATCATTGTATTGATACCGCTGCTGATTGTATTATCCATAGTAGCACAAACGTATCAACCCAATTGGCAGTCGCTTGATGCGCGACCCACTCCTCAGTGGTTCCGTGATGCCAAGTTTGGTATTTTCATTCATTGGGGCGTATATGCGGTACCCGGCTATAGTACCAAAGGTAATTATGCCGAATGGTACCAGCAGGGCTTACAAACAACAGATACGGCCAGGATGAAATTTCATAAAGCTAAATTTGGAGAGCGTACATATTATGACCTGGCAAAAGATTTTAAAGCAGAATTATATAAACCTGATGAATGGGCGAAGTTATTTGAAAAATCAGGCGCCAAATATATTGTACTTACTTCCAAGCATCACGACGGATTTACTTTGTGGCCGAATAAGGAAGCCAATAAAACCTGGGGCTTCCCGTGGAATGCAGTGGATGCTGGTCCTCACCGGGATTTGCTGGGCGATCTTTTTAAGGCTGTTCGTAAAACATCTGTACGGGCAGGAATGTATTATTCTTTATACGAATGGTTTAATCCTTTATGGTTATCAAATAAAGAGTCCTATGTTACTCAGCACGTATGGCCACAAATGAAAGAACTCATTAATACCTATCAGCCGGATGTGTTTTGGACAGATGGCGATTGGGATGCTCCTGCGGAAACATGGAAAAGCCAGGAGTTCTTAACCTGGTTATTTAACGAAAGCCCGGTAAAAGAGAAGATTATTGTTAATGACCGATGGGGTTCAGGGATCCGGTTCAAACATGCAGGTATTTTTACCCCCGAGTACCAACCCGATCTTGATTTTGAAAATCATGAATGGGAAGAAAGCCGTGGTATGGGATATAGTTACGGATATAACCGCGAAGAAGATGCCTGGGATTATAATTCCACTCAATCACTGGTGATTGCTTTAATAGATAAAGTAAGCCGGGGCGGGAATTTTTTATTGGATATTGGTCCGGACGAGCATGGTAAAATCCCCCCCATTATGCAGGAACGTTTATTGGAAATGGGAGACTGGTTGGCACTAAATGGAGAAGCTATTTACGGAACTACGCGCTGGAAAACAGTTTCGCAATGGAGTGAAGGGAGACGGGATTATAAATTAAAGAATGAGCATGCAGCCGACGATTGGAAAACAGGCGGCGATATCATGCTGAAGTTAACCGTGGACCCCGATCGGGGTTACGCCGTTAAAGAAGTTTTTTATACTTATAACGAAAAGAGCAATTCGTTGTATGCTATTTTTCCAAGATATCCCGATAACAAAAAATTGGTATTAAAGGATATGGTATTGCCTGCCGGAACGCCCCTTACTTTTTTATCAGGCAATCAAAACCTATCCTGGAAACAAGCCGGGAATAATGTGATTATTGAATTACCGGAATATAATCCCAATAAATTAAAAGCACCTTATGCCTATGCAATTAAGATAGCAGGGTATGGAAAATTTGTTGCTAAGCCGGGAATAGCTGTTGAATATAAATCGAATCCTTTTAAACCTGTTGTATCTATTCAGGGAGTGCCGGGTTCCACTATTAAATATACCATTGATGGATCAGAACCTTCAGAGTCATCTCCTGCATATGTTAAGCCGCTGATTTTAACAAGTACGGGAGTGGTAAAAGCAAAATCATTTATGACAGAAGCGTTGCCCAGCGGCTCAGCCATGGAGACTGTAAAAGTATTTCAATGGAAAAACGGGACCTCCATAAAATCTGCCAGTAAAGGATTGCGGTATACCGTTTTTGAATTGAACCCGGTTTCAACGTTGGATCTGCAAAAGGCCAAAGGGGTCAAGAGTGGAACGACCGATGCTATTGATCTTTCTGCTATCACGCGTAAGGAAAATGTAGGTCTTCGGTTGGAAGGTTATATAAAGATAGATAAGGAGGATGTTTACCAGTTCTATCTTGCTTCCGACGATGGAAGCCGGTTGTTTATAAGTGGCGAAGAAGTGATTGATCATGATGGATTGCATGGAAACGACGAGAAGCAGGGAGCCATTGCATTAAAGAAAGGATATCATTCTTTTCGCCTGGATTTTATACAGGCTACCGGAGGGATTGATCTGAAATTGCAATACGGCAGCAGCAGCATACAGAAGCAGCCATTACCCGCTTCTATTTTATATAACGCTACCAGTGCAGTGGTTCGGATGTGAGGAATAGTCGCTCCAAAGAATTACTTTAGAAGAGTCAATCAATCTTTATCGAACAGGCAAAATGCTTTCTAACAAAAATTTAGTGATCATTGGCGGATCCACCGGCTTAGGCCTTTCGGCGGCGCATGCATTTATTAACAATGGAGCAAGGGTAGTGATAGCGGGAAGAAATAAGAAAAGTATTGATGAAGCGGTGCAGGCATTGGGTACTAAAGCGCGCGCAATTTGTGCAGATGCAACCGATGCCACCGCTGCACCAATGGCCGTTGAGTTATGTTTGGAAAGTTTTGGCAGTTTTGATGGCCTCTATCATGTGGCAGGTGGCAGTGGCCGTAAAATGGGAGATGGCCCTTTACATGAGCTTACGCTGGAAGGCTGGAACAAAACGTTGGAATTAAATCTCACCTCACTGATGTTATCAAACCAGGCTGCCATCAAATATTTCCTTCAACATAAGAAAGGAGGATCCATTTTGAATATGGGTTCAGTTCTTGGATTTTCTCCTTCGCCACGGCATTTTGCCACGCATGCGTATGCAGCAGCCAAGTCAGCCATTATTGGATTCAGTAAATCCATTGCATCTTATTATGCTACAAGCAATATCCGAATAAATGTTATTGCACCGGCACTGGTAGATACACCAATGGCACAGCGTGCTGCAAACAATGCAACGATGCAAACTTTTATAAATAGTAAACAACCGCTCGATGGAGGAAGAATCGGAAGACCTGAAGATGTGGATGGATTGGCAGTTTATTTCATGAGCGATCAATCGGTATTTACTACCGGGCAGGTGATTGCGGTGGATGGAGGATGGAGTGTTTCTGAAGGACAGTATTCCTCTTTCTAAAGATCAGGGCAAGTTAGAGACCAGTTCATTGCCGGACCACGGTTGCTTGTTCGGATCAAATGGGGAAATTTATAAATTCTTTGGGCCTTCAATGACTTGCCCCGGGCTTTAATGACTTGCCCCGGGCTTTAATGACTTGCCCCGGGCTTCAGCCCGGGGAAAAATGAAACAATGGAACCAATCACCATAGGAATCGATCTCGGGGGTACCCGCATCAAAGGAATAGTAATGGATGCAGAAGGTAATCTGTTGCATCAATTATATACCGCCACCAATGATGGGGATGATTCTGTTTGGAAAAAAGCGATTGCGGAAACGTTAAATAATTTAAAGAAGAAAGCAGATATTAATAATTGTGTAATTGGTATTTCTGCCCCTGGATTACCTAATGAAAGAAATACAGCCATTGCCTTTATGCCGGGGCGATTGCAGGGATTGGAAAATTTTGATTGGTCAGCATTTCTTCATCATTCCTGTTTTGTATTGAACGATGCAGTGTCGGGCCTGATGGCGGAAGCAAGGTTGGGTATTGCTAAAGGGAAAAAAAATGTGGTGATGTTAACTTTAGGAACAGGAGTAGGGGGAGCAATACTGGTAAACGGAAAACCATACCAGGGTGCTTTTAATAAAGCAGGCCATATCGGACATATGGTCATTGACTACAAAGGCGATAAAGATGTTACGGGTATGCCGGGCAGTTTAGAAGATGCGATCGGTAATGTAACCATAGAAAAAAGGTCAGGAGGGAAATTTTATTCTACCAATGAATTATTAGCGTCTTATCGAAACGGGGATGAATATGCAAAGGATGTTTGGTTGCTTTCGGTAAAGAAATTAGCCATTGGCCTCGCTTCAGTTACCAATATTCTTTCACCAGAAATGATAATACTGGGGGGGGGAATTACGGAAGCCGGGAAAGACTTATTTGAACCATTAGAAGATTTTATGAGTGAATATGAATGGAGGGCAGGGAGCAATAAAACGAGAATTGTAAAAGCACATTTTGGCGATGTAGCTGGAGCAATGGGAGCAGCTTGTTATGCAAATGAATGTGTATCGATTCAATAAAACTGATTGATGAAATAATTATAAAAGTGGCCTGCAAATAATTGTACAGCATATGAGCCTTACAGAAACATACTTACAGAAATGCAATGAAATTATTGAAAAAGTAAAAGCGCAGCAACCCGCTGTTCAGCAGGCGGCCCGATGGTTTGCTGCGAGTATCCTGGCCGGCAGAGTAGTGCATGTATTTGGAAGTGGGCATAGCAGGATTATGGTCGAAGAATTATGGCCGCGGTATGGTTCTTTTCCCGGCTTCAACCCGATCGTGGAATTGTCGTTAACCAATCATAATGCGGTAGTAGGAGCTAACGGACAACGGCAGGCTATGTTCCTGGAAAATGTATCGGGATTTGCGGAAAGAATTTTGAGAAATTTTGGATTGGATAGAGTAGATACGGCCCTCGTCGTTTCCTCCAGTGGATGCAATATTGTACCCATTGAGATAGCTGAATTATTTCAGCAAAAGGGAATAAAAGTAGTAGCACTGGTAACGAAAGAACATATGAATGGTTCAGTTAGTAAAAGAACAGATGGAAAAAAGTTGGGCGATTTTGCCGATCTGTTATTGGATAGCGGTGCCCCATTGGGTGATTCGATGATAGCGATTGACGGATTGGAAACACCCGTATCTCCGGGTTCTACCGTGGGCGGAGTAATAATCATTAACTGTATTAAAGCGGAACTGGCCAACTTATTAACCGCTGCCGGAAAACCACCTTATGTACTGACTTCGGCTGCGGTGGCCGGTAATGAAAAAGCAACAAAATTGTTTGAAGCGGCGTATGATGAACATGCGCACAGAATGGCGGAGTTGTATAGAACGGCCGGGAGAGAAATATAAAATGTAGAATATAAAACCTAATATTTAAGAAGCATTGCTTCTGTAATTCAATTTTAAGTTCTATATTTTACATTTAATGCACCCTCTCAAACTATAAACAATGTCCCAACCCCCAATTCGCACCACGGTCGTCGGTAGCTACCCTTTTCCGGGATGGCTGGAATTTGGTTCTCAACATTTAGATGAATTTGGTGCAGCTGACATGGAAGAAATGATTGAAGATGCGGTGATAGCGGCTATCCACGACCAGGTATCAGCCGGATTGGATGTAATTACCGACGGTGAACAAACGCGCCTTGATTTCAATTTATCTTTTTATGGGTATATCAAAGGAATTGAGAATAATGAAACGGAAACCCGCAAATTCGGACCACCGGCCCATGACCAACGGGGAAAAAATAATATTGTTGGAGAACTTTCGGCCCCCAATGGATTGGGAGCGGTGAAAGAATTTTTACGTTTGAAGAAGTTAGCTCCCGCTGGCCCGGTGTTGAAGGCAAGTGTACCAGGTCCCTATACGTTAAGCGGACGATTACTTCCCAATATAATGTATAAAGATCGTTATGCAATTACTGAGGCCTTGTTACCTATTATCCGCCAGGAATTGGAGGCCCTGGTAGCAGCGGGTTGCAGGGAAATAACGGTCGATGAACCTTCGATGAGTTGTTATGCATATAAAGAAGACACGAAACGTTTTGTCGATATTTTTAATCGTACCGTAAAACCGATCGTCGGTAAATGCAATCTGTCTACCCACCTGTGTTTTGGAAATTTCAAAGGAAGACCTGTGGGCTACCGCAGTATTAAACCCATGCTGCCCGATTTCCTGGATCTTACGATTGATGAAATACATATTGAAATGGCCAACCGTGAATTTTCGGAAATTGAATTGTTGAAACCTTTTTCCGAAAAAATGCATGTAGCGGTAGGTATCATTGATGTGAAGAACTATTATATAGAAACAGTAGACGATGTGGTAGAACGGATTCACCGGTGCCTGAAATTTATTCCGGCAGAAAAATTATCTGTAGCACCTGATTGTGGACTGAGTCAAACGGCCCGATGGGCCTCGCGACAAAAGTTGAATAATATGGTGAAAGGAGCAAAGAAGGTTAGGGAAAGTTTTTAGTTGAGATTAGTTTGTAGTTGAAATAAGTTTGTAGTTTATGGTTCAGGGGTTCGATATGTCGGTAAGAATTGTTACTCAATAAATAGATGGTCAAGTTATTTTCTTATTTCCGTCATCTCACATAGGTAGAGTATTCAACTATAAAATCTTTCAAAACAGAAGTGATATAATGAACCCTAAACAACTACAAACCATAAACTACAAACCACAAATCCAACATGTCTCTCATCCCGGCCTTTAAAAAAGACAAAGAGCTTATTGCTGAAATGGATGACTTACTCAACGATAAAGAGCATTTTCATCTCTGGTGGCTGGGGCAAAGCGGTTACCTGTTGCAATGGAAAGGGGAACGGGTATTGATCGATCCATATCTTTCTGATTCTCTTACTAAAAAATACGAAACCACGCCTAAACCTCATGTCCGGATGAGTGAACGCGTAGTGGACCCGGCTTTATTGAAAAATATTTCCATTGTTTCTTCCAGTCATAATCATACCGATCACCTGGATGCGGAAACATTAATTCCTGTTTTGAAGAATAACCCGCTTATTACTATTATTATTCCGGAAGCTAACCGGGAATTCGTTGCGGAGCGCGTACAATGCCCATTTGAATTCCCTGTTGGATTAAATGATGGAGAATCCGTAACCATCGGGCATTTTACTTTTCATGGAATTCCGGCTAAACATAACGAAATAGAAAGAGATACAAAAGGCCATTGCAAATTCATGGGGTATATAATTGAATTCGGGAAGTGGAAAATCTATCATAGTGGAGATACACTTTGGTTTGATGAAATGGTTAGTCTGCTGAAACCTTTTAAGGTGGATATAGCCTTATTACCTATTAATGGTAACATTCCCGCACGGGGGGTGGCCGGAAATCTCGATTGCCGGGAAGCCGTGAAAATTGGGAAAGCAATTGGCGCGAAGTATATTATCCCCTGTCATTATGATATGTTTGCTTTTAATACAGCTAATATAGAAGAGTTTATAAAAAATGCGCAATCGGTTGATCAACCGGTGGTAGTATTAAAGCACGGACAAAGTTGGGGTAGCGCCTACTTTGCATAATACAAAAGGCAACAGCTTCGCTATTTATCATTAACTTCAGCTACCGAAAATGTTGCTGTTGTATGAATTTTCTCCTCTCAAAAAAAATTTGGTTGGTGGTTATTGCCCTGGTTGCAGGGGCAGCAATTTTTATCTATAGCACCAGCCATAAACCGATTGATTATAATACCCAGGTTAAGCCCATATTTAATAAGAAGTGTATCACCTGTCATGGGGGAGTAAAACAAAAAGCAGGATTTAGTTTATTGTTCCGCGAGGAAGCATTGGGGAATACTAAATCGGGCAAACCGGCGATCATACCCGGCAAACCAGGCGAAAGTGAACTGATTAGAAGAATAACCGAGCAGGATCCGGAGGAAAGAATGCCGTTCAAGCATGAACCGCTTTCAAAAACTGAAATCAATATTTTACGGCAGTGGATAAAAGAAGGAGCACAGTGGGGCGAGCATTGGGCATATATCCCGGTAAAGCAGGAAGTAGTTCCAGATTTAACTAACGAATGGATCAAAAACGATATTGATAAATTTATTTTTCTAAAGTTAAAAGAGGAAAAATTATCTCCTTCTCCGGAAGCCGACAAGGCAACATTGCTCAGAAGAGTGAGCCTCGACTTAACAGGGCTTCCTCCAGCTGAGGATATCGCAAAGAAATTTTTGAATGATAATTCAGACAAAGCATATGTGACACTTGTGGATGATTTGTTGTCTTCTCCCCGATATGGAGAGAGATGGACCTCTCTCTGGCTCGACCTTGCCCGCTATGCGGATACGCGAGGATATGAAGCAGACCGCAGCCGTAATATCTGGAAATACCGGGATTGGGTCATCAAAGCATTTAATGCAGACAAACCGTACAATGATTTTTTACAGGAGCAACTGGCCGGTGATTTAATGCCAAACCCCGATGATGCAAAGTATATCGCTACTTCTTTTCACCGCAATACTATGACTAATGATGAGGGTGGCACAGAAAACGAAGAATTCAGGACGGCAGCAGTACTCGATAGAGTAAACACCACCTGGAGCGCTTTGATGGGGACCACCTTTAATTGTGTACAATGTCATAGCCATCCTTATGATCCGTTCAAACATGAAGAGTATTATAAGTTCATGGCTTTTTTTAATAATAGCCGGGATGAAGATACGCAGTCTGAATACCCGGTGCTGCGCCAATACAATAAGGAGGATAGTGTACAGCTGGTTCAATTAACGGAGTGGCTGCAAAAAAATGCTTCAACTGATGAAGGGGAAAAGTATTACCGTTTTTTAAAAACCTGGCAGCCTAGCATTAACTCGTTGCAGTGCGATCAGTTTGTGAATGGGGCATTGATAAGCAGTTGGTATGCCGGACTGCGTAATAAAGGAACCTGCCGGTTAAAGAATGTGGTGTTGGATAATAAGAAAGAGGTACTATTCCGTTATACCAGCAATTATGATGGTGGTAAATGGTTTATATACCTTGATAGTCTGAATGGACAATTAATAAATACTATCCCCCTGGCTAATACAAAAGGAGAATGGAAAATAGGCGCCGCTCACCTTCCGCCGGTGAATGGCAATCATACTTTATATTTTAAATATTATAGTCCGGCCATAAAAACTCCCAACGAAACCGGCGTTATGTTTGAATGGTTTCATTTTGGAGAATATTTTCCCGGCAAAGAAAAACCCGGGTATGATTCTGCCTACGGTAAGTTTAATTACTTAATGCAGGCAACAGTGGAAGCTACGCCGGTTATGATTGAAAATAACATCGAGCAATGGAGGACCACTCATGTTTTTGAACGGGGAAACTGGTTGATGAAAGGGAAAGAAGTATCTCCGGATGTTCCGCATATCCTGAATCCAATGCCGGCTAATGCACCGAAGAACAGGCTGGGATTGGCCAGGTGGTTAACAGATAAAAAAAATCCCTTAACCGCAAGAACAATGGTGAATCGCCTGTGGGAACAATTATTCGGTTTCGGGTTAGCAGAAACATTGGAAGATTTGGGAACCCAGGGCATTCCTCCCACGCATAAAGAACTGCTTGATCATTTATCCTGGAGGTTTATGAATGATTTTAACTGGAGTATAAAGGCGTTGCTGAAAGAAATGGTATTATCGGCCACCTACCGGCAGCATTCCAAAGTAAATGATGACCTTTTAAAGAAGGACCCGAATAATAAATTATATGCAAGAGGGCCCAGAGTAAGATTATCAGCTGAACAATTAAGAGACCAGGCGCTGGCCGTTAGTAGTTTATTGAGTAATAAAATGTATGGCAAAAGTGTAATGCCCTTTCAGCCAGATGGAATCTGGCGTTCACCATATAACGGAGATAAGTGGCAAATGAGTACTGGAGAGGATCAATTTAGAAGAGCACTTTACACCTATTGGAAAAGAACGGCACCTTATCCGTCCATGATTACTTATGATGGTGGTGCCAGGGAAGTTTGTGTAACCAGGAGAATCAGAACAAATACTCCCTTGCAGGCATTAACTACATTGAATGATTCCAGTTACCTGGTAATGGCCAGGCAATTCGCTTATCAAATGCAGGAACAAGGGGGAAAGGAAGTTAATAAACAAATTCAGAAAGGATATGAAACAATGTTATATAAACCAATCTCCGGAAAAAGATTGAATGCACTGGTGGAATTGTATGCTAATTCCATTAATAAATTCAGGAAGGATGAAGCAGCCACCTGCGAAATGATTGGAGTAATGAATAAGCATAATAATCCTGAAACAGCCGCATTAGTAGTAGTGGCGAATGCTATGTTAAACCTGGATGAATGGGTGAATAAGAATTGATGAATGAATAAAATGAGGAAGGCAGATAATAATTTAATTTATGACGCAGAAAGAAATACATAATCAACGATTATTGAAGGAAGCGGAGCTGGCCGTAATGCAGCATTATACCCGTCGTCATTTTTTGAAAGAAAGTGCCATGGGTTTGGGAGCATTGGCCCTGGGTTCTTTATTGAGTAATTGCGGATCGGGCTCTCCACGATTGGCAACAAGTTTATTTGATCCAGCCAATCCGCTGGCACCAAAAGCACCAATGTTTCCTGGCAGGGCTAAATCGGTGATCTATTTACATATGGCCGGTGCCCCGTCGCAGTTAGAAATGTTTAGTTATAAACCAGAATTGGCAAAACTCGATGGGCAGGATTGTCCGCAATCTTTATTGGAAGGAAAAAAATTTGCTTTCATACGCGGTGTCCCTAAAATGTTAGGTCCGCAGGCAAATTTCAGGCAACATGGTCAAAGTGGTATTTGGTTGTCTGATAACTTACCGCATCTCGCAACAGTTATTGATGATATTGCTATTTTAAATGCAGTAACCACCGATCAATTTAATCATGCACCGGCGCAGTTACTGATGCACACCGGTTCTCCGAGGTTAGGAAGGCCCAGTATTGGTTCATGGGTAACTTATGGAATGGGAACTGAAAATAAAAACTTACCAGGTTTTGTGGTGTTGACCTCTGGTGGTAATAACCCCGATGCAGGGAAAAGTGTTTGGGGTAGTGGCTTTTTACCCAGTGTATACCAGGGAGTGCAATGCCGGAGCGAAGGCGATCCGGTATTGTTTATTAAAGATCCGAATGGAATGAACCGGGATGTTCGTAAAGCATCTATTGATGCTATCAATAAGGTGAACAAGGAACAATATGAAGAATATAAGGACCCCGAAATACTTTCTCGTATTTCACAATATGAAATGGCGTATAAGATGCAGATCTCTGTACCGGAAGTGATGAATATAAATGACGAACCCGAATATATTCATACCATGTATGGCACAAAACCGGGCGAAGCCTGTTTTGCCAACAATGTGTTGCTGGCCAGAAAATTGGTGGAGAAGGGTGTTCGCTTTGTGCAGTTATTTGATTGGGGTTGGGATACGCATGGTGACTCTGCCGGAAATGCCGTTGATATCGGATTAGTAAATAAGTGCCGCAAAATAGACAGATGTATAACCGCTTTGCTGCTCGATTTAAAACAAAGGGGTTTATTAGATGAAACGCTCGTTGTTTGGGGATCCGAATTTGGAAGAACGCCCATGCAGGAAAACCGGGAAGGGAAACAAATGCCTTATAAAGGAAGGGATCATCACGCCGCTGCTTTCAATATGTGGATGGCAGGGGGAGGAATAAAAGGCGGAACCACTTATGGAGAAACGGATGAAATTGGATACGATATAGTAAGTGGAAAAACAGAACCCTTCGATATACAGGCTACAATCTTAAACCGCTTAGGCTTTGATCACGAAAAGTTCACTTATGAATCACAAGGCCGGCCGTTCCGGCTGACCGATGTAGCAGGAAGAGTAATTGAGGAGGTGATTGCGTGATGGGAGGGACTAGATTAGGGATGCAGGATTCGAGGTACGTGATTCAATATACCTGATAAGAGATCCTTGATACAGGATAATAGATTCATGATACGAGATATTCGATACGAGTTACCATATCCGAAGTAGAAGCAAAGGATTGGAACATGGGGACTATCCCCATCCCGCATCCCGTATCCTTTATCCCGGTTCCAGTATCTCTCATCCTGCATCACCATTCAATAACATAACTATCATTTTCCCATGCCCATCAATCGTAGAAAATTTCTAGGACTTACTTCTGCCACAAGTTCAGCTTTGTTATTATCCTCTCTTGATTCGTTTGCAACAGCCCCTTTATCATTGGCAGGCAGTAATAAAGATTTTGAATTGCTCATATTGGCAACCAATTGGGGTTTCACAGGTAACTACGATGAATTTTGCGGAAGGATAAAGAAAGAAGGATATAATGGTATTGAAGTATGGGTTCCGGGCGATGATAAAGGAAGAACTGATTTGGCCGCTGCGGTAAAAAAGTATCAGATTTCCCTGGGCCTTTTATGTGGAGGGAGTGACCGGGATCCTCAGAAACATTTGATTCAATTTAAAGAGGCTCTTATAGCCGGAACAAAATTGAACCCGGTATATATCAATTGCCATTCGGGCAAAGATTATTTTTCCTTTGATCAGAATATGCCTTTTATAGATTTCACTACTGAAGTAACAAAACAAACCGGTATCCCTATATATCATGAAACACACAGGGGCCGCACCTTGTACTCAGCTCCCGTCACGAAAAATTATATAGATAAATTGCCTGACCTGCGTATTACTGCTGATCTGTCGCATTGGTGTGCAGTACATGAGTCGTTACTGGGTGATCAACCTGAAATACTGGAGCTTACTTTATCACGCACCGAACATATTCACGCGAGGGTAGGCCACGCCGAAGGGCCCCAGGTAAGCGATCCCCGCGCACCGGAATGGGAGAATGCGGTAAAGGAACATTTCACTTGGTGGGATAAAGTAGTAGAACGCAAAAAAAAGAACGGAGAGCGATTGACTATATTAACTGAGTTTGGTCCGCCTGATTATTTATGGACCTTACCTTATACTCGTCAGCCAGTAGCCGACCAATGGGGAATTAATATGCATATGATGAATGTGTTGAGGAAAAGGTATTCGTAACTCCTCGCAACTTTGCGAAGGCGCAAGGGATAATCTATTTCATGGCTTTGTTACGAGCAATAAAAAATAAAAATTTTAATGATTGAATTAATCGGTCGATTCCATCCCGTTCTGGTTCATTTGCCCATTGGCATATTATTACTGGCTTCGCTATTTCAATGGTTAGTAGTAAAAGAATCCTACAAAAGATTAGAACCTGCTATTGGTATTGCGTTGTTTTGGGGAATGCTATCAGCTATTGGTTCCTGCATCAGTGGTTACCTGCTTAGCCAGAGTGGAGATTATGATGAGCAACTCGTGAATTCCCATCAATGGTTGGGTATTTCTGTTGCTGTTGTGGGCATTCTTCAATACTATTTATATCGTCGTTCAGTGAACGCTGGATTTGCCAAATGGATTGCAGTTATTTTATTTTCATTAATAATCATAACAGGACATTTGGGCGGATCACTCACCCGCGGTGCCGATTATCTTACGAAACCTCTTGATTCAGGAAGTGATGGCAAGAAAGTGGTACGAAAACCATTGCCCGATGTGCAATCGGCCCTCGTCTATTCGGAAGTAGTAGCACCCCTGTTAGAGGAAAAATGTTATGGCTGCCATGGCCCCAACAAACAAAAAGGAAAGTTTCGGCTGGATAAGCCTGAATTTATTATGAAAGGAGGGAAGGAAGGCAATGATGTTATAGCCGGCAATACAGAAAAGAGCGAGCTAATTAAAAGATTGCTGTTGAAACGTAATGAAGATCATCACATGCCTCCTAAGGAGAAACCACAATTGAATGAAAAAGAAATTGCCCTGCTGCATTGGTGGATTGAGAGTGGAGCTTCCTTTGATAAACGGGTAAAGGAATTAAGGCAGCCGGAAAGAATAAAACAATTCTTGCTGGCATTACAACAAAAAACGGAGCCGGAGATACTTTTGATACCTGAAGCTTCTGTTTCCCCGGCGGATACCGCAACATTGGCATTTTTAAAAAAGAGAGGAATCGCCGTTACACCCGTAGCGGAAAATAGTAATTACCTGCAGGTAAGTTTTATTGGCGTGGATAGTGTTACTGATAAAGATATTGCCCTCCTCCTGCCGTTAAAAAAGCAATTGCTTGCATTGAGATTGAGTAATGCGCCGATAACGGATGAAGCACTAAAAATAATCGGACAAGGTACTGCCTTAATGAAACTATATCTCGATCACACAAAAATTTCTGATAAAGGCTTAATTCAATTGCAATCACTTGCCAATCTTCAGTACCTTAACCTGGTTGGAACCGAAATTACGCTGCAGGGAATGCAACAACTAAAATCATTGAATAAACTGCTTTCCATCTACCTGTACCAATCAGCGATTAAACCAACAGACTGGGAGAACTTGAAAAATCTATTTCCAAAAGCAATACTCGATAGCGGGGGTTATCCATTACCTATTCTGGAATCAGATACAACGGAAAAAAAGGATGTGCGGAAATGAAAAATATAAAATGAAGGATGAAAAAAGTAACTAGCTATGTTTTTCTCCTGGGTTGTTTGAATATTCCACTCAATGTGAACGCCCAACCAGGTAAGGAACATAATCTTTTGCTCGATTCGCTTGCCAGAAGATGGGATGAAGCTATTCCATTGGGTAATGGATGGATGGGGGCATTGATATGGCAAATGAATAATAAATTAAGACTCTCCCTTGATCGCGTTGATCTGTGGGATGACCGGCCAATGCCCGAAATAGACAAACTAACCTATCGGTGGGTAAAGGAAAAAGTAAAACTCAATCAATATGACTCGGTTCAAAAAATAGGCGATGAACCGTATGAAAAATATCCAGCTCCCACCAAAATACCCGGCGCTGCTTTGGAATTTGATTTGATGCGCTTGGGGAAAGTTGTTTCCAATGAATTAGATATTAATACCGGACTTAGTGTAATTAAGTTTGAGAATGGTGTAGTATTTAATAATTATATCCACGCCACCAAACTAGTAGGTTATTTTGGATTTGAAAATGTTACAGAGGAAGTCATTATTCCCGAATTGATGATTCCCAATTATAATTCAGAAAAAAAGGGTACGGAGGGTAATAGTGTAGAGGGGCAAGGGCTGGAACAATTGGGGTATAAAAAAGGAACTATTATTAAAAACCCCGGCAGTATCTTATATCATCAGCCCACCTGGCAAAATAATTATTATGAAGTATTGGTAAAATGGAATCGGATGCCGGGCAATAAAATTATTGGGCAATGGACCATCAGCAATAATAAACATGCTCAGCTTCCTGCTATCCAATCATCAATGAAGGAACCTACTTTCTGGCCCTCGCATATCAAATGGTGGAAAGATTATTGGAGCAGGTCCTCAGTAACCTTACCGGATAAGCAATTAGAAAAGCAGTATTACCTCGAGATGTACAAATTCGCCTGCGTGGCGAGGAGTAATACAGCACCCATCTCTTTGCAGGCTATCTGGACAGCTGACAACGGAAACCTACCACCCTGGAAAGGAGATTATCATCATGATCTCAATACCCAATTAAGTTACTGGCCGGGTTATAGCGCCAATCATTTGGATTTAACGGCTGGATATACCAATTGGTTGTGGAAAGTAAAAGAGGTAAATAAGCGATGGACAAAAAGATATTTTGATATAGATGGTTTGAATGTACCGGGAGTAACGACTATTTCAGGCAAGGAAATGGGGGGATGGGTTCAATACTCCATGAGTCCCACCACCGCTGCCTGGCTGTCCCAACATTTTTACTGGCAATGGAAGTATAGCATGAATAAAGAATTCCTGGAAAAATTTGCATATCCTTATATTAATGAGGCGGCTATTTTCCTCGAAAATCTTTCAAAGTCAAATGGCGATAGCAGAAAAATTGTCTTGAGTTCAAGCCCTGAGTATAATGATAATAGGGTTACAGCCTGGTTTAAACATTGGACAAATTATGATCTCTCTTTAGCCTTGTCGGTCTTTGGTATGAATTCGGCGGTTCATGATTTTAGCGGACACGAGAATAGTTCAAAGTATTGGTCCAGTATAAAAGGGCAATTACCCGCTTATGATATCAATATAAGTGGGTTAACTATTGCTCCTGGCCAAAACCTTGATGAATCGCATCGCCATCATGCGCAATTGATGGCTATCCACCCGTTAGGATTATTGAACGTAGAGGATTCTACCGAGCATGATATTATAAAGAAATCGCTAAGGCATTTAGAAAAAGTTGGAACAAGAGGATGGTGTGGTTATTCCTTCAGTTGGGCCGCCAGTATTTATGCAAGAGCCAAAGAAGCTGAGAATGCAGTGAAAATGCTTCAGATTTTTGCCTCCAATTTTTGTTCTCCCAATAGCTTTCATTTAAATGGCGATCAGAAAGGGGGACAGTATTCCAACTTCACTTATCGACCATTCACCTTAGAAGGTAATTTTGCTTTTGCACAAGGGGTTCATGAATTATTAATTCAAAGTCATAAGGGATATATCGAAGTATTTCCTGCTGTACCTGAAAGTTGGATAGATGTTTCGTTTAATACATTAAGAACGGAAGGAGCTTTCCTGGTTTCTGCCAGAAAAGTAAAAGGTATAATTGATCAAATAATAATGACCGCAGAAGTAGGTGGTAAACTCTCATTGAAATTACCTTTTAAAACATTTTATATAACTAATGAACAAAAAGAATACAAAGTACTTACTGGAATATTACTAGCTGACATGAAGAAAGGGGAAACAATTATTATTAAAAATGGACGAAAATGAATAACCTTTTCTGCGGTTAATGTTGGATTTTCCGATTGTCCAATTAGAAAAACGTTTAATAGACCATTTCCTATTAATCCCAATAGTCCCTTGAATCACAGTTCAGACATTCAACCGCAGAGAAATGGAGTTACAGGAGATTTTGCAGAGATCCTTCGCGTTAACTCTCCGCTATCCCGTTCTCAGCGGTAAACTTTATTAATTCAACGGTATGAACAGGCGTGACTTTATTAAAATAGCATCCCCCATTATTGTATTGCTCTCAAACGGCAGAATTGTGCAGGCGAGCGAACGATGGGTAAATGAAGTAACTAAACCTAAGGTAAAGCTTCGGTTCGTTGTGGCTTCCGATGGACATTACGGGCAACCCGGTACCGATTTTGAATATTATTTTTCTGATGTAGTAAAGCGAATCAATGAGGAGCATAGCAAAAATCCTTTTGCATTCGGGGTTTTTAATGGGGATATTATTCACGATGATAAGAACCACTTTCCCGCTGCTAAACAGGCACTCGATAAATTGCAGGTAAAATATTATGTAAGCCAGGGAAATCATGATCATGTAACCGCCCAAGAATGGGAAAGCATCTGGAATATGCCCGTGAATCTTGATTTCAGTATACAATCAACCGCTATTTTGATCGGTACTACTTCTAATGAAAAGGGCGATTATTTATGTCCGGATATATCCTGGTTCAAACAAAAATTAGCGGAGCATAAATCGAAAAAAAATATTTTCATATTTATTCATATCAATCCCGGTAAGCTAACTACTAATGCTGTTGATTGCCCGGAATTGTTTGAATTATTCGCGGCGCATAAAAATATCAGGGCCGTATTTAATGGGCACGATCATGATGAAGAAGGCATTAAGAGGAAAAATGAAATTCCATTTATATTCGATGCGCATTTTGGCGGAAACTGGGGAACTTCTTATCGGGGCTTCCGGGTGGTGGAGTTACTGAAAGATAATTCGGTGGTTACTTATATTATGAACCCTGTGCAAAAAATAAATGAGGCGGTTATTAAAAACGAAGTCTTAATGAATATATCATGAAAAAAATTATAATCACCTTTCCATTGTCTCTACTTTCTTTTTTTCTTCTTGCTCAAACGCTAAAGCCATTTGGGCCGTTGCCATCCAAACAACAAATGGACTGGCATAATATGGAATTTTATCTGTTCATGCATTTTGGACCGAATACATTTTCTGATTTGGAATGGGGACATGGAACCGAAGATCCTGATAGTTTTAATCCAACTCAACTTGATTGCCGCCAATGGGCACGTATTGCGAGAGCTGCCGGAGCAAAAGGAATAATCATTACGGCAAAGCATCACGATGGATTTTGCTTATGGCCAAGTAAATTTTCTTCGCATACTGTCCGCGAAAGCAAATGGCGAAATGGAAAGGGAGATGTGTTGAAAGAACTGTCTGGAGCCTGCAAGGAGTATGGATTAAAATTTGGTATTTATATTTCTCCCTGGGATCGAAATCATCCAAAATATGGAACACTGGAGTACAATGATGTGTATGTGAATACCTTGAAAGAAGCGGTGAAAGGCTATGGTCCTATTTTTGAAATGTGGTGGGATGGGGCCAATGGTGAAGGACCTAATGGAAAAAAGCAAGTTTATGACTTCAGGCGATTTGAAAAAGAGATTCGACTGGCGGCCCCCGGAGCAGTAGTGTTCAGTGATATTGGCCCTGATATTCGTTGGGTAGGTAATGAAAGTGGTATTGCTGGCGAAACAAATTGGAACCTGCTCGATACAGCCGGGCTTACCAGGGGGGCTGGCGGTCCATCACAAGTCACTTTAAATAGAGGAAATGTGAATGGACGTAATTGGATACCGGCTGAATGTGATGTGAGTATAAGACCGGGTTGGTTTTATCATGCAAAAGAAAATGATAAAGTAAAATCAGGACGAGAGTTGATGTCGCTATACACCAAGTCGGTTGGCCGGGGAGCAAATTTCTTATTGAATGTTCCACCAGATACAAAAGGATTAATTCACGAAAAAGATTCTGCTGCTTTAATGGATTTTCGCCGATTGCGTAATGAGTTATTGAAGACCAACCTGGCGTTACATGGTAAAGTAGAAGTTTCGTCAAAACGTTCTGGCTATTTGCCAGGTTCATTAACCGATGGTTCCAGGAAATCGCACTGGGCACCGCCGGAAGGGCAAACCACCTGCTGGATAGAGGTTGATATGAAAATCCCTCAAACCTTTAATACGATTGTGCTGGAAGAATATATTGAACTCGGTCAGCGCATTCAATCTTTCTCTGTAGAGGTTTGGGATGGAATGAAGTACCAGGAAGTAATTACTGGCACCACCATCGGGAAAAAAAGGATTTTACAGTTTACTGAACACACTTCATCTAAAGTAAGACTAATGATTACCGGCAGTAAGGCTACGCCTGTAATAGGAGAAATTAGTTTATACAACTCTTACGCCTATTGAGTCCTTTTTCATTAAAGTTATTCCGGCTTTATTTGCCTCAAAAGGCAATCTGCCAGACGATTTAACAAAACCCTGCCAAAAACTTATCATATATCAATGTTTAAACATGGAGATGATCTGATATTTGTTTTTTAAATATCACCACAAAAACAAATTAAGAAATATGAAAAGCATAATTATTGCCTTTGCTGCGTTGATTTTATCAGCGGGCTCAATGGCTCAAAACAGCACATGGAAAATCGATAATTCTCATTCTAATGTAAAATTTACCATTACTCATCTCGTGGTAAGTGATGTGGATGGGGCTTTCAAAGATTATGCGGGCACGATTCAGACTTCCAAGGCAGATTTCAATGATGCCAGGATTGATTTTACCGTTAACATAAACAGTATCAATACCGACAATGATAACCGGGATAAGCATTTGAAATCAGATGATTTTTTTAATGCAGAGAAATTTCCCCAAATGACTTTCAAAGGAATTTCCTTTAAGAAAGTTAGCGGAAACAAATATATACTGGAAGGAGATCTCACGATTCGTGATATCACCAAAAGAGTAAAATTTGATGTGACCTATGGTGGAACTATTAAAGATCCATGGGGAAATACCAAAGCCGGCTTTAAAGCGGCAGGATCTATAAACCGTTTCGATTATAATTTAAAATGGGATACGATTACGGAAGCAGGTGGCGCAGTAGTAGGGAAAGAAGTGAAAATTAATCTCAATCTTGAGTTTGCGCAGCAAAAAGCATAATTATATTTTTTAATTGACGACGGTAGTTTGTATTGGCAAACTACCGTCGTCTTTTTATTTTCCCCTGAAGTTTGCTTTTCGTTTTTCCAGGAAGGCCGTTGTTCCTTCTTTCATATCTTCGGTAACAAATGATTCTCCAAATAGGATTATCTCGGATACATATCCATCTTTTTCCTTATCAAATACACAATTAGCGGAAGTAATACAATGTCCAACCGCTATGGGAGCTTTGCTGTTGATGATATCCAAAACAGATTTAGTCTTAACCAGCAGCTCTGCCGGTGGCACCACATAATTTACCAGGCCATATTGAAGAGCGGTATTCGCATCAATCATATTGGCCGAAACAAGCAATTCAATAGCTCTTCCTTTACCAATCAATTGTGTTAACCGTTGGGTACCTCCATAACCGGGAATCAATCCAAGGTTTACTTCCGGTTGACCAAACTTCGCATTGTCGGAGGCAATACGAAAATGGCAGGCCATTGCCAGTTCGCAACCACCTCCCAGAGCAAAACCATTAACGGCAGCCACAATAGGTTTGGGAGAATTTTCAATACGAAAAAATATATCTTGTCCGCGTTGGGCCATTGCCATTGCCTGTTCTTTGCTGAGCCCGTTGAACTCGGAGATGTCGGCACCTGCCACAAAGGCTTTCGGACCGGCACCCGTAATAATCACCGATCGTATTTCATTGTTATTATATACTTCATCAAGCGCGGTATTCAATTCATCAAATACCGTTTTGTTAAGGGCATTCAGTTTATCGGGGCGATTGATGGTGATGGTAAATACGTGATTTTCCAGGTTGGTGAGCAGAGCCGTATACATATAAAAAGAAATTTTTCAAATTTGAATAAGAAAGTATAAAACCGGCTGAACGCTTTAGCCAGGCAGCAATTTCATGATAAAAACAAATTAAAAATTCCTGTTCGCCTTAACCCAGTCCTTAATATAAATGGCTATATCGCCGGTAGTGGTTCCCGGAGCAAATAATTTTCCGACACCCAGTTCATTCAATGCTTTCATATCATTTTCCGGTATGATACCTCCGCCGGTAAGTAATACATCACTCATCCCTTTTTCTTTCATCAATCGTATCACTTTTGGGAAAATAGTCATGTGCGCACCGGAAAGAATGCTGATTCCGATAGCATCCACATCTTCCTGCAATGCCGCGTTCACTACCATTTCAGGCGTTTGTCGTAACCCGGTATAAATAACTTCCATACCTGCATCACGTAGCGCGGTGGCAATTACTTTGGCGCCACGATCATGGCCATCTAATCCAACTTTTGCGACTAATACCCGTACCGGTCTGTTCATTGAATAATCTTATACAGCGAAAATACATTCTTTTAGCTACTGTAATTGTATTTGAGGTTGCGTTACAGAACGTTTCGCTTTTGAGTTAACATTATTTAATACATGACATATTCTTATATTCAAAAAAAGGGCAACGCATTTTTGATTCGGTTCACAGTTTCCTCTTTTCCTATGATGGAAGCGATTTCAAAAACGGGCGGGCCGAATTTACCCCCCACTAGCATAATCCGAAAAGGCAATTGCAGCTCACCGGGTTTAATATTTTTTTCTTGAGACAGTTCTTTAAAACTATTCTCCAGCTTTTGGGAAGTCCATTCGCTCAATGTTAAAAGCCGGCTGCTATACTGTTCAAAAAAATTTTTCTTTTCTGCACTCCATTTCGGTTTCACAGCAGCGATATCCCATTCTTCCGGTGTTTTGAAAAAGAAAGCAGATTGCTGTACAAAATCAGGTAACAGGGAGCATCGGTCTTTTACCAGGCCAATTACTTTGCCCAGCAATTCCTCATCGGGAACACTAATATTTTTTTCTAACAGAACGGCTTTAACTGCGGGTTTCAGACTCTCGACTCCCGACTTCTTCAGCCATTCGTGGTTAAACCACTTTGCTTTTTCGTAATCAAATTTTGCCCCGCCACTATGCACGCGTTCGATTGAAAATTTTTCTATCAATTCTTCTTTGGAGAAAATTTCCTGCTCAGTACCATCGTTCCAGCCTAATAAGGCAAGAAGATTTATAAATGCTTCTGGTAAGAATCCTTTTTCTTTAAAGCCTTCAACCGATTCACCCGTTTTAGGATCTGTCCAGTTCATGGCAAAAACGGGGAAGCCATATTTAGCTCCATCACGTTTACTTAATTTTCCATTCGGACCTAATATCAACGGAAGATGCGCCCATTGCGGCATTCCTTCCAGTCCAAATAAATATTTCCATAATAAAATATGAACAGGTGCACTGGGTAACCACTCCTCTCCCCGAAATGCATGGGTAATTTTCATTAAATAATCATCTACTACCACCGCCAGGTGATAAGTGGGCATGCCATCTGCTTTCAATAATACTTTATCATCCACCACACTGGTATCAAAACTTATTTCACCCCGAATTATGTCAGTAAATGAAACAGTTTCGTGTTCCGGTATTTTTATACGAATAACGTGCAGGGCATTTTCTGCCAATAATTTGTCCACTTCATCATTGGTTAGCGTAAGCGAATTCCGCATTTTCTTGCGGAGGATATGATCATATTGTGGCGACGTGTTCCGGTCGGTTTTAAATTCGCTCCGCATTGTATTCAACTCTTCTGGTGTATCAAATGCATAATACGCGTAACCATTTTTTATTAATTCTTCTGCATATTTTCGGTATATCTTTTTTCGTTCGCTTTGGCGATATGGACCGTAAGGACCTTCTTTATGCGGACTTTCATCAGGTTCCAGCCCCGCCCATTTCAAACAGTTAAAAATATATTCCTCTGCACCGGCTACATATCGACTCAGGTCGGTATCTTCTATCCGTAACACAAAGTCGCCCTTGTGCTGTTTGGCGAATAAATAATTAAATAAGACGGTTCTGACTCCTCCTAAGTGTAACCCTCCGGTTGGACTAGGGGCAAAACGGACGCGCACTTTTTTATTCATAGCTTGCAAAGATAACCTCCCTTGATTTAAAGGGCTTATTTTGCTGCCTGAATAATTTACTTAGGTCCTTTGTGCTAAAGAGTTGTTGAGAGAATTACCTAGTTGAATTTCTAATGGTAAGCGGAATGGGTTTAAGCACTATTTTTAATTCAACAGCGTTTTAGTGATCATATAATGAAGGCACTTTCTCTATTCCTGTCTTTAGTGTTGGCAACAGGCGCCACCGCCCAACTGACTTATCAGAATCTGACAGTTCAGTACGACAGTGCTATTACCTACAAGAATCTTAAGATAATTCCCATTGTACAAAAAAATAAAGGGATTGAATCTGGCCCAAACTTTTTGTCGTTGGGGAAAGCTATTCAAAAAGGGATAGTTACTGTAAGTGAACGGGGTACCGCGTCCACAGAAAATGTTCACTGGCTGCGAATCAATAATAAATCAAACAATCCACTATATATAGCATCGGGTGAAATTTTATTGGGAGGAAGGCAGGACAGAATGGTGGCAAGGGATACCATTCTTGTGCCTACAGGGGCTGATCAATATGTATCTGTAATGTGTGTAGAGGAAGATCGTTGGAGTGGTAGGGAGAAAAGATTTTCTTACTTCAATTACGCCAATCCCCGACTACGGAAGGTAGTGGATCATTCAAAAAATCAGGTGCTAATCTGGAACGAGATCTTTAATCAGTTAGACAGCAGTAAAACAAAATCGCTCACGCAGGCATATGCCGCTCAGCGAACTGATAAACGGGTATCACTGTTGCAGGAAGAATACCTGCGCTTTTTCAGAGAGCACGTAAAGAAAACAGACAGCACCTGGGTAGGTTTAGTATGCGTAAGCGGGGATAAGGTTCTTGGCTGCGATATCTTTGCCGGGAATGCTTTGTTTTACGATCAGCTGGAACCATTATTGAATGGGTATGCTGAAGAGGCTATCAACATCGGAAAAGCGGTGCAGGCTAAAGATGATAAAGTGAAGAAATACATGGATAAGATTTTAACAGATGAAAAAGGTCAGGCAGAGTACCTCAAAAAAAACGGAAAGATTTACCGCTACCTGGGCAAGGTGATTCACCTCACTGGTTTTGGGGAATAACTTTATTTACTTCACAAATTGTATCCGGCGAATTATGTTTTATTTGGTAAAAACTCCCTGGTTGATTAAAAAACTATTTCCTGTTGGTATCTGGGATATTCCTGCAGCTGCCAACTCGATCTACCTTACATTTGACGACGGTCCACATCCCCAGATTACCCCCTTTGTATTAGAGGAATTAAGAAAATATAATGCAAAAGCTACCTTCTTTTGCATTGGTAATAATGTAGAAAAGTACAAGGATACCTATGAAGCTATTCTTCAACAGGATCATGCAGTGGGTAATCATACCCAGGACCATCTAAACGGATGGAATACTTCAGATGATGTTTACATAAAGAATATCCGGCAAGCCCAGCAGCATATCCAGAGTAATCTGTTCCGCCCGCCTTATGGACGAATCAAAAGAAGGCAAGCTGCGTTGTTGAGGAAACTCTTTCCGGAAATGAAAATAATAATGTGGAATGTGGTAAGCGCCGATTTTGATACTAATATTAATTCAGAAAAATGTACCCGGAATGTGTTGAAGCATACTAAGGCTGGATCTATGCTGGTATTTCATGACAGTGAAAAAGCATTTCCGCGTTTGCTAAAAACATTACCTGTTGTAATTAAGGAATTGTCGGAACGAGGGTTTGTTTTTGAGAAAATTCCTGAAAATTTGTCCTGATTGACTTTTCCCAAATTTGGATTCCAGTTTAAAAAAAGTTGGGCCGGGGTAGAAACCCTGGCCCGTTTTTAATCCGTACCCTATGAAAACTGACTTAAAGGTATAAACTTTTTTAATTAGTGCAAAGTAATTTCCCGGACCTGGCCGTTTACGGTAAAAGTGGCTTTATTGTCGCACACCCCGTTACCGTAGTTCAGCTCTGCCACCGGGGCATTGCTTTTGCGCATTACTACCACTCCTTTTACGATCCATCGGCATGAAAATTTCTTAACTAGCGGCTCCTGGATAATAGTAGACCACTGAAAGAACTTGTCTCCTCTTTTTACTGCCCCGTTGGCCCCGCCTTCAATCGTGAAAATGTCGTCCAGTACGAATAGGGGTGTACCCAATCCTTCTATCTGGGAAATTGTTTTTTCACTGTTCCATTGGGAGAAATTGCCATTGGGTTTAGACAGTTTGGCACCAATCACCTGCACATTGAAGATTTTTTTATCCTGGGTGCTTTTGTTAGAGATTTTATGAGTTCCCTCCACTGATATATCATTAACCACGTAACCCTCAAATGTAGTGGTACTGGAGTTTCCAGGAAGAAACAACGGCCCGGAATACACCGTAATTATTTTACCCTTACGGGTTCTGCCATCCCGACCTAAACAACCTGAAGTACCAAAATCAAGGGTTATTTTTAAGGGGAAACGATTAGGAGGATTCAATTGGGTATACGATACGGTAAAGCATCTGTTGGAATCAACTGTCCCAGCGCCGTTAAGCATTATTTGCCCATCGGTAATTCTACCTGATGAGCTAAAAACCCCAATACCGCCCCCAACACCCACTTCGGTATCTACCCCCATAACATTATCAAAAATATCATCGAATACACCTTCAGCCTCGGCATCAGATTCAGAGGTGGCAGATGCGAATTCTTCCTGTTCAGCCGCCGTGCTGGCCGTACTGCCCTCTTTTTTGCAGGAAACAAAGAAAAATAAGGCAATGAACGACATTGCGGTTAACACTCGGGTAAGACCGGTTACTGACTTCATAACTATTGTATTTTTAGTGGTGTAATGATAATAACGTTTTTAAGACTGGGTTCATTACTTAGAGTTTAAAGGATTATTAACTTTTTTTTTGAAATTTGTGAGAGATATGAAAATGCAACTAATTGACACTCACTGCCATTTGTACTTAGAGGCTTTTGTTGGAGATATAAATGCTATAATAGAACGAGCATCCATGGAAGGCGTTGAACAGCTCCTGTTACCGGCCATAGATAGTTCGGAATTGAACAATTTGCTCGACCTGGAAAAGCGCTGGCCACAGAAATGCCATGCCATGATGGGACTGCATCCCTGTTCAGTTAAAGAAAATTACAAAGAGGAACTGGCGTTGGTGGAATATTGGCTTACCCAGCGACCCTTTATTGCCATTGGTGAGATTGGGTTGGATTATTACTGGGATAAAACATTTATCCAGGAGCAGCAAGAAGCTTTTCATCTGCAAACAGAATGGGCGCTTCAATACGATAAGCCCATTGTAATACATAGCCGGAATTCGATAGCGGACTGTATTGATATTGTAAAACAACATCAGCAGGGAAAGCACCATGGAATTTTTCATTGTTTTTCTGATGATCTTTCCAGCGCAGAAAAAATAATGGATCTTGGATTTTATATGGGAATAGGAGGCGTATTAACCTACAAAAACTCCGGGTTGGCAGAAGTGGTTAAAAACATTCCACTGGAGTATTTAGTATTGGAAACGGATGCGCCTTATTTGACCCCGGTTCCCTTTCGCGGAAAACGAAATGAAAGCAGTTATTTAAAATACATCGTGGCAAAGCTGGCAGAAGTAAAGAAGATAACTGTGGAGGAAGTGGCAGCCGTCACAACGGCAAATGCGAAAAAAATATTCGGTATCCCGATTTAAGAGAAGCTAAGTAATATAAAAGGCCTTTCTTTCCTAAAAGCCTTCTAAAGTTAGCGGAGACTGAGGGATTCGAACCCTCGATACGGTTTCCCGTATACACACTTTCCAGGCGTGCTCCTTCAACCACTCGGACAAGTCTCCGTATTAAACCGGGCGGCAAAAATACTCTATCAAAGGAGAGTTACCGAAATTTTTTACGGGATTTATTAACTAAATATCGTGGATTTTTGCAAAACTACTACCTTCTTCTAATATGTTCCTTTTCTTCAGTTCACTTATCCTATGGCGTCCATTACAGTCGTATCCCGGTTACTTATAGTTAATATATTTATGCCAATTGAGGTGCAACTGCATTGAGTATTCAAATGGCTAAAACTTTAAATCAAGCGAGGATGTTTTTGTCTGACAAAACAGGAGGGAGTTGGGCCACACAATTCTTTTCTTTTCACATTTGGATCTAATCTGTGAATCTTTCAGTTGCTGAAATTGAATTATTTTAGTCTAAATTCATAATAGAATTTGTACGAATTTTATTTCAATGAATTTCAGGAAACGAATCATTTAAATTATGCGCTTATTTCTACTTTTAAGTATGTGTTGGTTCTTTGCATGTTCCGGATGCAAAACAATACAACCAATCAACAAGCAAACTGAATGGAAATCACTTTTCAACGGAAAAGATATTAACGATTGGGTAGTAAAGATCAATGGACATGAAACGGGAGAGAATTATGGCACTACCTTTCGCGTGGAAGACGGTATTATAAAAGTGCGGTACGATCAGTACGATTCATTTAACAACCGTTTTGGCCATTTATTTTACAAAACTCCTTTTTCCTACTATCACCTTGTAGTCGAGTATCGTTTTACGGGCGCATTTTTTAAAGGGGCTCCGGAATATGCGAGACTTAACAGCGGGGTTATGTTTCATTCCCAGGATCCTCATACGATTCTTAAAAATCAAAACTGGCCAATCTCTATTGAAATGCAACTGCTCGCCGGGTTGGGAGATGGTAAACCCAGGCCCACGGGTAATATGTGCTCACCGGGTACTCATGTGGTGATGAATGGGAAACTGGATCAGCGGCATTGTATCAATTCCACTTCGAAAACATACGAAGGAGAGCAATGGGTTAGAGCGGAACTGATGGTATGGGGCGATTCTTTAGTTACGCATATCATTAACGGAGATACGGTATTGCAATATTCAAAACCACAAGTAGGAGGTAATGTAGCTACAGGCTTTGATCCGAAATACAAAGTGGATGGCACCATCCTCAACCAGGGATTTATCGCCCTGCAAAGTGAAGGCCAACCTATTGATTTCAGAAAAGTGGAAATAAGGCAGCTTCCCAGAAAATAATTATTCAATAACGGATAAAAAAAAACCTGCTTTGTTGCGCAGGTCTTTTTTTAATTCCTGATTACTATTTATCCTTTTTTATAATCTGCAACTGACTCTAACTGTTTGTTTGACAACCTGAATGTTTTAATAAAATCTTTGCCTTGTGTTTGAATTACAAAAATTGGCTCTGAATCAGGCTGTGTTACTTTTTGAATACCGGTGACAAATCCATTGCCTGGCTCAATGCCAACCAGGTCGATAATATTTTTCAAAAGTTGATTGCTGGGAAAGCGTTCAACCGAATAGATCCAGTTTCCTTTCTTATCAAAGGAAGTGGTTACACTTTTTCCTGCAGCATAAGACTTGAAAATAAATCCATCCCTAGAATTGAAAATGGCTACATCGGTAGCAATACCGAATTGCTTATGAAAACTTTTCATTGCTTTTTCTTTGGCTTCTGGTGTAGTAGCGACTTTGATTCCACCTGCCCGGCTGGTGGCGGAAATGGCAAATGATGCGAAGACGATTGCGATGGCTAAAATTGATTTTTTCATGTTTTCAATATTAAAGGTTATAAAAATGTACACTCTTGGTTTATTTCTTTTCTACTTTCCCTTCGTGCACAAAACAAAACTACTATGAACTCGCCCGGCTTTTATGGTAAATGCGATGAAACGATCAAACAACGCTACCAACTACGTAAATTTCACTGACTGCATTATTAAAGTCATGCATTTCCTGAAAAATTCCATATTAATTGTAAAGAGTCTGTTAATAGATCAGGATGAAAAACCCTTAATTTTTTTACATTTGAAAACCGGGTGCATCTCTTATTTCGTATAATTTTCTTTAACTGTGAATTATGGAGTCACGAAAAATTTATAACCCCATTCAGCAGGACTGCGTAACCTTTCTTAAAACATCCGCTGAAACCGATGGGGAATACACGTTGGTTGAAGTAGAGTTGGCCGATGGAGGAGGACTTCATTATCATAAAACCTACAGTTAAAAATTTGATTGCCTGGATGGAGAATTACAAGTTAAACTCGGTAAGAAAATCTATAGCCTGGCTGCTGGCAAATCCGCGATGGCTGCACCTAATATTAATCATCTGTTCCGTAACCGGAGTGGTAAACCCTGTAAGTTTCGGGTGGAATTGAGACCTGCCAGCTGGGGCTTTAAACTATCATTACAAATAGGGGATGGGTTGGCCGGAGAGGGACTCTGCAAATCCAATGGATTTCCCAAAGATAAGTTAGCCCTTACCAGGCTATTCGAAATAAGTGAAAGTAATCTTCCCGGATGAAGGAGCATTTTTGAAAAGATACTTTACCGGCAATCAATGAAAGCAATTCAGAAAGGCATTGATAAAAAACTAATTGAAAAATACGTGCATTTTTAAAACTAGCCGTTGCGATGCAATATCAATAGCAATTTTTATTATTCAGGAATAAAGCTGTTCATAAAGAAATCCAATCACTCGATTCCGAAAAGGAACATTGCCGTATCGTTCACCTGATGACAGGCTAGGAATTTCCCTGGGATTTAGTGAGAGCGCTGGAAATCGCGTAGATCCATACGTTTTGCAGCCCGGGCATTTCAGGGTTACTTAACCGAACCGGTGAGTTTCGCAAACATGGACAAAAAAGATACGATGATGCCGCACTGATTGTAGCTGAGTTTATGCAGAATGGATACGACAATGGACGCGGAAGTCGTGCCATTGCGCAAATGGATAAAATACATTCTTTGTATAAAATAAATATCGATGATTAGCTGTTTGTGCTTCCTATCTTTATTTTCCTTTCTATCCAATGGATAGACGATTTTGGGTGGTACAAAACAACAGAAAATGAAAAGCAGGCGTTGTTCTATTTTTTTAAAGAGGTGGGAAAACGATTTAAAATAAGTGCGGTTCCTTCTTCATTGGAAGAGCTGAAAATTTTTGTAGAAGGGTACGAGCAGTGTAATTTTCATTACGAAAAATCAAATAACGCGTTGGCATCTGCCACCAATAATATTATAAAAGGATGGATGCCTTTTTTTGCCAAACATATTGTTTTACTGGTAATCAGGTGTTTGCTGGATCAAAAAATGCTGAAGGTGCTGGGGTATAAGCTACCGCCGCTTTTATTAAAGAATACAGTAGTTATGGCTATGAAAGCGAGGGCCTATTGCCGGAGAGCGATTACATTTATAAAATATCCTTCCTTCGTTTCAACAGAAAGAAACAGAACGTATCCAAAGGGTTACCAAATAGTGGAATTAGGACCCCATGCATTAATTCACAAGATTTGAATACCCATCTCTAACCGGTGCACGTCCTGATTAATTTTTAGGCGTGTATGTTAAGGTTTACAAATTGTCAGGCTGCCTGTTGAATTTTTTTGTAGCTTATAAAAAAAATACCATTGAACAGAACCAGCCAGGAACAGGTTATAAGAAAGTATAGCGGGCAGTTAGAAAAACTAGGTCGTAAAATTCCGGGTAGCTTTGAGGTGGAGGATATACACCATTGGCGGGTGGAATATAAAAAATTGCGTGCCTTTTTGCGTATGAGTAATTCAAGAACAAAGGAACCGAAGCAATTGATTTCTGATGAGCTTAAGATAATTTATAAAACTGCCGGAACAATAAGAGATATTCAATTGTTTATTCCGGCTTTACATAGCGCTTTACCGGATCATTCCTCCGTTACACCTGTTTATTCTTCCTTATTACAGAGAAAATTGTTTATTGACAAAAAAGATTTTATTAAAATATATGAAAAAATTTCATTTAATGCCGAATGGGAAACCTGGTGCTGTTTGCTACCGGATTATTTAACCACCGAGAATATTAAAAGATTTGTACAGCAGAATATAACCGCAATTCGGCTTATGCTGCTGGTGCCCATTACCGATAAGAATTTGCATAATATACGGAAGCACCTGAAGGATATCATTTACAATGTACATACCTGTTCATCTGTATGGGGTATTACTTTTCCTGTAACCGCATGGAAAAATGAGAAGATTATGTCCGACCTGGCATTGGAATTAGGTAATTATATGGATACCTGCAATAAACTACTTTTTTTTGAGCCTTCTTACACAAACCTGTTACCGCTTGAAGAAAAAAAGATTTTAAAAGTTATTCAGAAAGATTGGCTCAATGAAAAAAATATGCAGGTAAATCTATTGAGCGAAAAAGTTAATCAACTTCGATTATTACAGGAGGTAAAAAAAATTTAAGCAAGCACCTTTTCCATTTGCATACTGCGTGAGCCTTTGATCAATATGGCAGTATCTTGAAATTGTTTTTTCCGGAACCATTCAGCGGCTTCTGCCACATTATTTAACCCGGTAAATGGATGCGCTATTTTTTGAAAGTCGCCCCCAACCAGTACTACTTCCTTCCAGGTGTATTTTGTGAGGAGATCAATAATAGCTTTATGTTCTACCAAACTGTCAGTACCCAGTTCGGCCATAGCCCCCAGCAATAGTACTTTATCCGCTTTATGCATTTTGGAAAAATTTTCAATAGCAGCTTTCATGCTGCTGGGGTTGGCATTGTATGCATCCAATACAATTTGATTGCTTCCTATGGATACCAATTGAGACCGGCTGTTGGTAGGGGCATAGGCTTCAATTGCTTCTGTTATTTTGTTGTCGTCAATATTAAAATACTTACCGATAGTTACAGCTACAAGTACATTGGATAAATTGTATTCGCCCACTAGCTGGGTGCGGATTTTTTTTATAGAGGCACCCTTTTCTATCGCTACCTGTATAAAAGGTTCACATTGTAAAATTCTTCCAATATAATCCGCCTCTTTTGTTCCATAGGTTATAATTTCTTTTATGCCTTTACTCATAGACTGCAGGTAATCGTAATCCCACATCACAAAAGCAGTTCCTTTCTTGTTTCGCAGGTAATCGTACAATTCACCTTTTCCTCTTCGAACTCCTTCTGTTCCCCCAAATCCTTCCAGGTGGGCTTTCCCGCAATTCGTTATTACTCCATGGGTGGGCAATGTATACTCACAATAACCTTCGATTTCTTTTTGATGATTAGCCCCCATTTCTATAATAGCTATCTCAGCGTCGCGCCTAATACTTAATATCGTTAGAGGTATACCGATATGATTATTTAGGTTGCCTTGGGTAGTATATGTTTTATACGTGGTGGAGAGTACTGTATATACCAACTCTTTGGTAGTTGTTTTTCCATTGCTGCCGGTGATCGCAATAAAAGGAATCTGCCTACCATCAGGCAAGCTGGTAAATTGGAGGCGGTGATACCTCGCTAATTGCTGTAAAGTAGTTAATACATCTTTTACAAGAATTGTTTTATTACCAGTCGCAAATTCTTTTTCATCAATTACTGCATAGGCGGCTCCGAATTCCAGTGCCTGCTGAGCGAAGACATTTCCATTGAAGCTGGGGCCTTTCAAGGCAAAAAATATATCACCCGGCTTAAGTTTGCGGGTGTCTGTTTGAACCGAAGGATATTGCGTATATAATTCGTAGAGTTGTTCTATCGTCATACAACAAAAATAAAAGAAAAAGCCACCTCTTTATGGGAGATGGCTCTTCTATATAATTTGAACCAGGCTATTTTTTTCTTGTATTCTGCCGGCGGGTAGAATAGTTGATGCCGGTTTTTCTACCATTACCTTCCGGGCTACCTACACGATCCATAGCACAACGGAAACCCACTGTACTGCTGGATTGATCTTCTTCGAGGAACCGGCGGGTACCAGGAGACAACCAATATGCACGGTCGTTCCAGCTACCACCTTTAATCACTCTAGATTTATCGCTAATGAGGGTAGTTAAACCATATCCGCGTCCTTTTTCCTTATCCGTTTCATAATTAACTCCTGTTATCAGTGAGTCACCATCCAGGTAGTTAATTACATTACCTTTTTGATAGTTACGACGGTTCTTACTTTCTTCATCAGTAACAAATTCTCTTTTCACCCTACCTAAGCTATCTTTTTCAAATTCGCCATCTTTAGTGCGCAGATCTTTCTGGAAGAAGTTACCACGATAAGGAGCTACATCGTCATTGTCAGTAATGGACAAGGGGCGGTAAATATCACCGGTCCACTCATTCACGTTACCCGACATATTGTAAATACCAAACGCATTAGGGAAAAATGAGTTTACAGGGGCAGTATAAACGGCCCGGTCATTTAACCCTCCGGCTACTCCCATATTGTCTCCTGCTCCTCTTTTAAAGTTAGCAAGGAAAGTGCCCTGCCAGCTTCCCCGGCGGCTATCCCGTAAACCATTTACATTCTGGCTCCAGGAATAAACTTGTTTATTAGTTATTAACTCTTCTCCGCGTTGTTTTTCTTTCTTGCTGGGCCTGGGATTTTGTCCAACCAGAGCCATTGCAGCATATTCCCACTCCGCTTCTGTTGGAAGGCGGTAAGCAGGCAATAAAATTCCATCTTCAAAAGTAACCTGCGCACGAGGTGTGCCATTCGGATTCTTTAATGGATTCTTTTTAGAACGAGCACCAGGTCCCGGGGTAGGAGTAGTTAATCCTAACAGGTATGACTTGGTATTGAATGATTCGGCTCCTTGGCCCTGGATATTCTTCAGGGTATTCTTATTGATAAATTGTCTGTCAATTAAAGCCTTTTCGTTTACGCGGTCGGTGCGCCACAAACAAAAATCATATGCCTGCCTCCAGGTTACCCCTACTACGGGGTAATAATTGTAAGAAGGATGGCGAAAATAATATTCTACCATTGGCTCATTATAGGCCAGCTCGCTGCGCCATACCAGGGTATCTGGCAAAGCACCTTCACGAACCGCTCTATACTCGTCTCCTTCAAAGACATTGTTAAGCCAATACAGGTATTCCCGGTAATGAATATTGGCCACTTCACTTTGGTCAATGTAGAAAGAGTTTACTGTTTTACGGGTAGGAATGTTATTCCAATCGCCCATAACATCTTCCTCTACTGCGCCCATAGTAAAGGTTCCCCCTTGTACAAATACAAGTCCGGGACCAGTACGCTGTTCTTTTTCTTTAGCGACCTGGTAACCGCCCATGTTTTTGTCGTTGTAATTCCAGCCGGTTACGTCGGATTTTTCCTTCTTGTTTTTGCCAAACATACCATTCTTACAAGAAGATACGGACGCGGCACAAGTCAGGAGGATGAATAGGTTTTTCAGGTTCATTTTAATAGCTTTTGCCTTTGGTTCAATTCAATTAAACGGTATTTGATCTCAAATATTGTACAGATTTTCTCATGTTTATCCACAGGTATATGGGTGAACTGCGAAAATAGGTAGTTTCTGTAAAACAACCATTTAGCCTGTTTATTGTTCCGTTAAAAATGAGCTATTTTTGAAAAAGATGACCCTCTGTTTACCAATGTACCGCCTGCTGGCCGCTACACTGCTCTTAATAGGTGTTTCTGCGGATGCCCAGCGCGTATACACCAATCATTCGGTGTTGGCTTCCGGCAATTGGTATAAAATAGCTGTTATGGGCGCCGGAGTTTATAAAATAGACCTCCCTTTTCTCTCCAAACTGGGAATAAATACCAGCAACCTCCCTTCAACCTCGATCAGATTATTTGGCAATAGTGGGACCCCACTCCCAGAACAACCCAATGGATTCAAGTACGACGACCTTTTTGAAAATGCTGTTTGGGTAAATGATGGGGGGGACGGAATAATAGATGGTGGAGATAATATATGGTTTTATGCGGCAGGGCCTCATTCCTGGAACAACGATTCGGTTCAAAGGACTTTTCGGCACCAAAAGAATATTTATAGCGAGCAATCTTTTTTTTACATCAATATTGGTTCAAACGGAAAACGAATATCCGACCAGGTACCACCGATTTTACCAAATACTACAATAACTAGTTTTAACAGCCGGTATTTTCATGAATTGGACACGTTGAATTTTTTGAGCAGTGGAAAGGAATGGTATGGCGAAGAATTTTCTACGATGCCGGGAAAACAATTGAATCGGTCTTTTACGGTGCTGATGCCATCCATAACCAATCAACCTGGTACTTTTCTTGCAAACTCCGTTGCCCGCTCTTTCGGAACCGGAAGCCGTTTTAATATATCGATTAATTCAATTCCGGTTTCACAGATTGATATTCCACCGGTGGCTTCGGGATCTTTTGATTTATTTGCTCAAACAGCACAAGCCTCCGGATCTTTTACCAGCAATAGCTCCTCCCTTGAAATACAGTTTGCCTACACCGAAGGAAGTTTTAGTTCACAGGGTTGGCTTAATTGGTTTGAAGTTCATGCCCGCAGTAATTTATCGATGACCGGGGTTGATCAGTTATTGTTTCGGGATTGGAACAGTGTGGCGATGGGAAATACAGGCCGGTTTATTATCAGCAATGCAACAACAGCCACCCAGGTGTGGGATATCAGTGATCCGTTACAACCTATACGAATGCTGGGAAATCTATCGGGTTCCAATTTTCAATTTGTAAACGAATGCAGCCGCCTGCATGAGTATATTGCTTTCAATAACAGCAATTTTCTCACACCGCTTGCCATGGGAAAAATCAGCAACCAGGATCTGCACAATAGTATTACGACAGATTATCTTATAATAACCCACCCGACATTAATTAGCCAGGCTCAACGATTGGCCCAATACCACCAGCAACGGGAGAGATTAAAAACCCTGGTAGTAACTTCTGATCAGGTGTATAACGAATTTTCTTCGGGCACGCCCGATCCGGTTGCTATTCGCGATTTTGCTAAGATGTTTTTTGATAAAGCCGGGGCTGATACATTAAAAAGACCTGAATACCTGTTGCTTTTTGGTGATGCCTCGTTTGATTATAAGAACAGGATACGCAATAACACAAATCTTGTTCCTTGCTATGAAAGTAGCAATTCAATTGATCCATTATCTACCTATACAACGGATGATTTTTTTGGGTTATTAGACGATGGGGATGACATTAATGGTAATGGCACTTATTTGCTCGATGTAGGGATCGGGCGTATACCAGCTGCTGATGAAAACACTGCCCGTTCAATTGTAGATAAAATTATCGCATATCATAGTGCGCAAAGCCTCGGGCCCTGGCGTAATGAATTAACTTTTGTGGCTGATGATGAAGATGCAAACCTCCATCTGCAGGATGCTGAAATAATAACCAGTGCGGCCACTGCAACCGCTCCTGTTTTTAATATTGATAAAATTTACCTGGATGCTTACAAGCAAGAGGGCGGTTCAGGCGGAAGCCGGTATCCGGAAGTAAACAATGCTATCAACAGTAAATTATTCAATGGAACATTAATATGGAATTATAGTGGTCACGGCGGATTCAGACGATTGGCTGAAGAGGTGGTACTCGACCGGGAAATTATAAACAGCCTAAATAACTCCAACAGGCTTCCGTTGTTTATTACCGCTACTTGCGATTTTGCGCCTTTCGATAATCCGCTCATCAACTCGATCGGTGAAAATTTAATACTCCGTGAAAAGACAGGAGCTATTGCCTTAATGACCACCACCCGGTTGGTATTTGCCTTTAGTAACCGGGTCATGAATAAGAATTATTTGGAAGCAGCCTTACAGCGAAAACCGGATGGTTCCTATTACTCATTGGGAGAAGCTGTGAAAAGAGCAAAGAATTATACTTATACAACCTCTTCTGATGTGGTGAATAACCGCAAGTTTACTTTATTGGGAGATCCGGCGCTTACCATTGGATTACCACCTTACCAGGTAAAAACTTCCACTATTAATACAATACCGCTGTCTCCTGTTCCGGATACATTAAAAGCGCTAACAACAAATACTATTACAGGTGAAGTAACGGATCAAAATGGAAATCCTCTCAATAACTTCAACGGGACGGTATACCCGGTAGTGTTCGATAAAACTCAGAACCAGTCTACCCTCGCAAATGACCCTGGAAGCATCATAACTAATTTCCCGGTACAGAAAAACATATTATTTCGGGGAAAGGCCCGGGTTGAGAATGGTAAATTCAGTTTCACTTTTATTGTTCCCAAAGACATAGATTATAAATTCGGGAACGGTAAGATCAGTTATTATACCGATAATGGAACAATCGACGGAAACGGATTGCTTACTAACATTATTATTGGAGGAACGGGAACAGGTACCGGGGATAAGGATGGTCCGAAAATAAGAGGCTTTTTGAATGATGAAAAATTTGTAAGCGGAGGTATTACTGGTAATTCACCTGTATTGCTTGTAAAGTTGCAGGATTCGTCAGGTATTAATGTAATGGGCACGGGTATCGGCCACGACCTGAACGCAATACTCGATAATGATCCTCAAAAGGTTTTTATCCTCAATCAATTTTATGAAGCCGAACTGGATGATTTCCGCAAAGGAATAGTTCGGTATCAATTACCAACTCTGGAAGAAGGGTTACATACGCTCACCATTAAAGCCTGGGATGTAGCCAATAACTCTTCGGAAATTACTATTGAATTCAGAATAGTCAAGCCACAAAAATTCACATTAGAGCATGTGCTGAATTATCCTAACCCATTTACCACTCATACCAGTTTTTGGTTCGGGCACAACCGGGCAGGCGAAGAATTAAAGGTTTTTATCCAGGTTTTTACTGTCTCTGGGAAGCTGGTAAAAACAATCAGAAAGACAATATTCTCAGAAGGAAACCGTTCCAGTGAGGTGGATTGGGACGGTCGCGATGAATATGGAAGCAGACTAGCAAGAGGGGTATATATATACCATCTTAAAGTGCAAACAACCGATGGCAAATCGGATGATAAGTGGGAAAAAATATTCATATTGTAACTGTTATTAATTGAAAATCCTTATTTTAGCCATTCTTATTGACAGTCTATCGATAAAAAATTACCCTTAAACCATTACTGCTGGCCCATAAAGCTTTCTCACTAAAACAGTGATACCTGATATCCTGAATGAGATTCCATTTGAAAGTGTTTAGGGCGCAGCATACAAAAGACAAAATCTCAAGTATGAAACGTTTGATCGTAAAACTGACTGCCATTCTGCTTTTTTTCGCCGGAATGAATAATCTAAAAGCTCAGGATACTATAAATGTGGTAACCACTGCGGTGCCATTTCTCCGAATTTCTCCGGATGCACGCGCAGGCGGAATGGGTGATCTTGGAATGGCGACCTCTGCAGATGCCAACTCAGGTTTTTATAACCTGGCTAAAACTCCATTCGCAAAAAATAATGTAAGTTTTGGACTAACATATACTCCCTGGTTAAAAGATCTCGGGCTCAACGACGTTTACCTGCTGGCTTTGGGAGGATACTATAAATTGGATGAACTGCAGGCGGTTTCTGCCGGTATTCGTTATTTCAGTTTGGGAAATATTCAATTTACCGACATCAGCGGTGTTGATTTTGGAGAGGGCCGTCCCCGTGAATTTGGTCTTGATTTCGGTTATTCCCGCAAATTGAGTGATAAAATCGGATTGGGTATTGCCCTTCGATACATTTACTCCAACCTCGCTGCTGGTCAGGTAATCGGAAGCACGACCTACAAAGCAGGCAATGCAGTTTCGGGCGATCTTTCTTTCTTCTACAGCGGAGCAAAAGAGGAAACAGGCGGTTGGAATTTTGGTGCGGCCATTTCTAACCTAGGCTCTAAAATCGGATACACAAACGATGCTACACAGAAAGATTATATACCTGCCAACCTGGGATTAGGAACAACCTATACAAAAGTATTTGATGAAAATAACAAGATGACTTTTGGAATGGATGCGCATAAATTGTTGGTTCCAACGCCTCCCCGATTTACCGGCGATTATTCAACTGATTCATCAGCTATTGCCAGCTATCGCAGCAAAAGTGTTGTGGGAAGCTGGTTTAGTTCTTTTGGTGATGCGCCTGGTGGCTTTGGTGAAGAAATGAGAGAATTCACTCTTTCGGTAGGCGCTGAATATTCCTATAACGATCAGTTTTTTGCGCGGGCCGGTTATTTCTATGAAGATAAAACCAAAGGAAACCGCAAATACTTCACAGTTGGATTAGGAATTAAATACAATGTATTTGGAATTAATTTCTCCTACCTGGTTCCTTCTGGTCAGGGGGTGAACAGAAATCCATTGTCGAATACCTTACGGTTCGGTCTCATTTTCGATCTGGATACCGAAGCCAAATAGAGAAAAGGGTATTCCTAAAATAAATATATTTGAAGCTTTCCTGACTCGCCCGGACATAAGTTCGGCCCTAGTCAGGAAAGCTTCATCGTTTAAAAAACTGCTATGTCATACCGTATAGGTTTTGGAATTGACTTTCACCAGTTAACTGAAGGCAGAGAATTATGGATCGGCGGAGTATTAGTGCCTCATACAAAAGGAGCATTAGGACATAGCGACGCGGATGTATTATTACACGCTATTTGCGATGCCATGCTGGGAGCGCTGGCACTGGGTGATATTGGGATGCATTTTCCTGATACCGATGCAGCGTATAAAAATATAGACAGTAAAATTTTATTGGGAAAAACGTTCGAACTAATCCGGCAACGTACTTACCGCGTGGTAAATATTGATTCTTCTGTTTGTCTCGAATCGCCGAAGATTAAGAAATATTCGGATGAGATGCGCAAAGTTATTGCCGCACTTCTTGAAATAAGAAACGAGGATATTTCCATCAAAGCTACTACGGCAGAAAAAATGGGTTTTATTGGAAGAGAAGAAGGATTAGTAGCCTATGCAACAGTACTATTGAAGAAGGAAAATTAACATAGAATTCCGTTCTATTAAGCTTCTAATAATACGAGACCCCAATCACTATATTGAACTGAAAACTGAACCCCTAACTTTGCGCCATGTCAAAATTAAAAGTAAAAATTATTAATAAGTCAGTCAACCCCTTGCCCGAATATGCAACAGAGGGCTCGGCTGGCATGGATATCCGCGCCAGTTTAGCGGAAAAAATTACATTAAAACCACTGGAGCGCTATCTGGTACCTACCGGATTGTTTATTGAATTGCCCGGAGGGTATGAAGCACAAATTCGTCCGCGTAGCGGTATGGCAATTAAACAGGGAATTACTTGTTTAAATACTCCGGGCACAGTGGATTCTGATTATCGCGGCGAAATAAAAGTGATTCTTATTAATCTGTCGCAGGAAGATCAGCCGATCCAAACCGGCGACCGGATAGCACAAATGGTCATCACCAAGGTCGAGAATGCAAAATGGGAGGAAGTGAATTCAATAGAAACTACCATCCGAAACGATGGTGGATTCGGTCATACCGGTAAAAAATAAATTATGCAGATTCTTATTCGAATAATAATTGCAGGAATAATTTTGGTGGGTCTGAGTGATTGCCGGTCCACAAAAAAAATTCAAACCGTCATCACCACAAAAAAAGATACCGCCCAGGTAAATACAACAGAGAATTCTCATGCTGATTCCATCCGCTTTATTCGGGAAACTTACAATTCGCTTGATAAAAAACGAATCGAATTCAGCAGCTTTTCGGCTAAGATAAAAGTAGATTTTGAAGATAAAGATGGCAAGAAGAATGATTTCACCGCCTTCATCCGGTTGAAAAAGGATAGTGTGTTATGGATATCGATTAATGCTATTTTGGGGATCGAGGCTTTTCGGGTGATTATTACACCCGATAGTGTTAAAGTGCTTAATAAGCTGGATAAAATAATACAGTTTCGGTCGGTTGAGTATTTGCAGGAGGTGTCGCATGTTCCATTTACATTTACCGAATTACAAAATATTATTATAGGGAACCCGGTATATCTGGATAGTAATATTGTGGCATATATAAAGGAAGAAAAGCAGCTTTCCCTGATAAGTATTGGAAAAGTATTTAAACAACTGCTAACGATCAGCAGGGATGATTATGCCTTGCAGAATAGTAAACTGGATGATATAGACGTGAGCCGGGCCCGTACCTGCCTGGTTATTTATGGCGATTATGAAAATAAGAACAATATAAGGTTCTCCGCTTTTCGTAAGATTACAGTAAGCGAGAAAACCAAATTGGACATAGAAATGCGTTACAAACAGTATAATTTTAACGAAGAATTAAACTATCCTTTTAATATTCCGAAAAATTATAAGCGACAATAAGCGTTGGTATAATTACTGGACAACTTTACCATAACAGTATCTTATATCCAGTCGCCGCTCTTGTAAATTACTAAACGAAAGGGTTTATGCTGAAGACACTCATTACCTGTTTTATTGCCTGTGTTTTGGCTGGCAGCTTGTTGGCTCAAACCAGCGAGGATCTGCGTAAACAACAGGCAGAAATTCAGCGGGAGATCAACGAACTGAAAAAGTCGCTGCTATCAACAAGGAAAAATAAAAAGGCAGGGCTGGGAGAATTGGCAGCTGTTCAACGAAAAATTCATTTAAGGGAACAGGCCATAAATAATATCAGCAGCCAGATTGAAGTAATCCAGGGAACAATAATCCAATCACGGAATGATATTACCAAACTGAAAAGAGAATTGGATACGCTGAAAGTGCAATATGAAAAGAGTGTGGTATATGCCTATAAGAATCGTAGTAATTATGATTTCTTGAATTTTGTATTTTCTGCTGCCAGTTTTAATGATGCCATAAAGAGGGTTGAATATTTAAAGACCTACCGTAATTTCCGTCAGCAACAGGCAGAGAATATCCGAACTACCCAAAACATATTAGAACAAAAAATTTCTAACCTGGAACTGACCCGGAAGCAAAAAGACGAAATATTGCAAAAACAGGAAAAGGAAAAATTAGTACTGGTGGATGAACGAAGGGAAAAAGATGAAGTGGTGAGCAAATTAAAGGCAAGGGAAAAGGAAATCAGTAAGGAAATAAGTGTAAAAGCAAATGCAGACCGGAAATTACGGGCAGGGATAGTGGCTGCAATACGGAGGGAGACGGAAAAGGCAGCAAAAATTGCAGAGGCTAATCGGAGAAAAGAAGCAGCTACTGCTGCGAAGCCAAATGCTAATGGAACCAATGTGGTAGTAAAGCCTGCCAGACCCAAAAGCCCCCTGGAAGATGCACCGGAAGGAGCTATAATTTCCGCTGATTTTGAAAAAAATAAAGGACGCCTGCCCTGGCCAATTGAAAAAGGAAACATTAAGATCCATTTTGGTACCTATTCTATTGAAGGAACTACGGTGCATGGTAATAACCCGGGCTTAACCCTTGAAACAGAACCGGGAGCCTCGGTAAGAGCCGTTTTTGAAGGAGAGGTAATAACCGTGTTTGATGTGGACGGCTCCTCAGCAGTGGTAATAAAACATGGAAAATACTTTACTTCCTATAGTAACCTGGCTTCGGTAAATGTGAGTAAGGGCCAGAAAGTAAATGCTGGTCAGTTATTAGGCAGGCCCGCGGCGAACGATGATGGCAATGGGGAAGTAGAATTCTTATTAATGCTGGAATCGCGAAATATTAATCCAGAACCCTGGATTAAAAGAAAATAAACCATATTATCGAAAATCAAGAAGGCCGTTCTGTTGCAGAATGGCCTTTTTTATAGGAATCGGTATACTTATTAGGGTGAATATGCGTTATCAGGTATTGTTTGCAGCTATCCGTTACCCTAATATTTGATAAAAATGGTAAAATTCTTCCTTACCTGTTTGGCCTGTTGTATTATTACCTCCTCGGTGTCTGCCAACGCAATTTATGGTCATGAGAAAAAAAGTACTAATACAAAGCGAAAGGCTAATACTGCCATTAAGGGCAATAAATCAAAAAAGGTAACCGCCAGCAAAACTACCAGGGTTAAGGCTAAGTTTAAGAAAAATAACAATAGGTATAAAAAGTCGTCCAAAACGGGTAGTAAAAAAATAAGGAAAGCAGAGGACCTGGATAATTTCAGCCGCAACAAAGGAGCTTTCAATTCCCCGTTGGAAGAAGGGATTGTCAAAACGGGTTTCGGTCCCTATAAAGTGGGAGAAGGAGAAATTATAGGATATAATCCAGGGTTAACATTGGAAGCTATACAGGGATCCTGTGTTCAATCTATTTTTGAAGGGGTAGTAACACATCTTTTTGAAATCGAAGGCAACTGGGCTGTTACCGTGCAGCATGGAAATTATCTTACTGTATATAGCAACCTGGCTTCTGTAACGGTTACCCAGGATGAAAAAATTGCATCAGGTGCCATATTAGGGAGAGCTGCCTGTAATACCAGCGGGAATGCGGAATTGGAATTCCTTCTAATGAAAAATAATAAAAATATAGACCCCCGGCCCTGGATCAGGAAGTATTAGCGAATAAGAAAAGCTAATGCCAATAAACAGTTAAGGCTTTTATTTACCAGGAGGAGTTGTCTATATTCCAAATGCTGTAATTCGCTATAAGAAACTTTTCGTTTATTCGCCCTGTTTATCCGGCATGCTTTATTTCAAAAACCGGTTATATAATTCCTCGTACTTCGGAATTACCTTATCAATATCAAATTCTTTTGCATGTAATTCAGCGTTTGCTTTAAATAGTTTCAGTTTACTTTCGTTAGACAAAAGCTCAATAGCCTGTTTACTCATCGTATCGATATCACCAACATCAGCGAGATAACCAGTTTTTCCATCTACATTAATTTCAGGCAATCCTCCGGCATTGGTAGAAATCACCGGTACGCCTGCTGCCATGGCCTCCAGGGCTGCGAGGCCAAAGCTTTCGTATTCGGAGGTCAGTAAAAATAAATCGGCAATTGCCAGTATTTCCTCCATTTGTTCCTGCTTTCCTACAAAACGCATGTCATCTTCGAGGTTTAATTCGCGACACATACTTTCGGCTATCTGGCGATCGGGACCATCCCCCACCAATAATAATTTGCTGGGCACTTTTTGATGAATCTGCGCAAAAATATTTACTACATCGGCTACGCGCTTAATCTTACGAAAGTTAGAAGCGTGCAGCACAATTTTTTCCCCGTTGGGCGCAATAACCTTTCGGAACGCGTCAATCGGTTTTTTCTTAAAACGTTTTACATCTACAAAATTTTTGATAACCTGAATCTCTTTTTCGATCTTAAATGTTTTGTATGTTTCATCGCGCAGATTATCGGATACTGCGGTAATGGCATCGCTTTCGTTTATTGAAAATGCAACAACGGGGGCAAAAGTTTTGTCTCTACCAACCAGGGTAATATCAGTACCGTGTAAGGTAGTGATGACGGGAATGTATTTTCCCTGTTTCTCTACAATCTTTTTAGCCATATAGGCGGCTGAGGCATGCGGTATAGCATAATGAACATGCAATAAATCGAGATGATTATTTACTATTACATTTACCATGGTACTCGCTAGCGCCGTTTCATAGGGGGGATAGTCAAACAATGGATAGGTGGGCACCAACACTTCGTGATAAAAAATATTTGCATTGAATTCACTTAGCCTCACGGGTTGCTGATAGGTAATAAAATGTACCTGATGCCCTTTATCGGCCAACGCTTTTCCTAATTCCGTAGCCAATACTCCGCTTCCTCCAAAAGTGGGATAACAAACAATTCCAATACGCATACGTTTGATTAATTATGTGACCGAAGGTAATTGAATTTTTTATTGAAGGTTTGCCGTTTATTCAAACGTAATTTTCAAATCCATAACTTTAGCCAAAATTAACATCCATGATTAGGAAATTGTTTGCTCTCTTATATTTTTTCAGTATGGCAACGGCCAGAGGTCAGCAGGAAGATTCATTACTAATCCGTCAGATAGCCGACGAAATATTAGTAAATGGCAGGGCCTATGACAACTTGCGAGTACTGTGCAAAACAGTGGGGGGGCGAGTGGCTGGCTCACTTCAAATGTTGAAAGCAGAGGCATGGGGTGTAAAAGCATTGCAGCAGGCAGGGGCCGATAAGGTTTGGCTTCAGGAATGTAAGGTACCACACTGGGTTCGTGGGGCCAAAGAGGAATCAGGATTTACGATCGCTGGAAAAAAAACAATACTCGATGTGCTGGCTCTCGGTAATTCAATGGGGAGTGGTACAAAAGGGGTAACCGCACCAGTTTTGCTGATCAATAGTTTTGAAGAATTAGAACAGCGTAAAGAGGAAATAAAAGGGAAAATCGTTTTTTATAACTATAAGTTTAACCCGAAGTTTATAAAAACATTTCAGTCGTATGGCGATGCTTCCCGCTATCGGGGACAAGGTCCAAGCCGGGCCGCAAAATATGGTGCAGTGGCAGTAATGTTACGATCCATGAGCCATGCTACCGATAACAATCCGCATACGGGAGCTACGAATTACGATACTAATTATGCAAAGATTCCGGCCGTAGCCATTGGATTGAAAGATGCAGATAAACTGGCGGCGGCCATCGAAACAAATAAAGCAGTCACCGTTTTTATAAAATCAAATGCTAAAATGTTGGCTGATGAAATGGGGCATAACGTGATCGGTGAGCTGATTGGTTCGGAATTGCCCGAAGAAATAATTACTATTGGCGGACATCTCGATTCCTGGGATCCGGGAGAAGGGGCTCACGACGACGGAGCAGGATGCGTACATTCCATCGAAGTATTGCGGGTACTTAAAGCAATTGGATATAAGCCCAAACGAACGATCCGGGTCGTTCTTTTTGCCAATGAAGAAAATGGATTACGGGGAGGAAATAAATATGCAGAGGAAGCAAAGGCCAAAGGAGAGAAACATTATTTTGCATTAGAAAGTGATGCGGGAGGTTTTACTCCAAGGGCTTTTGGTTTTTCAATGAAAAGCGAACAATTGAACAAGGTACAGTTGTGGGCCGATTTGTTTAAGCCCTATGGAGTGTTTGAATTAACAGCTGGTGGCGGAGGCGCCGATATAGGTCCATTGGCAAGAACGCTGGGAACTCCCCTTGCCGGGCTTTCACCAGATTCACAACGATATTTTGATATTCATCATGCGCGCAGCGATATATTTGAAGCAGTTAATAAAAGGGAACTGGAATTGGGAGCGATTAATATGGCGGCGTTGATTTACCTTGTTGATAAATACGGATTGTAAATTTTTCATTTAATTATTATATCATGTTTCGCAAATTTCTGATTTGGTTGATCTCTATTACGGTGGTTGTTTTAGTAATCATAGGATTAATGGCCTATTATTGGGAATACAGTGATGGATTCCGCGTAGGCCAGGTTATTAAATTAAGCAAGAAGGGTTATGTGTTTAAAACCTGGGAAGGACAATTGGACCAGGGGTTTCTGGCACCTGCTGATGATGCTACCGCCAGCAGCAGTGTAGCAACCCGTATATGGGATTTTTCTGTTCATGGAAAAGATGAGCTGGCACGTAAACAGATTGACTCGGTCATTTCACATGGAAGCAGGGTAAAAGTTTATTATAAAGAAAAATTGTGGAAATTTTCCATTTGGGGGGATACTAAATACTTTGTTTACAAAGTAGAAAAGGCGGGAAACTAGGTTCCCTAAGCATGTATTAAAAAGATTACCGGCTGCTTATGCAGTTCTGGTAATTTTTTTTTCCAATTTTCAATAGTTCTTGTATGTATGAATTCATTTATGCCTGTCAGGTTTGCGGCAATGCATAATTTGGTAGATGGTCGGCAGGTCTTTATGATGGTTTCCAGTAATTGGTCATTGCGGTAAGGGGTTTCCATAAATATCTGGGTAGAATTCTTTCGAGCCGATTCGTTCTCTAAATCGCGGAGTGTTTTTATTCGTTCTGCCGTATCAATTGGCAAATATCCGGTAAAAGAAAAGTGTTGGCCGTTCATGCCACTGGCCATTAAGGCGAGTAATATGGAACTGGGTCCCACCAGCGGTTTAACAGTTGCTCCCATTGAATGCGCAATAGCAACCAGTGGTTGTCCGGGATCAGCCACCCCGGGGCAACCCGCTTCACTGATGATTCCTATATTTTTTTCTTCTTTAAGTTTACTGCGAAAAACATGATTGATATCCGGCTGCATAATGGTTGTCTTGTTAGCCATAAACCATTCATAGTCGTCAATCACTATTTCTTTCCAGATTTTTTTTAAGAAACGACGGGCACTGCGTTCGTCCTCTACAAAAAACACCTGGCAATCTTTTACCGCCTCTACAATATAAGCAGGCAGCACGTTACTGGCATTATTGTCAAGAAGAGAAGGGATGAGGTAGACTGTGGAAGGCAAGGTATTTAGTTTAGCGATTATGGTTTGTGGTTTATAGTTTGTAGTTCTGTTATTCGAAATAGCTGTGTTATATTTTTACTTTCCTGAATAATTTGTTTGTAGAACTACTTTTCTTCAACAAGTCACGTATAAATTTTTTTTGTGGATAATTACCTGGGCGACTCCATCCAAATCCCATCCACCTTTTATTTTCATAATACTCTCGCATATTTTTAGTGATAATATCAGTATTAACAAAACAGCCTGCTAATCCACAGATTCATTTGTGCCTATTCGTTTTCATTAGCGTTCATTCGCGTCACTCATTCGTCCCCCCTTCGCGTTTTACCTATTCTTCATGGTGATACAGGCTGGTGGTAGCAGCTACTACGGCATAGGCCGGCGCTAATGCCCATCCCACAAACGGCAGCAAGTGCATCAAATAGAATACCATTCCATTACCTATTGCCAGTCCTTTATGTTTGCCAATAAACTCAATACTTTTGGACGCGGAAAGATCGTGGCGCTCGCAACTGTAATCGAGCATGGAAAATCCATAATAATAACATTCCACAAATAAAATGATGACGGGGGTAATCCATCCTATAATGGGAACAAGAGAGAGGATAAGCAGCGATAAAACATACACCGTTTGCCAGAGGGAGTTGCGAATGGCCAATCGGATACCCCGAACCATATCTTTCCATAATTGCTGCCAACTGAAAGTATATTCTTTCCCTATAATAATGGCCTCCGTGCGTTCGCTGAGGTAAGCGAAAAGCGGGGAGCCGATAATAAGGAATATATATTTGAATAAAGAAAAATAAAAAAATACCAACACCAGGCGCACCATAATTTCACCCATAAGGAATAAGAAACTGAGTAAGGAATTTTGCTGTCGGTGCAGCCATTTGTCAATACCCATCAGGTTGCTGAGGTAGGATACTGCAGAATCACTGGATTTCCAGAAAAAATAAATACCCACCGAAAAAAGGATCATATATAAAATACCGGGTATAAGGATCCATTTCCACAATTTATGTTTGCTGATAAACTGGTGTGCACGAAAATAGGATTGAATGGCTATGACAATTTCTTTTAACAAAGAGGAGCTTATTTATTAGTTTTTTATGTTATTTGCCTGTGGACAGCATAGGAAGGGTTGAATACTCAAACTTAGCAAATATTCCCGTTGTGCAATCATATCAAAAATTGGGCAGTGAATTTTATAATCGCGCTAATGTTTTAACGATTGCGACCGAACTAATAGGTAAGGTATTGGTAACCCGCTTTGATGGGTTGCTTACGGTCGGACGTATTGTAGAAACGGAAGCGTATGCCGGTGAAAAAGATATGGCCTCTCATGCCCGCCATGGCTTGCGAACCCGAAGAACAGAGATTATGTATTCTGCGGGAGGAAGGGCCTATGTATATTTATGCTACGGAATTCATCATTTGTTTAATGTAGTAACTAATAAGAAAGATATTCCTCATGCCATATTGATACGCGCACTTGAACCGATGGAGGGAATTGACATTATGCTCAAACGCACCGGTAAATCATCCTTGGATTTTACCATTACCCGGGGCCCGGGAAATGTTTCCAAAGCAATGGGTATTTTAACGCGGCATTCTGGGTTGGACCTGCTGGGAGACCAAATCTTTATTGCCCGGGATAATTTTTTCCTGTCAAAAAAGGATATGCTTTCTACCAAACGGATAGGGGTAGATTATGCCGGGAAAGATGCCGAATTGCCTTACCGGTTTATACTGAAGAATAATCGGTATGTTAGCATGCTGAAAAAATAACTACCAAAACTCTTTTGCGTGAAACCAGTAAGCAAAAATTTGCGCGATTGGGTAGCACTTACCCTCGGTGTTTTATTATTCCTTTTTATGTGGGGGGTTAATCCGTTTCAGGTAGATGCGAAAGCGGTGAAAGTGTTAGCTGCGGCCGCGCTTATGATTACCTGGTGGGTTACGGAAGCTATGCCAATGCCTGCCGTAGCATTAGTACCACTGGTATTGTTTCCCTTAATGGGCATTGCGCCCATTAAAGAAGTGGCAATAGGGTATGGTGATTCTATTCTTTTTTTATTTATGGGTGGTTTTATGATCGGGCTTGCCATCGAAAAGTGGAACCTGCATAAGCGCATTGCACTTTCAATTGTAAAAATAACCGGAACCAGTGGCGACCGTATTGTGTTGGGGTTTATTCTGGCCACCGGGTTTATCAGTATGTGGCTTAGCAATACGGCAACTACTATGATGATGTATCCCATTGCAGCTTCGGTTATTCATGTGGTAAACGAAAATCATAAAGGGGAAGCCCATCTTAAAAATTTCGCCCTGGCTATTATGCTGGCTATTGCCTATGCATCCAATTTTGGAGGCATAGCAACTATTATCGGTACTCCTCCAAATGTTGCCTTTGTAAGTTTTATACAGGAGAAATATAAATATACCGTTCAGTTTTCCGATTGGATGATCGTCTGTATGCCATTGGCAATACTGTTATTATTGTCGCTCTATGTTGTAATGACAAAATTTTTATATCCCAATAAACTCTCAGCTGATCCTGCAACAAAAGAGCATATTCGCCACGAATTGCAGCAGATGGGTCCCCTTAATGGAGCCGAAAAAAGAGTACTAATAATTTTCCTGGCAACAGCCATGCTATGGATCACTAAAGACCTTATTAATAAAACAGGGTGGGTAAAGCTGGATGATACCATGATTGCAGTGATGGGGGCATTGGCATTATTTATTTGCCCATCGGGCGATAGCAATACTTCCGGTAGCCGGAAGATACTCGAGTGGAGTGATACTTCGCGTATGGCCTGGGGTATCTTATTGTTGTTTGGTGGAGGGATAGCATTGGCAACTGCCTTAGAGAAGGCAGGATTGATTCAGCAATTGGGAAAATGGATTGCCGGCTTTTCTGGGAGCGGAGGCTTTATCCTAGTTCTGGTGGTAACATTTATTTCTATATTCATCAGTGAAGTAATGAGCAATATTGCCCAGGTAATTGTTTTTTCACCAGTTATCGCAGGAATTGCTGATGCGATGGGTATTAATCCTTTGTTATTGGGAATTCCGATGACCTTAGGCGCCAGTTGTGCGAGTATGATGCCCATGGGTACTCCGCCGAATGCCATCGTATTTGCCAGCGGGCATATTAAACTGAATCAAATGGTAAAAACGGGATTTGTAATGAATATTATTGCTGTCATTTTAATTTCTCTCTTTAGTTGGTTCATAATACCAATATTGGTTCCTGTTATAAAATAACTTTATTAAAAATTGCCATCTAACGCTCATTTTTTTTGTCACACAACTGTCACAATAATTTTTTTATTTTATAGCCTGTTACTCAAAATAAATATCTGCACGTTTATCACTTATATTTTACCATTCAACCTCTAATAACTCCTGTTCCCATTTTATAAATATTTTATAGCAGCACAATTGTTTTAAGTATTGTCTTTTATTTAAGACTCCACCCAACTTATTCAATAACCAAATCTACAACGCATGAAACACATGTACGGTTTATGTACTGCCCTATTGCTATTGTTCTCGCAGGTAATATGGGCGCAATCAAAAGATGTAGTGGGTAAGGTTACCGATTCCAAAGATGGTAATCTGTTACCCGGTGTTACCATCAAGCAAAAGGGAGGTACCAGCAACACTGTTTCCCTGGCCGACGGAAGTTTTAAGCTTACGGTTACTGCTAACGCAACTACCTTGATTTTTTCTTATGTGGGTTATACCGAAATGGAAGTAGCTATCAGCAACCTGATGAATGTGACCATGACGCAGGCAAACAAAACGCTATCGGAAGTGGTAGTGGTGGGTTATGGTACCCGTATAAGGAGGGAAGTAACTTCTTCTATTTCAAAAGTGACGGCTAAAGATTTTCAGAATCTGCCGCTGCCTTCATTTGAATCGGCCCTGCAGGGTCGGGTGGCCGGTGTTTTTATAAACCAGGGAAGTGGTAAACTCGGGCAGGGATTAAATATACGGGTGAGAGGTATTTCTTCTATTTCAGCGAACCAACAGCCATTTGTAGTAATTGACGGAGTACCGGTGGTTTCTCAATCACTGGGTAGTGCAACCGAAAATGATAATCCGCTTGCAACGCTCAATCCCGATGATATTGAATCTATTGAGGTATTAAAAGATGCCGCGTCTGCGGCTATTTATGGTGCACGCGCTTCAAATGGAGTGTTATTAATTACTACCAAGTCTGGTAAGGTGGGTAAAACGAAAGTGAATGTTGGCTATTTCACGGGGTGGAGTGAGCCTACTAAAAAACAGAAATTCCTGAATGCCACCCAATACAAAGAGTTGTTTGGTGCGGCGGCAACCAATTCGGGACTGGATGCGGCCGAAGAATTTGAAGGAGAAACAGGAACCACCGATTGGAACGGAACGGTGAATACCAACTGGGCAGATCAGGCATTTCAAAAAGGAAATATTTCGCAGTATACCGTTTCCATCACAGGGGGTGATGCTAAAACAAAATTCCTGGTTAGCGGTTCATGGAACGACCAGAAAGGAATCATACTGGGTAACCGATTAGACCGGGGGAACGGTCGGGTTAACCTTGATCATACAGTAAGTTCCCGAATCAAGATAGGACTGAATCTGTCGCTTTCCAAGAGCCGTAATTACCGTGTACCCAGCGACAATGATTTTGCCAACCCCCTTCAGTTAAATGCATTGCCGCCATTGCACCCTATATATAATGCAAATGGGAAATTAAATTCGGCTACGCTATATTATAATAACCTGATTGACCAGGTATCCGGAACTAATTTAGCTACTACTTTCCGTTCGATCAGTAACGCGTATGGTGAATTACTCATCACTCCTGAGTTAACTTTCCGAAGCCAGGTTGGAGTTGATTTCAATAATTTACAAGAGGAACAATTTCTTGGAAAAGAAACATTGGATGGTGCCCCCACCGGACAGGCTTTCAATAACCAGGTAACAGCAGCCGTACTTACTACCACTAACACATTGAATTACCGAAAATCGTTTGGTGATAATCATGTATTTGATGCATTGGGGGGAATTGAATTTCAAAATGGAAAAATTACCGGCGCCTCCGTTACAGGTATCGGCTTCCCCAGCAACCGCTTTACCAAAATTGCCAGTGCTGCTATCATTCAGGGAGGTTCTTCTACAGAAACCGGATTTGCTTTTCTATCTTATTTCGCAAAAGCTAACTATAAATTTAAAGATCGTTACTTATTAGGTGCCAGCTTTAGAGTGGATGGATCAAGCCGTTTTGGTAAAAATAATCGATACGGAACATTCCCGGCAGTATCCGCAGGATGGATATTAACAGAAGAAAATTTCCTGAAGAATTCTAACATCATCAGTTTCCTTAAACTGCGCGGTAGCTATGGACGCACCGGTAATGCAGAGATTGGGAACTTCAGTTCTCTGTCATTATTCAGCGCTTCAGCTTATGCAGATATAGCAGGTTTAATTGCTACGCAAATTGGAGTACCCGATTTAAGTTGGGAAAAAACAGACCAGTTTGATGTTGGGTTAGACTTTGGATTCTTTAACAACCGACTTACCGGTGAGGTAGATTATTTCAGTAAAAAAACAAAAGACCTTTTATTGAACGTTCCGTTGCCTTCGGCTAATGGATTTACTTCTATTACCAAGAATATCGGTGATATGGAAAATAAAGGATGGGAAGTAGTGCTTAGTGGAAACATATTAACCGGAGATATTAAATGGACAGCCTCAGTCAATGTGTCGACCTATGAAAATAAAGTAACACGCCTGGTCATCCCTGTTCCGCCGGGAACGAGAACTATGGGCCGTTTAGCCGTTGGGCAACCATTCGGTCAATTTTTTGGATTACAATATGCTGGAGTAGATCCGGCAAACGGGGACGCGTTATATTATAAAGCAGATAAAACCACCACGAACGACCCTTCGGAAGCAACAGATACAATAGTAGGTAATCCAAACCCGGATTTCTATGGCGGTTTTAACAATCATTTTTCCTATAAAGGATTTGACCTCGACGTACAATGCCAGTTTGTAAAAGGCGGAGATATCTATAATATGGCCGGATTTTTTCAGAGTGTAAATGGTGATTATTTCGATAACCAAACAGTGGATCAATTGAACTACTGGAAACAAGCGGGTGATAAGACAGATATTCCCCAACCCCGGTTGTACCAGGGAAATGGTTCTATAAAATCTTCCCGGTGGGTGCAGGATGGCTCTTATTTCCGTATTAAGAGTGTAAACCTCGGATACAATTTCCCCCGAAAGATTATCAATCGCTTCCACCTGGAGAATGCGCGCTTATATGTGGCGGCATCAAACCTGCTAACAGTTACAAAATACAAGGGTTATGATCCTGAAGTAAATTCAGGCTTTGTGGGCACGCTCAACCTGGGTCATGATTTTTACACGCCTCCCCAGGCACGTACTATCAGTGTCGGAATAAATCTAGGATTCTAACTCAAAAAAACATCTTTATGAAACACAGAAATATTATTAAACTACTTTTTTGTTTGGTAATGGTATTGGGGATGAATATGTCTTGTAGCAAAAAGTTAGACCTGGAGCCCCGCCAGAGTATTGATGCTACAACAGCTATACAAACTCCGGAAGATGTGGAGGCAGCCGTAATAGGAGCTTATTCGGTAATGGGTGGTGGCGCTTTATTCGGAACTAACCTGCTAATGGTTCCGGAAACACAGGCTTCTTATTATCCCAACTCAGAATTGTATGCTTCGTGGAGGGGAACGTTTACCGGCCAGCAACAGATAGGCCGTAAAACAATGAACAGAAATAACGGAGAAGCTGCAAGGGTTTGGACAGCTGCCTACCTGGCTATAAATACAGCGAATATTGTATTGGATAACCTGGGAGTGGTAACGGATGCGGATCAGAAAAGCCAGTTTGAAGGCGAGGCTCTATTTGTAAGGGGCGTTATGCATTTTGAACTGGTGCGGTATTTTGGATTACCCTGGGGAGCTACAGTTAATAACGATCAACCAGGTGTTGTGATAAAAACAAAGGTTTCCAAAACGGAAGCCGATGCAGCGGAGAAATTACCCCGTAATAAAGTATCTGAAGTGTATGCACAGGTGATTTCCGATCTCACTGCCGCTGCTGCTAAACTTCCTGATGACAATGGAACAAGGGCGGATAAATTTACCTCGCTTGCATTTTTGGCTAAAGTGTACCTGCAACAAGGTAATTATTTAAAGGCACGGGATGCCGCCGACCAGGTTATAAAAAGTGATAAATACAAAATGAACGCCTCGGTACGCGCTGTGTTTGATAATAAAAATACAGACGAATCTATTTTTGAAATTCAACAAAATGATCAAAACAATGCCGGCACCTCCAATGACGGGATGGCCACTTTTTTTGCGAGTTTGCCCGGCATAGGTAGGGGTGATGTGCGTATTTCCAGTTCTTTTGTTAACTCATACAATGCAAATGATCTGCGTCGTATTGAATGGTTTTATATTGGTACCGGGGCCCGTCCGGGTAACTGGTATTGTGGAAAATGGAAATCATTCAGCCAGAATCTTCCGGTAGTTCGAATTGCAGAAATGTACCTGATCAGAGCAGAGTCCAATATTCGTTTAGGTACTGTTGTAGGTGATACTCCTGAAAATGACCTAGCTGAAATCAGAAATCCCATCAGAACAAATTTGCCGGTTATTGCCAATCCTACTCTTAACCAGGTTTTAGCAGAGCGGGGATTTGAATTAGCATTTGAAGGATTCAAAATTCATGAGATAAAAAGACTTAAACAATCATTTTCTAATTATACCTGGATCGATAATATTTTAGTGTTCCCTATTCCACAAATTGAAGTAGATGCCACTTCAGGAATATTAATACAAAACCCCGGGTATTGAATATTTTCTCTTTTCTCGTTAGTTTGGTGAATAGAACTCTGGTCAAATGGCCGGAGTTTTTTTTGAAGCCCCCTAAATCCCCCGAAGGAGGACTTTTCTCCTCTCCAATCAAATTTGTCATTCATGAAATGGCGGATGGTCAAAACTTACAACATAGCTATATTCCGCTCATTGATGAGATAAATATTTTTTTTCTCATCGAAACGCCAAATCATGGATAACCTGTTAAACTAAATGCCAAAGTCCGGCTACTGGTAAAATCTATACTATATCCGGATATTCAAAATGACTAACTGAAAGGAAAAAATTGAATTGGTAAAAGAGTTTCCCTGATTTGTAATGGAGCATTGCTCTTCCAAGAGAAGTATGATAAGTTGAATAGGTTAAAACCTGGGGCAAGCTATTCCCTTATATCCCGGGGGGCGTTTGATAAAAATGAGAGAAACTTCCAAACCACCACGACTTTGAGAAGCAGTTTTAAGACTGGAGATATTAACATCATACGAGGCGCCGAGGCGGAAACCATTAAACTCCAACCCAACATAGGGAATGATTGCATCGTTTACATTATTAAACCGGGTCCACATACCCGCATAAAAATTGGATGGATTATCCGGTTCATCATTTAGCGCAAAACCAACGGCCCCTCCAATTACAATATTATTTGCTCCTGCCTGGTGACTAAATAATGAACTAAGAAAGATAGTGCGGGTTGCATCGCCCAGCGGAATGGCTCCCCCTGCATGTACTGTGTACCGTTGGTTGAGTGTATAAAATACATCGCCCGTAAAAGATTCGCGCGGTTTATTAAGGTGATAGGCAGATGCGCCTAAATAAAAATTATTAAAACCATCTGTAGATCCGTTGTATAAGAAACCTGCGCTTACATCGAAATATGACAGATTAAGCATTTGATTGTTGATCACTTCACCACTGGGGATGCTCCATCCGCCAAACTGGTCGAGTTCATCTTCAAAATTCAGTTTGGTTCCATCCAGCCGTTTCGTATTATACGTTGCCTGGAATCCTATCCCAACCTGGTGTAACCCGTCTTCATCAAGACCCTTATGATAAGCAGTGGTTATTGAAAGCATGTTGGTAGATAAAATGCCATTAGCTGTTTTATCTGTCATTGCCAATATTCCCACCCCCCATGTATCGAGTTCAGAGATGCGGCCACGTAAAATGGGCATATCCAATGAGGCGGTGGAGGTTATAAATGCTTTGCTGATAGAGGGCCATTGATCGCGGTAATTACCGGCAATTCGAAAATCTCCATTGAATTTTCCGGTAAGCGCTGGGTTTAGGGTAAGCGGCGAAACGAAAAACTGGGAGAAATTCGGGTCCTGGGCTTCGGCAGTGAAAAGCATCAGGCTGGCCAATATAATAATGCTAAATTTCCTCATCCACTTTAGTTGGTACTCTTAATGACAAGCAAAATACAAAAAATGCTGAACCGCAGTAATTAAATATTCTGCTTTCCTGGTAATACGAGTAAAACAATGGAGTGGTTTCTACATTTGGAGCTTGGTACCATAAGCCAGGTCGCCTGCATCTCCCAATCCGGGAACAATATATCCTTTTGCCGTAAGTTCATCATCAATTGCTCCGCACCAAATAGTTGCGTGGGGTTCTTCTCGTTGAACATATTCAATTCCTACTGTGCAGGCAATGGCCGTTACCACATGAATATGGGCAGGTTTTCCTTCTTCCCGCAGGTAATGAATTGTTTTTACCAGGGACGAACCGGTGGCTAACATAGGATCAGAAACAATTACAATGCGGTCCTCCAAATCGGGGCAGGAAACATAATCCAGGCTTATTTCAAAAGTGCCATCGCGATTATGTTTTCGGTAGGCAGTTATAAAGGCATTATCCGCTTTATCAAAATAGTTTAATAATCCCTGGTGCAAAGGTAAACCAGCCCGTAAGATGGTGGCTAATACTGGTTGTTGTTTCAAAACACTGGTTTGAGATATACCCAGTGGTGTTTGAATTTCGCGGGTTTCGGTAGCCAATTGTTTACTTATTTCATAAGCTGCCACTTCTCCAATTCGCTCCAGGTTGCGGCGAAACCGCATCCGGTCGCCTTGCATTTGAGTATCCCGCATTTCGGCTACCCAATCGCTGAGCAACGAATATTCTTCACTCAAATTAATTACCATAGTAACTGTTTTGGTTTTTGGTAAGCAAACAAGACCTTTGATAGGCAAATCTATAATCAGAAATCTATAATCTGAAATATAAATAATATGGTTTACCGGGCTTTGGGAATAATGAGTGGTAGTTCGCTGGATGGTCTTGATATGGCATTTGTTGAATTCCAGAAAGTATCTGGCAAATGGAGTTATTCGGTAAAAGCGACGGCTTGTTATCCTTATACCAAAGAATGGCTTGCAAAATTACAAACTGCTACCACCTTACCTGCTCGTGATTACCAGTTACTGAATACTGCCTATGGAAATTATATCGGGGAACAGGTCAATCATTTTATTCAGGAAAACATGGTACAGTACCAGGTACAGTTGATTTCCTCTCATGGGCATACCACCTTTCATATACCATCGCAAAGAATGACCGCACAGATTGGAGATGGAGCGGCGATTGCTGCTTTAACGGGCATCAATGTGGTGAGCGATTTGCGTTCAATGGATATTGCGCTGGGAGGACAAGGAGCGCCGATTATTTCAATAGGTGAAAAGTTATTATGGCCTGAATACAGTCTGCTGTTGAATATTGGAGGTATCGCTAACATATCATTGAATATTGACTCAACCAATATAGCCTTTGATATTTGCCCAGCTAACCGGGTTTTGAATTTATTGGCTAACGAAGTAGGGAAAAGCTATGACGAAAAAGGAGCATTAGCTGCCATCGGAACGGTGCAGGAAGAACTTTTAAATAAATTGAATGCCCTGGATTATTATAAACAACCTTATCCTAAATCGCTTTCGAATGATTTTGGAACGGAAATAGTGTGGAAGTTAATAAAGGAGGAGGGATACCAGAAGAGGGATTCAGTATCCTGGGTACAGGATGCCTTGCGAACCTACGTTGAGCATATTGGTATTCAAATTGAGAATTCAATTCAGCAGGTAGTCAACAAACAAAATCCACAAACTAAAAACTGCAAACTCCTCGTCACAGGTGGCGGGGCGCATAACGCTTTCTTAATTGACCGAATAAAAGCATTAATAGGCCAACAAGGAATTGAGGCAGTGGTGCCGGATCAAGAATTAATCGATTATAAAGAAGCGATCGTAATGGCGCTGATTGGCGTATTGCGCTGGCGTGAGGAAAATAATGTGCTGGCATCGGTTACAGGCGCATTACGTAATAGTATTGGCGGAGCCGTTTGGATAGGGCAGGAAGCTTAGGGAATATAAGTGGGGAATATAAAATGAAAAATATAAAATGATTTAATTGCAGATATCGAGCATTGATATTCCACAACTAATTTGGTTAAGACTTTAGTGTTTAACAAACACACGTGTGTTCTTGCCTTAAGGACCCTTTTACGTTTTAGATTCTACATTTTATTTTTTTCATTTACCGGGGTACCGGCGGTGGCCCATCCGGTATCAGCGCTTTCCATACTTCTTTTCCTTTACGTTGCTCAAATTCTTTGCGGATATCAACCCGTAATTTCTCATTTTCAAAGAGATCGACCATGGTGGTTGCCATACTTTTTGCAGCAAACAGCATCCCTTTATGACCGATGCTCATTCCTCCGCAGGCTACCACTACCCAGGAATGCCAGGGCGATTTATACGGTGCGGTTGTTGCATTGAGTGAGATCTCCGGAACGATATAACTAACATCTCCCACATCAGTAGAACCTCCATCCGGATCAGGTTTAGTTACTTCAAGCGGTTTAATACTTCCATCAATTCCCAATTGATCGTTGCCGTATTCTTTCATGATACTATTTGCAAAATCGGTTTCTTCTTTCGTATATTGGATCGGTCCTACCAATTGCATATTCGCATGTAATACTTTAGCGCCGGCTTCATTAATCAGTAATTCATATAAACCATTGTTCAGTTTCATGTCTACCTGAACACCTGCCATCAAAGCCGCTCCCCTTGCAATTTCCTTCATTCTTTCTTCTACTATTGTTACCCCACTACGTTTAGAATCACGTACCCATATCCATACGCTGGCCTCTTCTGGAATCACATTTGGCACATTGCCCGCTTTCTTGTACACATAATGCATCCGAACACTTGGTTTTACATGTTCGCGGAGAAAATTGATACCGATATTGAATAACTCGGCGGCGTCCAAAGCGCTTTTGCCATTCCATGGATCAGAAGCGGCATGAGCACTTTTTCCTTTGAAAGAAATAGTATAATCCACTACTGCCTGCGAACTTTGCATATTCGCCAGATTTTCATAATGAGGATGCCAGTCTAAACAAACATCCAGGTCATTAAACACACCAGCCTTTGCCATATACACTTTACCGGCTAAATCTTCTTCTGCAGGCGTTCCATAAAAACGAACAGTTCCTTTTAGTTTTCCGGCGGCAATTAATTCCTTGATGGCAACCGCTGCCCCTAAACTGGCGGCACCAAACATATTGTGTCCGCAACCATGTCCGGCGGCTCCTTGCTGCAACGCTTCTCTTTTTGTTTGTGCTTTCTGAGACAAACCAGGAAGCGCATCAAATTCACCCAAAATTCCAATGATTGGTTTTCCACTCCCATATTCAGCAATGAAAGCCGTTGGAATATCAGCTATGTTTCGTTGAACCCTGAACCCCTGTGCTTCTGCATAACCAGATAATACTTTCGCCGATTTTGTTTCTTTCATAGCAATCTCAGCGTATTCCCATACCTGGTCGCTCAGTTTGATCAATTCGTCCTGATGTTTAGTAACCGAATTAAGAACGGTTTGTTTATTGGCAGGAACGGCAGTTGGTTTTTGACCTAGCAATAAAACGGGAATAAAAAAGGTTGCTAGTAAGAAACGACAGGGCTGGAGCATAAAATGAATTTAAGTCAATTTAAGGAAAATCACGAAACTGTAATAAAAAGTATTTATACTAATATAGTGACGGCGCTCTTTACAACAAGTATATGGCAGAAACGATGAAATGAGAATGGTTAAAAGGCTGCCCGAACATCACAATCATTTATTTTCCAGCAAAGATTCCATTTGCCTTATATAGAAATAAATATATTTCGGCTGGTGAAGACAGCAGCCGAGGATATTGAACCTGGGATCCCTCATCCATTATCTTACCTTCGCAACGTTACGGTGAGCAATGCCCGCCTAATTAAATCCCCAGCACCTGCTTCAATTTTGCGTACCCCGCTTTACTTACACTTACCCGGCCTCCACTTTTTAATATGGCAATATGATTATCTTTTTCGTATGGATCAATACGCGTAATCTGCTGAACGTTTACAATGCAAGAGCGGTGGGTTCTGACAAAAAGATTTTTATCTAGCGACTGTTCAAAATGATTCATGGTTTTATTCTTTAAAAATGCGCCTTCCCTGGTATGAATTTTTACGTAATCATCGGCCGCTTCAAGGAAAAAAACATCTTCCACGGGTATTATTTTTATTTTACTTCCTGTTTTAACTACTATACGCTGGTTTTGCGGAGGCGTTTGCGAAGCGGCTTCCAGCAAGGGCTCACTTGGTTTTGAGTGAATACTTGTTTTGCGTTGTTCCATCCATTTTTGAATTGCCTTGTCAAATCGGTCCTGGCTGAAAGGTTTTAGTAAATAATCCACCGCATGACTTTCAAATGCTTTTATGGCATATTCATCAAAGGCAGTAGTGAAAATTACATCCGGTGCTTGATCGATCAGTTCCAGCATTTCAAACCCATTAATCTTGGGCATTTGTATATCCAGGAAAATAAGATCGGGCTGATACTGTTGAATGGCTTTCACGCCTTCAAACCCATCGTTGCATTCCTGCATCAATTCAATGCCTTTATGTTGCTGCAGATATTCCTTCACTATCATCCTGGCCAGGGGCTCATCATCTATAATCAATGCTTTTATCATGATTGGGGAATTTTTATGGTGGTGGTGTAGATACCATTTTTATTAGTGGTTTGTAACAGATCGTTTCGGCCATATAGTAGATATAAACGCCGTTGAACGGAACTCAGGCCAAAACCAGTTCCTTGTCCGGGACGGGAAGTTTCTTCATCATATGGATTTTGTACCGTAACTACTAAATAATTGTTTTCAACTTTTGCAGATATGGAAATAGTAACCTGATCAATGGTATCGTATAATCCAAACTTAATTGCATTCTCTACCAATGGCTGCAGGAGGAGCGATGGTAAAAGGGTAGTTTCCGTTTCAGAGGTACAGAAAATTTCGGTGGAGAGGCGATGACCGAAACGAACTTTTTCTATTTCCAGGTAAAGGTTCAGGTATTGCAATTCTTCTTTCCAGGCTATCTGCTCATGCTCCTCTTTTTTTAATGTGCCGCGTAAAAAATCAGAAAGCTGCTGGATCATTTTGCGCGCCTGTTGTGGATGACTGGTCGCGAGAGCACTTATTGAATTTAAACTGTTGAAAAGGAAATGTGGCTGTAATTGCTGCCGGAGCTTGAAAAGCTCTGCTTCTTTGGCTAATTTATCCGCGTTAATCTTGCGTTGCTCATTTTCTTTTTGCTCCTCCTGGGTATATAAAAGTGTACTGATAAGTGCAGCGCAACCAATGATTAAAATGCCGATATCGAACCGAACGGGAATTGATTCATCGAGGAATAGGATGTAAGACGAATTGTTTTGTAATAGCAGCCCTAGCCCAAACCGCACGAGCACGTTCCATAAACCGCTTACAGCAACGCACAATACGAGCAAATGAAGATACTTGCCCTTTCGCGGATTGTAAAAACGTAAATTGATCATCACCAGCAAACAGCTAAGGGCTAATAGTCCATTTGTTACCAGCGTATCCACCAGCGCATACGTCCATTCAATTTGAAAATCATAAATCATTTTGAAATACATAACTGACCAGATCAGCCATATACCAGAGAAGATCAGACGACTTTTAGCTTTTGTAAGAGGAGTTGCCGGCACAGGTAATTATTATACGAGTTGTAACAATTGGTGTGTTGTTTTGTGCTGAATATGGGCCGCTTTTTGATGAATGATATCTATATAATGATCGGGGTAGTCGTTTTCTCGGATAGAAGAATATAACTCTGCTCCGTCTATCAGCTCCGATAACCGGTATAATTCGGATACATTTATAAACTGCCAATAAACCGATTTTTGTTTTATATTCAAAAAACAATCTTCTTCTTTGCGACCGATCTGCTGCGCTTTAGCAAATGCCTCCACTTCGTTGGAAGCAGCTATCAGCCGGAGTTGTTCATCAAATTGCGCGGTATGATTTCCATCTCCGCAAAGTATTCGGTACACTATTTTAGCAAGATACCAGCTCATAGCAGTTGATTTAATATTTTAAGGGAATAAGATTCGCTTAATAACTTTTGATTTCGATGCCTCCGAACATTACAAATCCTTTCAGCACCAGAATTTTTGCGGGGACGGGAATGGCTACCGGTTGGGGTCTTTTATCTTCAATTCCTCCAAATATGGCTACCGCTTCATTATGAATGACCCAATCAGCCGGAACAATTAATTTTGCCCCTCCGAAAATTTGTACCGATTCAATTTCTACCTGCGGCTGTTGAAAACTGGCCTGGGTAAGGTTTACTTCGGCCCCGCCAAAAACACTTACAATTTCGCCTCCTTTAAAATTCTTGGAATAGATATTTTTTTTCACCCCGGCAAACACGGCTGTTACATCCAATACTTCTTCTCCAGGTAATGAATTTTCTGCCGATGTATTCGTATAGGGAGTATCGGTATTACCAGAACTGGTAAAACCAGGGGCGGCCTGTTCCCGAGTAACCGGGGGAGCCTCTGCATTCTCCTCGCCCAAGGAAATTTTTTTTCTATGTGGCTGGATTATGAGATAGGCCCCCAATACAATCAGCGCCAGGGGCCAGAACATTTTGCGAAGCGAATGGTCTATTGTGAAGTAATTCTCAAAGAGAAAGTAACTGCCGATTATTATCAGAGCAAGCCAGGCGCCTCCCCGGAACTTGCTGCGTAATCCTATAAAACAACCCAGGGCGATCAAGAGCATTTGCCAAGAAAACAACCAGTCCAGTCCGAAAATAAAACTCTTGGCGAGGGCCGCTACTCCTATCAGCAGGATAAAAACACCTCCCCATATCCGACCCTGCCCGTCCATTTTGTGGGCCATTCTTCTTTGATAATATTTTGAATCTCTCATGTCGATCAATTTTATTCAAATCTATACCTCCCGGCGGGCAGCGCCAAAGGCTATTGGGCAACAAATTGCAGAATGTCGGTAAAACCAGTAAAAAACCCGGTGAAAAGTAGGTATTGATATTTAGACTCGCACATTAGAAAGCCTGCCGCGGATGCGGCTCAGGGTTTCGAGGGTCATACCAAGATAGGAGGCCACAAATTTTAATGGAATGCGATTCAGTAAATGACTCTTTGTATTAATAAAGCGATGGTATTTAGCCGTTGCATCCGTGAGACGGCATATATAAGCTCTCTCTTCGGCATCCTGGTAATATTTCTCCAGTAATATTCGCACCATAATATTTACTTCTGGAAAATGGTCATACATAAATTGCATATCACTTCGATGGATCAAAACAAGAATGCAATCTTCCAGCGCTTCAATATTTTCGATGCTTGGTATTTGCTGGTAATAACTGGAAATAGAGGTTACCAGTTCGTTCTCCGCCGTTATCCAGGTGGTGATGTCTTTATTATCCTGCTTTACATAACCCCGTAACACTCCTTTGCCTACAAAGTAAACGCAGTCGCAATGCTGCCCGGCAGTTACCAGCAATGATCCTTTGGAAATCTGTAGTAACTGAATTTTTTCTTTTATATAAGCAATGGCCTCGTTGCTCAACGGGTGGGCAGCATTAATTACATTGAACAATGATTCAGCTGCTTTTTCAAAGTGGTTAGTAGAATTTGCCATATAGTTTTCAAGCGTATAAATGCAGCATTTCTAAGTGGTTTTGCAAATATAACACTTCCACTCCCGCATAATTCAGCCTACAAGAATAATTTTAAATGCATCTGCATCGAATAAGCCTTTGTCGCTTAGTTTAAGATGGGGAATTACCAACAGGGACATAAAGGAAAGAGTCATAAACGGCGCTGATAAAGTAGATCCAAGGGATTTTGCCATGGCGTCCATGGCTGTATAGGCCTGCGCCACTTCATAGCCATTTTCATTACTCATCAGCCCCGCAACAGGTAAGGCAAGCACCAGTTCGGCTTCCGCACTTACACAACTTATTCCTCCTTTTTCGTGAATTACCAGGTTCACTGCATTACAAATGCTTTCATCATCTACCCCCACGGCAACTATATTATGACTATCGTGCGCCACCGAGGAAGCAATTGCTCCAGTTTTCAATCCGAAATTTTTTATAAAAGCCTTTGCTACCGGGGCGTTGCTATACCGGTTCACGACAACTATTTTTAAAATATCCTTTGAAGTGTTGGCGCTAAGAATTATTTCCTCGTCTACTATTTCAGTTTCAATTCTATTGGTGATCAATTGCCCGTCAAGGGCTTCAATTACCGGGATGCTCAAAGGAGTTTCTATAGATACCGGAAGTGATTGGGTAATCAAGCTTTTGTTTTGGGTCTTCCAATGCTCAGCATGATAAGCAAAATCAGCTGGCTTCTTTTTATCACATGAAAAATTATTGACGGTTTTCGGATCCCTGGCTACCGGCCGGTCAGTCGGGTTCCCATCCACCGGCTCCTTGCTTTTCAATAAAGACTTTCCGTTTTCGGCCACCAACAATCCATTGATATAGGTTTGTGTTACTTCAAATTTTTTTAAATCTTTCACTATTATTAAATCGGCGGCATCCCCTTCCCGCAATTGACCAACGGGTAAATCATAATGTTTCACCGGGTTAATACATGCCGCTTTCAATACATTAAACACTGAAATGCCTTTGGCAACAGCTCGGGCACAAAGTTGATTGATATGCCCGCTTACGAGACTGTCGGGATGTTTGTCATCGCTGCAAAACATTATTGCCTCCGGGTAGTCGTTGAGCAATTCAATCAGTGCTTCAAAATTTTTGGCGGCGCTTCCTTCCCGGATAATAATTTTCATTCCACCTTGCAATTTATCAAGTGCCTCTTCCCGGGTAAAGCATTCGTGATCGGTTGATATGCCGGCATCGATATATTGCCGGGCCTGTTCGCCCCGCAAACCGGGTGCGTGCCCGTCAACGGGTTTACCTAAGCGATGAGCAGCCGCAATTTTTTGCATTACTTGTTCATCTTTTTGGAGTACGCCAGGAAAATTCATCATCTCACTGAGATAAAGAATATCATCTCTCATCAATAGTTGCTCCACATCATTTGCATTTAATTCCGCTCCGGCTGTTTCAAAAACAGTGGCCGGAACGCAACTGGGAGCTCCAAAATTGAATTTAAAAGGAACTGTTTTTCCATTTTCAAGCATAAATTCTACCCCTTCCATTCCACATACATTAGCGATTTCATGGGGATCACTCACGGTGGCTACCGTTCCGTGCACCACAGCCAGCCGGGCAAATTCAGCGGGAATCAGCATCGAACTTTCAATATGTACGTGCGCATCTATAAAACCGGGCAGGATATAAGGCAACTGGGGATTTATATTACCGGTATCTGAAGCTGGCTTTATAGTATTTATCTTGCCATTAACAATTTCAATGACAGCAGGGTAGGCTTTTTGCTTCAAAATATCGACTATATTACCAGTAATATGATGAACATTCATGCGACCAATGAGTTTAATATCGATTAGGGCAAACAAATAATTATAAGTAAAAGTAAGTAAGGGATGGGTTCTCCGTCCTAAATTTGGAGGCCAATTAATAAAAAAGGATGAAAAAGATTTTAGTTTCTGTTTTTCTTGCTTCAGGGATTTTTACAGCAATGAGCCAAACAGCTGATGACGTTATTGGAAAGTATGTACAAGCAATGGGAGGAACCGATAAAATAAAGTCCATTATATCGATTTATATGGAAGGAATCGCTGTCAGTCCCAATGGTGCAGAAATAACTTCAAAAACTTATAGGGTTCAAAATAAATTGTACCGCCAGGATATTGATTTTGGAATGGGTTCCTTTACCATGATCGTTACGGATAAGGAAGGCTGGTTTTCTAACCCCCGCAATGGCGGCGCCTTTGAACCTTTTCCGGCAGAGGCGGTTGCTGCGCAACAGCACGAAATGGATTGCCAGGGTTCACTATTGGATTACGCGGGTAAAGGACATAAAGCGGAGTTAATAGGAAAGGAAACAATTGATGGAATGGAGTGTTATCATATTAAACTGACGTTAAAGTCAGGACGGATCATTAATTATTTCATAGAAAATAAAAATTGGTATATAATACGTACCTCTGCCAAACAAACCGGCGGAATGTTTGGAGGAGGTGGTGGCCGCCAGGGCGGCGGGGGAGATGTAGAGGTCATTACAAATTATTCCGATTTTAAGAAAACAGCGGATGGTTACCTGTTTCCAATGACTATCTCGCGGGCAGGAATGGGAGGAAGAGATATGAGTACCACCATTGAAAAAATTGAAATAAATAAAGCGGTGGATGCGAAGCTGTTTAAGCCGGAATAGAAATGTATTGTGAGGGAGATGGTAAATCAAAAACCAGATACAAGATACGGGATAGGGGATGTGAAATCCCAAAATAATTGTAACGGTTTAATAGTTGGAGTCTATCTCACATCCAACATACAGGATCCTAAATCATCAAATTTCTTTCAAACAATAAAATTCTCCAAAATGAAACATTTGCGCATTCTATTATTTTCCATTGCCTCTTTGTTTGCTTTTACTGTTAATGCTCAAACTGCCGACGAAGTAATTGACAAGCATATTGAAGCTTTGGGTGGAAAAGATAAACTGACTTCATTGAAAAGTCTCCGGATGGAAACCAATTTAAGTGTGCAGGGCATGGAAATACCCGTTGTTCAAACAAGCGCACATAACATAGGGCAACGTGTAGACATCTCCGCTATGGGAATGGAAGGGTACGTTATTACCACCCCCACAGCAGGCTGGAGCTTTTTACCTTTCATGGGACAATCGGCACCGGAAGCCATGCCGGAAGACCAGGTAAAGGAAGGCATTGATCAACTGGATCTTCAGGGTTCTTTGTTGAACTACAAGGAAAAGGGCCATACGGTTGAATTAATTGGAAAAGAAGATGTGGACGGTACAGAATGTTATAAAATAAAGCTTACCACCAAAGAAGGAAAAATTCGCACCCTGTTCATAGATTCTAAAAACTATTATATCGTTCGTCGCATCGCTAAAGCCAATGTAAACGGGCAAGAGATGGAAGTAACCTTGAATTTCGGTGATTTTAAAAAGACAGAAGAGGGGTATGTATTTCCACACACCATCGGTGGCGCTTTTGGACAGGGAGATATGACAGTAACCAAAATTGAAGTGAATAAGCCGGTGGATGAAAAGCTCTTTAAAGTGAATTAATCCTGAATCTTTTTAAGTAAAACCCGGTATGATTACACGCCGGGTTTTTATTTTTTACACAACTAATTTTTTTGATTATGAGACTGATATTTTTGTTTGTCTTCACCCTCTTGTTAACTATCAATCTGCCAGCACAAACCACTATTAATTCTGCTACGTTTGGTATGATGGAAGCCCGCCACCTGGGGCCTGGAACAATGAGCGGCCGCATTACCGCTATTGAAGGGGTTACTGAAGATGGTAAAACTATTTACGTGGGAACGGCGGGAGGAGGAATTTGGAAAAGTACTAACGCTGGCGCTTCTTTCAAATCTATTTTTGATAAATATTGCCAGTCTATCGGTGCTATTGGTATTGATCAGAAAAACAACAAAACTGTATATGCAGGAACGGGCGAAAGCAATATGCGTAACTCAGTTTCTATTGGTAATGGTTTGTATAAGTCAACCGATGGGGGAGACAACTGGACGAAAATTGGTTTAGACAGTACTGAACATATTGCTCGCATAGTTATAAATCCAAAAAATTCGGCTATTGTGTATGTAGCCGCTCCCGGACCTTTGTGGAGCGATAGTAAGCATAGGGGGTTATATAAAAGTACCGATGCGGGTAAAACCTGGGAGAAAATATTATACGTTAATGAAAAAACGGGTTGTGCCGAAGTGGCTATTGATCCACTGAATCCTGATGTTATTTATGCATCCACCTGGGAATTTCGACGGCTGCCTTATTTATTTAATTCCGGTGGGGTAGGCAGTGGAATGTATAAAAGTTTGGATGGAGGTAAAACATGGAAAGAACTGTCGAATGGATTACCCCCTAAACCTTTTGGAAGAATTGCCTTTGCCCTCGCACCGAGTGCCCCCAATAATATAGTGGCGATTGTTGAGTCAAATGAAACGGGTTTATATATTTCAGCCGATGGAGGCGATAGCTGGAAGAAACAAAGCGCTGTAGCGAATGTGGTGGCCCGTCCATTTTATTTCAGCACGATTGTTATTGATCCGAAAGATCCGAAGCGCGTATACAGACCGGCGTTTAAATTTTCCTATTCGGTAGATGGAGGATATTCTTTTGCCGAAGCAAGTTCAGACGGCGTGTCGGTACATGCCGATCATCATGCCTTATGGATCAATCCCAATAACACCAATCAACTTTACCTTGGAACCGATGGTGGCCTGTATTTCAGTTTAGATAAAGGGGCTACCTGGTTATTCGTCCAGAATTTGCCTGTGGGCCAGTTTTATCACGTATCCATGGATAATAAAGAACCGTACAATATTATGGGAGGTTTGCAGGATAATTATAGCTGGATAGCTCCTTCGGCCGCACCCGGCGGGGTAAATAACTCTCATTGGTTAGCAATAAATGGAGGTGATGGATTTTGGGTGCAGCCTGACAATACCGATCCGGATATTGTTTATGCCGAATCACAAGGCGGGAATGCGAACCGCATCAATATCAAAACGACCAAAGCGGTGGGAATAAAACCACAGCAGGTGGCCGGAGAAGAAAAGTTACGCTGGAACTGGAACACTCCTATTGTAACCGGAGTTGCCGGAAAGAAGAATTTATATATGGCGGCGCAGTATTTATATAAATCGACCAACCAGGGGAAAGACTGGAAAAGAATTTCTCCCGATTTAACCACCAATGATAAGAAGAAACAGGAACAGGAAAATAGTGGTGGGTTAAGTGCCGATAATACTTCGGCGGAAAATCATTGCACCATTTTTACCATTGCTGAATCTCCGTTGGATGAAAACATAATTTGGGTGGGAACCGATGATGGCAATCTTCAATATACTACGGATGCTGGAACAAGCTGGACCAATGTTTCAAAAAATTACCCGGCGGCGGGCATCCCTCCGCAAACCTGGGTTAGCAGCATAGAACCTTCACGCTTTGATAAGAATACCCTATATGTTTCTTTTGAAAACCACATGTATGGAGATCATAAAACCTATGTAGCCAAATCGGCAGATATGGGAAAAACTTGGACCTTATTTTCCAGCAGCGAGTTTACCGGTTTTGCTCATAAAGTGAAAGAAGACCTGGTAAATAAGAATTTGCTGTTCATTGGAACGGAAATGGGATTATTTGCTTCGGTGGATGGAGGTACGAATTGGTTCCGGATGAAAAATAAAATTCCGGAATATAGTTTAGTAAGGGATATAAAAATTCATCCTAAAACAAATGACCTGGTACTGGCTACCCATGGCCGTGGTATTATTGTGGTAGATGATATATCACCCATGCGTAAGCTAGGACCAGATATTGCCAATAAAGAAGTTCATATATTTAATAATGAACCGGTGAAACTTACCAGCGGAAACTTTGGTGGCGGTTCGTTGGGAGGTGATGGTGGCTGGCAGGCAGGTAATCCACCTTCTATACCTCCTATTCAGTACTATTTAAAAGATAGAATAAGTACAGGCAAACTGGTGGTAGAAGTGTACGATGCGGCCGGCAAGCTGGTGCAATCGATTCCTGGCAGCAACCGTAAGGGTATAAATAAAGTGTATTGGAACTTGCGGGTAAAACCTCCCAAAACAGCTACAGGTGGAAGTAAAATGGATTTCGGCGGGTTTATTGCGCCGATGGTTTTGCCAGGTGATTATACCATAAAACTTAAAATCGAGGACAAGGAATATCCTTCTTCCCTGCAAGTAGTGCATAACGATGCAAATAAGGATTTCACTATGGAAGATCGCCAGCTTCAATATAAGACCGGAATGGAACTCTATCACATGCATGAGGAATTAGCGAAAGTGGTAGACGAGATAAATGCCCGGCAAAAGATGCTGAAAGAAAATATAGAAAAGGCAAAAAATAAGAAAACAAAGAAGTTATTGGAGGAATACCATTCGCAATTAGAGCTTCTTCGATCAGAATGCCTGGCCACCAAACAAAAATCACAGTTTGCCGACGAGGAACGCCTCCGTGAACGGATTACCGATATTTACGCGTCAATATGTATGCAGGAAGCAGCCCCTGGCAATTTGCAACTGCAACGGGTAAGTATGCTAAAAGAGGAATTAAACAAAGCGGAACAAACCAATAATACCTTAAGCACTAAATATTACAATAAAGTTAAGGAGGCACTCGTAAAAGAAGGGTTAATGAAAGATGGTAAACCGGTGCTGGAGAATAAGACAGGGAGATAGCCTCAGAAATCAGGTAGGAAAAACAAAGGTATACTACTGAAAACTAGTTGGTAAAAATCGCTAAAAAGCAAAATGGCAAAGGGTTTCAATTTATATTTTTGAAACCCTTTGCCATTTCAGTTACTGCCTACCTGCCTCAAATGTAGGTTCAGGATTTGGTATGTCATTTAGCAGTTAAATAAAAATGTCCTTACAATATTGGAAGAGAGCTTCAATTACGACAGAGAGGAACTCCAGGTAACTTCAAATAGATTCTTTCTTCCTTTAGTACAGGTGAACAAAAAACTGCTGTCGAAAGGGGAACGAATAATATTCCCTTCTTCATCGATAGAAATGGTGCCGCATACATACGCCTCGGTAGAGGAAATGTCAAGAGATTCGTGTCCTTTGGAAACTTTTGCCGGATGATAGGCCGAATGGTTAGGCCGCATTACTAATTTTTCTACCATCGATTTGAGTAATTCCGGCTTATCGAAATCGGCCTCAATATGTACTGTCTGTTTCATAACAAATGGTTTAATCGTTTATTTACCACCTCCTGCCTGTATATACAATCTTCTTTAACTATTAGATTCATAAAGCAGGATTTAGGTTACCAATAAAATGTGAAAATTTCGAAGAGGACTACTGCGGTTAGAATTTTAGGATGATGTTTTCGGACTTTGAAACTACGGTAGTCCCAGGCCATCATTCTTTTAATTCAACCCGATTAAATAGACGTAATAGCGAAAACAAGGGGAAACGATAGGGCAGGAGAATTGCAATCCAATTCCAAGGTTTTGAAGATAATTAGAATTCGAACGTGTCTAACAGATCGGGGATACCAGGATATTACCCGACAATCAGCTTTTACAGCGAAATTCTGGAAGACTGGGGTAAAAGGCCTGAAAGTTTCTGAAGAAGATGGTCAATTTTTCCAAAACAATAAAACCTATTATCCTCTGTAAATCGGGATTTAATCAAGGATTCCTACCGCCTGCTCATTATGTCAATATTTGATCGATGAATCTCCTTACTTTATTCATTAAACTTTACAGAGATCGAGAACCATTCTTAACTATTAAAAATTTACGTTATGAGAATTCAAAAAAGGGTTTTTGAAAAAATGTTTTTTTTCAAAAACTCAGCAACCTGCCGGATCTTGTCAGCCTTAATCTTATTTTCCCTTCTGCTGACTGCCTGTCAAAAAAACGGACCTGACCAGGTGATCAATTCAGATGAATTAACCGATTTATCAGAAGGGCATCATTCCGACAAAAAAAATACCTTTTATGGACCCCAGGTTCAAATGGGAAATGGAAAAGCCAGATCCTGGATTATTATCAATCATAAAAATGTACCGGTAGAAATAGGTATTGAAATAACAAGAAGTTCATTATATGGCCTTCCAACTGATCCGGAAAATTTTCCGGCTAATACATTCATACTGCCTCTTCATCATAAAGCTAAACAGGTTACTCCTTTCGATCACATCGTACTAAACTGGGAACCCAATGGTCATGAACCGCCCGGTATTTATGATGTGCCACATTTTGATATGCATTTTTACAAAATAAGTTTGCAGGAGCAAATGGGCATCGGACCGGTTGATCCAATTGACCCCCCGGCCGGCTATCTTCCTCCTTCTTATGTGATCCGGGGCGCTTCTGTTCCTCAAATGGGAACTCACTGGCTTGATCCTTCTTCCCCGGAATTACCCCCGGTTTTCGCTCCCTTCACGCATACATTTATTTACGGATCTCATGATGCAAAAGTTATTTTTTATGAACCAATGATCACCCGAAGCTTTTTATTAGGAGGAATGGAAGTCCATAAAGCCATTCCGGAGGCAACCAAATTTTCACCTTCCAATACCTATTATCCCAGCCGGTATAATATTTATAGAGATGAGGATAACCATAAGATCCAGATAACGCTGGATAAATTTCATTGGAAATAAATCAGAACAAGATCAATAGGAGGCATTGTTTGAGTGGTGACCTATGACTAATAATCATAGTGCGTGTAATGGCTGGTAACCATACATTTTTTTTGCAATACCAATTGGGCAAAGAACCCGGTAATTCAAATACCGTTCTTTGCCCTTTTTCTTTTCCTCCCATTTTCATTTTGTTCGTATATTCCAAGTCTAATTATAACTAAATTATGAGAAAATTTTTCCTGGTTGGCCTACTGGCCATAATAAGCCTTTTTGTATTTGCTCAAAAAAAGAAGTCCACAGCTTCTGCAGCCAATACAGCCTCCAATGCTGATTCCTTTCTTTTATCAAAAGTAAAATATCGCCTGGTTGGGCCCTGGCGCGGCGGGCGTAGCGGCGCGGCTACCGGCAGTTACAAGAACAAAAACACTTTTTACTTTGGAGCAACCGGTGGGGGAGTATGGAAAACAACTGATGGGGGTAGTAATTGGAAAAATATTTCGGATAAATATTTTGGAAGTACCATCGGTGCAGTAGCCGTGGCACCTTCCGATGAAAATATAATTTATGTGGGGGAAGGGGAGAACACCATGCGCGGTAATGTAAGTGAGGGTTTGGGCGGAATGTGGCGTAGTGATGATGGAGGAAGATCCTGGAGGAATATAGGCTTACAAGACGGACGTCATATTATACGGATCGTTATCCATCCACGGGATCCAAATACTGTATGGGTCGCCGTTATGGGGCACCTGTTCGGTCCTAATGAAGAACGTGGTGTATACAAAACCACCGACGGCGGTAAAACATGGAAACGGACCCTGTTCGTTAACAGTCAAACCGGCGCTTCCGATTTAGTAATGGAACCCGGTAATCCTTCGGTGTTTTATGCCGGAACCTGGCGATTGATTCGAACCCCTTACAGTTTAGAAAGCGGCGGAGTGGGCAGCGGATTATGGAAAAGTGTGGATGGTGGCGAATCATGGACAAATGTTTCTTCTAAGAGAGGTTTTCCGAAAGGGGTATGGGGAATTGTAGGGGTTGCCTTTGCTCCCTCTAATACAGATAAAATTTATGCGATTATTGAAAATAAGGACGGCGGTTTATTTATGAGTAATGATGGTGGCGAAAGCTGGACATTAATGAGCAGTGATAACAATATCCGTCAGCGTGCCTGGTATTACAGTAAGGTTTTTATAGATCCGAAAAATGAAAACACGGTTTATTGCCCAAACGTTGGTTTTATGGTAAGCCGCGATGCAGGTAAAACATTTTCATCCCTCCGCACTCCACATGGCGATCATCATGATCTTTGGATCGACCCGGAAGATCCGAAAAGAATGATCGTGGCAGATGACGGCGGCGCGCAGGTAAGTTTTGATGCCGGACAAAACTGGAGCACTTACGAAAATCAACCTACCTCACAGATCTACCGAGTTTCAACTGATAATTCCTTTCCTTACAGAATACTGGGTGCCCAACAGGATAATTCAACTATCCGCATCAAACACAGAACCTATGGCAGCGCCATTACAGCGGATGATTGGGAAGTAACGGCGGGTGCTGAAAGCGGCTACGTGGTGGCCGATCCATTGAATGCCGACATCGTATATGGAGGTAATTACGGAGGTTATCTTTCGCGTCTTGATCATAAAACGGGAGAGAACCGTGCCATCAGTGTGTGGCCCGATAACCCCATGGGTGCCGGTGCCGATGTTCAAAAATTTCGGTTTCAATGGAATTTCCCTATTTTCTTTTCTCCCCATAATCCCAAAAGATTGTACTGCGCCGGCAATGCATTGTTCGTTACGGAAAACGAAGGGGCGAGTTGGGAGCAAATTTCTCCCGATTTAACAACCAATGATAAAAGCAAACAACTATCCAGTGGCGGACCCATAACGCAGGATAATACATCGGTAGAATATTATTGTACCATTTTCACAGCAACAGAAAGCACATTGGAAAAAGACTTGTTATGGACTGGCAGTGACGATGGAATTGTTTCGGTAAGTAAAGATGCCGGTAAAAATTGGACGAATGCTACGCCGGGGGATTGTCCAAAATTGATGATGTGGAATTGTATTGAAGCGGACCCGTTTAAGAAAGGAGCCGCTTATATTATTGGTACCAGGTATAAAAGTGATGACTTCACTCCTTATATCTACAAAACAGAAAATTACGGAACTACCTGGAAGTTGATAACGAATGGAATTGATAAAATGCATTTTACCCGAACTATGCGGGCTGATCGCAAACGGCCGGGGTTACTATATGCCGGAACAGAATATGGGATGTATATCAGTTATGATGATGGGGCCAACTGGAGAAAATTTCAATTGAATTTACCGGTAGTTCCTGTAACGGATTTAACTATTAAGAATAATGATCTGATTGTAGCTACCCAGGGTCGTGCATTCTGGATCCTTGATGATCTTACAGTTGTTCAGCAAAACGAAACCTCCGTTACCGGTAAAAAATTATATTTGTTTCCAACAAACCCGGTGTGGCGCAGACCAGGTATAGACCCGCGTTTTGCGGCGTTTATGCGAACTCCTGTAAATGCCGGAGCTAATCCCCCTAATGGCACAGTGATTAATTATTATGCATCGGATCTAACGGATTCTACCAAGGCATCAATAATAATAATGGATAAGAATAAGAAGGTGATTAAAACTTTTTCTACTGATTCAAAGGATAATAAGCTGGAAATTACCAAAGGAATGAACCAATTTAACTGGAACCTCCAATACCCGCCGGCGGAAACAGTAGATGGCATGATTTTGTGGAATGGTAATCCGGGAGGCATTACTGCTCCACCAGGTGAATATTCTTATAGAGTGAAAGTCGGGAATGATTCTGCTGAAAGTAATTTTGCAGTGGTAGCGGATCCAAATTATAAATGTTCGCAGCAGGACTACGAGGCGCAGTTTGATTTTCTACAAAAAGTAATGGACAAGTTTAATGAAGTGCAGAAAGGGATTAAAAATATCCGCGACCTGCGCAGCCAGATTACCGGTTTTGTTACCAAACAAGGAAAAGATTGCCCGAAAGAAGTAAAAGATATGGCAGATTCTATCAATATCCGGCTTACCGGTATTGAAGAAACACTTTACCAAACAAAATCAAAAAGCGGGCAGGATGTATTGAATTATCCCATCCGGTTGAATGACAAATTAAGCGGCGTTTTTGATGCCGCCAACAGCGGAAATATGGCACCGAGTAAACAATCAAAGGATGTGTTTGCTGTTCT
>JANMBO010000057.1:0-55220 GCA_031360425.1 Chitinophagaceae bacterium | reverse complement strand
CCCCAACCCAAATACGATTTCCCTTTAGGTCTATTCCAATAAAATTGCGATGGGGAAATAGTCTTCCCATTCCTACGGTATATTCTCCTTTTCCACAGGCCAGTTCGAGCGTAATGGGATGATCATTCTTGAATACTTCTTTCCATTTGCCTTTAATATCAGCTGGATATTGAAAAACATTGGGAAAAGTTTTTATTTCAGCGAAGCGGATAAGTTTTTTTTGGCCCATGAGCCGCAAAGGTAAGAAGAGTGAGTAGCGAATAGTTAACAGAAAGGAAAGAGTAGGATTCAAGCAAATATTTCACCTGTTTAATCCCTTACCTGGATATCAGCAGAAGCAATCACAGCCTACACATTTACATTTTTATGTATTAGAACTTATAAATTAAAGAGAGCGAGAGGATAGCTACTCCTTTACATTCAATATTTTTGTTTTAATATTCACTATTCAAATAGAAAACCCCTTCCGGGAACGGAAAGGGCTAACAATCTCTTCAATACTTGCTTGCTTGTTAGAGATTATGAGAAAAATCTGCTGTAGAGGGAGGACTCGAACCTCCACGGGGCAGTTAGCTACAGTACAAAGATTAGTGGTCAACCCTGGTCGGCGTTGTTACGTCGGCTCTATGCTGCGTTTGTCCTGTTATCCCCACCCTCGAGACGAGAGGGCATGTCTGCCAAGATTCCATCACTCCACAGTATTGCTATAGAAAAAGAACTTCAACAGTGCAATATTACAGTAATTTCGAAATATGTTAACCAATTTTCAATAAAAATTTTGAAAATATAGAAATTGTTCAAATATTTGCGATATATTATAAAAACATTTTAAAAAACAAAGATAAAATGGCAGGTAAATTAAATCTGGATAAACTTGATCTGCAGATCATCCAGGAGATGATGCAAACCGCCGAGGTTTCCTATGCAGATCTGGGTAAAAAGCTGTTTGTATCCGGAGGAACCATCCATGTTCGTATTAAGAAATTACAGGAAGCAGGAATTGTAAAAGGAACTAAATTAAATGTTGATCTTAAACAGCTCGGGTACGACGTAATTGCATTTATTGGCATATATCTTGAGAAAAGCTCTATGTACGACCAGGTAGCTAAAGAACTCTTTAAGCTTCCGCAAATTGTACGACTGAATTACACTACCGGTAATTACAGCATGTTTGCTGAAATTGTATGTAAGGATATAAATCAGTTGCGATTTGTTTTGCATGATGAGCTGCAGAAAATAAAGGGGATCGAACGTACGGAAACCTTTATTTCACTGGAGGAGAGTTTTAACAGGAACGTGCAGGTTTTTACGACGTAAATTTCGACTGGCACAAAGTTTCGATATTCGCCAATTTAATACTATTTTACATTTTGTAAAAACAGCAGAAGTATTAAACTATGAAAAATACATTCTTACCATGGCTGGCGGTTATCGTGATTTTGGTAGCAATGCCCTACTGCAAAAAGAAATCATCGGATAATTGCAGTAGCGAAACTTCGCTGGCTGTTAGCACTACGCCAGCCAATGGAACTACTGAGGCGCCGGCACCCGGTCCTTCTTTTCCGCTTAAAGTATCTATTACTTCTGCTATTCCGGGTTCAGGAGTAACTATTGAAGTAAAAGCAAGACCAGATGGATCTTCTACACCCTTCTTTTCAGAGCAAAGAAGTAGTTCAATAAAAGATAATGATTTTACCATAACCGGGGCCCCTGCAACGGTTGTGTGTTTAGTAGAGATATCGGTTACATCTAAAACATGTGGTACCAATAAGTGGACCGGCAGTTACCGGTTCTCTAAAAAATAACTTCATGTGCATGAAGGAAAAAGAGTCCGCAGTGCCTTGTGCCTGCGGATTTTTTATGCCTTTACCGATAAGGCATCCCGCAAACCATTGCCGAGTAAATTAAAGGCTAGTACCAATAGCATAATGGCAAAACCCGGAGCCAGTGCCAACATGGGATTATGTGTAATTATAAAATTGAAATTTTCTTTTATCATTAATCCCCAACTGGGTTGAGGCGGTTGTACGCCTATTCCTAAAAAACTTAAACCGGCTTCAATTATAATAGAGGAGGCAAAATTAGAAGCGGCTACTACCAATACCGGACCCATTACATTAGGAAGCACATGTACAAATAAAATGCGCATCGAAGAATAACCAAGTGCTTTGGCGGCTTCTACATATTCCAGTTCCCGTACACTTAAAATTTGTCCCCGTACAATCCGGGCCACATTTACCCACATGGTTAGACCAATAGCAATGAATACCTGCCAGAAGCCTTTGCCCAGCATGAGAGTAATAGCAAAAACCAACAGTAAAGTGGGAATACTCCAAATTACATTGATGAACCAGGTGATAATATCATCGGTCCGGCCCCGGTAATAACCGGCAATTGCTCCCAACAATACTCCAATAGTCAGGGAAATTAGCACGGTAATTAACCCTACTCCTAAACTTACGCGTATACCGATTAACAGGCGGCTTAAAATATCCCGACCATATTTATCGGTACCCAGGTAAAATGTTTTTGTTTCTAAAAGTATAGAATCAATTATTGTGCTATTGGTAGTTTTATAGAGTGGATAAGACGCAGATACCGCAGTTTCTTCATCAATATATTGTTGCACCAGGAAACTGTCTCTTTTCTTTTCAAAACTATTAATCGGTATGAATTGATAGCGGTCGGGCAACCCGGTCAATAAACGCCCGAAAATAGAAACAGCGATATTATTTTGTGATACAGGAACTTTCAGAAACTGCTTGGTGAAACCTGGTTTTTGGCCGCCAATTTCCACAATCATGCGGTTGGCAAAGGGAGAATGATCAGGAGCAAACCAATAGGCAAATACTGCTACGAATACCGATATTGAAATAATGGCTATTCCAAACACGGCTCCTTTATTTCTTTTCAGGCGTCTCCAGGCATTTCGTGCTGGCCGATCCTTTTTCATAAATTGAAATTAGCCTTATTTTTTATGCGTCGTCCCTTCCATTCAAAGCTGCCAAACTTGCCAAGCCAACCTGCAATAAGAGTATATGCAATATGAAGTGGCTGCAGTAAAAGAAAGTATTTTAAAAGAGATTGCTGGCGAAAGAAAGCAGCTACCGTATGTACAAAAGGAAATTCAATCAGTATTTTGGCTAACAGTAATAAAATAAAAAAGAATAACCAGGTAGTACTAAAAAAAGCAGCAATACCTAAAATCAGAAAACAAACATTTACGAGGTAAACCAGCAATAATACACTCATTATTCTCTTATCATCATAACTAACCGACTTGCTTGCCCAGCGTATACGTTGATGAAAAAACTGTTTCCAAGATGAAACAGCGGCAGTACTTATAATGGCAGCGCTACTCTTGAGATACGATACCCTCTCCGGATATTTCTTGTAAATTTTATGCATGAGCATCATATCATCTCCCGAAGGAATATCGTCAATACCCTTAAATCCGTCCACTTCTTCAAATGCAGCTTTTTCATATGCCAGGTTGGCTCCATTACACATAGAATGAATGCGTTTAAATACAGAAGCCCCGGTAATTCCTTGCAGGGTAAGAAAGTCGAGGGTTTGAAATACCGACAGTAAAGAAGAAGGAGCGGTTATCTTTACCGGGGCTGCAATAAATTTTGCACTGGTTTTTTCGTAAAACCGGGCGATAGTAAGAAGCCAATCGGTTGGAAATATACAATCCGCATCCGTAGTAACGATCAGGGTTCCCTTGGCCAGTTTGATTCCGGTTTCAATTGCTTTTTTCTTATGGGATAGTATTATTTGTTCTTCGTTTGTATGATCCGATAGCCTGGTAAACAGGGTACTTAATCCGCCAGGGTTAAATTGGGAAAGCTTATTCCAGGTTTCATCTTCGGAATGATCATCAACAACTATTACCTGGAAAAGATTTTTGGGATAAGACTGCTGGGAGAGCGATAGTAATAATGCTTCAATATTATTTTCTTCATTGCGGACAGCAATTATTATTGAAATAATGGTAGCAGGAATTGAATCATTCGATTCAAAATCCGGTATTTGGTTCCAGGCACGCCGGTAATAATCGATCAGTACGGCATAGGTAAACAGTAATACCAGGAATATGAAAAGGAAGACATCCATTGTTAATGAAGATAGAGAATTACCCCGTTAAATGATTCGAAATGGCAATGACATTTTTTTCATGTAAAAGCTGGTGTCCGCTGTTTAGCAATTCAATACTGCAGTACGTTTCAATCCCCTTCCGGAATTTTTCTCCTCTTTCTGAACGGATAATCCGGTCGTATTTGCCATACAGCAAGTGTACACTAATCTTGTTTTCAGTTATTATTTTTTTTGATTTAACTAAATCAGGGGTTAAGTTTCTAAAACAGGTCCAGCGCAGATACAATTGTTTGCGCATTTTCTTATCGTGTAAAAAATATCGCACAAACTTATATACACTTTGATTCAGCAGCCCCGATCCATGTAATAATTTAAGGATCCATAAAAACCAGGCTGGATTATGGATAGTAGCGGCAAACAGTTGATTACCTATCCGGGTTTGGGTAGATAGCCAATACCAGAAATTGATTTTCAACCCATCGGGTGCCAGTAAAACAACCCGGTTGATGCGATGAGGAATTTCTTGCAATAAGGTAAGTGCCAATCTTCCTCCCATACTGTATGCCAGCAAGGCAAAAGGCACATTGACAAACCCTTGTTTTTCCAATAATGTTTCAGTAACCAAACCAAGATCTGATTTTTCAAAATTCAGTCCTTCGTTCCATTGGGTTTTTCCATGATAGGGCAAATCAATAGCTATAATAGTATACGTGGTTGCCAGGTGTTTCTCCAGGAAATGAAAAGAGTATTCAGTTTCTCCATATCCATGAAAACAAATCAATGGCTGAATGCCATGGCCGCCATAGCTATAATGTATAACAGAAGATTTAAAACTAATTGTAGAAGAATTCATGAGAGACCTGGCCGTTAAAATAGAAGAACCTGGTATACTATTTATCTAAAGTAAATGTAGCAGTAAATAACGGAATCAGTTGTTTTCTATAGTCAATGAAGCTGCCTGTACCAAATTACCAGATAGAATTTCAAGTCCTTTCTTTAGAGTTAAAGGGCTTAGGTTTTTAAAAATACGATTACCGGAAGGAGTAGCCGCGTCTATAATCAACCGGCCAATTTGGGCGGGAAGAAGATTTCCTCCAAACCCATTGCCATTATTACTGGCTGTAGTGGAAATTCCATTGCCCAGTTTTAAAATACTGTTGGTGCCAAAATTATACGGGCAACTGATTGCCTGACTACTACCACTTAGAGGCGGATCAATTATTTGCAGCGTGCCGCCGGTAAAAGAAAAATTGCTTCCACCTGCTATACTGAATAAGTGAACATTATTACCTGCACTACTAACAGCAGAACCGGTATTGCCATCAATGATCAATTCCCCGTTATTCATCATAAATGAACTGCCGGACGATTGATTCAATCGACCATAAATAATGAACTTGCCATTGGTAATCGACAGTGTTCCGTTAATAGTAACATCGTGATTACATAACGACGGGTCACCTACCTGTACCTGTACGGAAGCATTGTTTATTGTTATGGTACCACCGGCTGCCACCGATAACCCCCTAACCTGTACTGAAGTGTTAAGTATAAGCGAATGACCTGGTAATACTGCAATGGAATCTGCTGCAGTAGGGATAATACCTTTGTCCCAGGTGGACGGGTCGTTCCAGTTACCACTCATTCGGGTGCGGTTGATAGCCGTATTAAATATATCTTTTGCCAGTACCTGCTTATACAGCATATAGTGCCCTGCATTATTAAGATGGATATTATCAAAGGGAGAAGCAAACTGTGGCAGGATAGTATTATCGTTCGAGTTTACAATAGAATCATAAAAGTTGATCGCGTAAAAACCAAAACGGTTTATAATTGAATCTTTTAATATTTTCAGTCTTTCCCTGGAAGCCGCATCAAATTGAGTTCGGGGTTGCGTGGTGGTAATAAAACAAATGCTCCCTTCTTTATTGGCGGAATCTTTAATGATTTGAAAGGCCTTCATGATACTGTCAGTAGTCAACCCACCAACCTGGAAATTATTCGACACAAAACTTACAATGATAATATTGGGAGAAAGGCTGGTAGCCCTGGTAATATTTCGTTCGGGGTCGGGAAGAGAATAATAGGGGGCCGGTGTATACCAACTGGGCAACCCGTTATAAGGGTCATAACCGCCCAACGCGAGATTATATACGGTATCAACCACCGGTTGCTGGTATTTATAATAGTGGTTGACCCGGCGTACCCAGGAGCTGTCAATAGCGGGCTGCGCACCGGTACCATAGGCCGTGGAAGAACCTATTACTACCAATTTCTTAGGTTGCGATTTCGAACAAACAAACAGCAACAAACAAAGACCAGAGAGTATGACCATTCTCATCGTTCAGCTACAAGGTTTTGGTAAAAGTCAGCGATAAAAATACAGAATTAGAAAGAAAATAGATAAGGGGGAGTTTCTAAAATAGGCTTTGAAAACGCCTAGGGGGCTGACCAAAGGGCTAGCGTACTAAAAAAATCCCCTGAAAAACTTGTACCAATCCGGGAAATGCTGTAGGTTTGAATAGTTGTATAAACAACTATATGCCAAACAACCAATTTAGAAAAGGGGAGTTATACAGTTTTATTACTGGCAAGGCATCTATTGCTATTGCCAGAAGGTTGCAAAAAAAATTCAATACAGCTGAGTTAAACCTTACTATAGAACAGTGGAGTGTTTTGTATCATTTATGGAAACAGGATGGTATAAGCCAGCAGGAGTTATGTAATGCTACTTATCGCGATAAGCCAAGTATCACGCGGTTAGTTGATAATTTGGAAAAATTGCAATTAGTAAAGCGGGTGCCGTCGGATTCTGATAGAAGAATCAATCTAATTTTTTTAACTAAACAGGGTCAAAAATTACAAGAAGATACTATGGGGCTGGCAGAAGAAACACTGAATGAAGCCCTGGAAACTGTACCTGCCGACAAAATTGAAGTGTGTAAAGAGGTGTTACAGGTGGTATATGATAACCTCAATAAGGAAAGTGAGTAATCAATAGTGACCGGTGAAGTGAATGTGTATAGTTGAATTCACATTTGAATATTGCACTCCCAGAATAAATTGACTATTCACTCTTTTAAACTATAAACAATGAGCACCGAAATCAAAAAATCCGTTTTATTAAAAGGCGGCGAATGGCTGATCCGGGAAAGTTCACCATTTGAGACTTTTATACCAGAAGATTATAATGAAGAACAACATATGGTGAAAGATATGTGTGCCTCCTTCCTTGATAGCGAGGTGTTACCTATATTGGATCGGATTGATAAAATGGAGCAGGGCCTTATGCCTTCCCTGGTAAAAAAAGCAGGCGAACAGGGACTGCTGGGTACTTCTGTACCGGAACAATTCGGAGGGTTAGGAAAAGATTTTATTACTTCCACGCTGGTGAACGAAGGACTGGGTGGTGGTTTTTCGTTTTCAGTTGCTGTTGCAGCGCATACTGGTATCGGAACGCTTCCGATTTTATATTTTGGTACAGAAGCGCAGAAAGAAAAATACATACCTAAACTTGCCAGCGGAGAATGGAAGGGAGCTTATGGATTAACGGAGCCCAATAGCGGCAGCGATGCACTGGGAGCCAAAAGTTCGGCCAAGTTAAGCGCGGATGGCAAGCATTATATTTTAAATGGCCAGAAATGCTGGATAACGAATGGCGGATTTGCTGATGTGTATACCGTATTTGCCAAAATTGATGGAGATAAGTTCACCGCCTTTATTATAGAGAGAGGGTTTGAAGGATTTACCCAGGGACCCGAAGAACATAAAATGGGTATTAAAGGTTCTTCAACGGTTCAATTGTATTTCCAGGATTGTAAAGTGCCGGTTGAAAATGTACTCGGTGAAATTGGCAAAGGACATATCATCGCATTTAACATTCTGAACATTGGCCGGCTGAAATTATGTGCTGCCGCTTTGGGCGGTGCAAAGAGAGCCGCTACTATTTCAATTGTATATGCCAATACCCGTGAACAGTTTAACCAACCGATCGCTAATTTTGGAGCAATTAAGAATAAGTTGGGAGAAATGGCCATACGGATGTGGGTATGTGAAACTGCTTTGTATCGGGCCAGTAAATGGGTCGATGATAAAGAACATGAATTGCTGGCCGCCGGTAAACTATTTAATGAAGCATTGTTAGGGGCTGCCGAGGAATATGCTATTGAATGTGCCATTTTAAAAGTGTATGGCAGCGAGGTGCTGGATTTTATAGTAGATGAAGGAGTTCAAATACATGGAGGAAATGGGTATAGTGATGAATATGTTATTTCAAAAGCCTATCGCGATAGCCGCATAAACCGGATTTATGAAGGCACCAACGAGATAAACAGGTTATTAACGGTAGACATGGTACTGAAAAGAGCCATGAAAGGAAAACTGGATCTGATGGGCCCAGCCATGGCCGTTCAAAAAGAACTGATGAGCATTCCGGATTTTGGCAGCAGCGACGACGAAGCATTTTCAAAGGAGAAAAAAATGGTGGCTAATTTCAAGAAATCGATCCTGATGGTAGCCGGTGCCGCTGTTCAGAAATTAATGAATAAGATGGAGCAGGAGCAGGAAGTGCTGATGAATATTGCCGATATGGCTCTTGATACCTACAATGCCGAAAGTGCGCTGTTGCGGCTGATGAAGTTGGTGGATCGCAAAGGAGAAGCCGCCTGCAAGTATGAATCGGACATTGTACGCACTTATTTGTATGATGCGGCCGATCGTATTAACAAGTATGGTAAAGATGCCATTAATTCTTTTGCCGACGGCGATGAACAACGGATGATGCTTCTGGGCCTTAAACGTTTTACAAAGGCTGAACCTTTTAATACCAAAGATGCCCGCAGGAATATTGCCAACAAAATTCTGGCAGATAATAAATACCCGCTCTGATAAATAATAATTGGATTCAAAATCCCGGCCCCTGGCCGGGATTTTTGTTTTATTTTCAACTTTCTTTAATAAAATAAAAATTTATGAAATCACTACCGCGTCGTAAGTTTATAGGGCAGGCGGCCGCCGCCGTTGGTGCCGGCCTTTTAACAACTTCCTTTAAAACAAGTCCCATTATGGCAGATAAAACGTTTATCCATCATGTTTATTTTTGGCTGAAGAACCCGGGCAGTGCGGAGGATACTGAAAAACTGGTTGCCGGTCTTAAAAAATTATCAGCCGTAAAAACCATTGAATCTTTTCATATTGGTAAACCGGCCGACACCAACCGCGAGGTCATTGACCGCTCGTATGCTGTTTCCTGGTGTCTTTTATTTAAGAATGCTTCTGACCAGGCCAGTTACCAGACGGATCCCATCCATTTGAAATTTGTAGAAGAATGTTCTCCCTTATGGAATAAGGTGATTGTTTATGATTCGATAGATATATAAAGTTAGTGAGTAGGGAAAGGCTAATTCAAATAGGGCAGGCATCTGTATGCTGAGTCCTTTTCAAGACGTACGATTCCCGCTTTTATTTTTCCGGACGGGGCATCCCATTATGACAGGTCTTGCAACTAACGATTGGTACGATTTCCTGCTCTCCTTCTTTTTTGTAATGAAAGAATTTTTTATTGATCCGGCTGGTCATGCGCATCATTTTGCGGGCCATTTCTTTTTCCGGTTTTTCATCGCTGGCAAAGTCTAATTTTTTGTCATCATCTTTACGCGGGCTATGGCAGTGATTACACTTTACTCCCAGCGCCGCTTTAAAATTATCCATAACAGCCTCCAGTTGCTCATGAGTGATATTTTTAGGCAAGACTTTCAAGTTTCTTTTTGGTTGATCTTGCGGAGGCTTGCTGCCAGCTATGCCCAACAAAACAGCGGTAGCCAGGAACAGAAATACGGTTAGTTTTTTATTCATTCGCATGTCAGATGGATTTAGTAGTTCAAGTTAATAAAAATTTCCAGAAGAATAATTTTTATCAAAACCCTGGTAAAGCAGGTAAATTATTTCATTTATTGAAGTTACTTTGCTAAATGCGTTCTCCCAAACAGGCGGCCCTGGGTTTTATCTTTATAACCCTTCTAATTGATGTAACCGGTTTCGGAATTATTATCCCGGTAATGCCTAAATTAATTACTCACCTTATTCATAGTAATTTGAGTGATGCGGCCCGGTATGGTGGTTGGATGGTATTGGCGTATGCTACTATGCAATTTCTTTTCGCCCCGGTATTGGGTAACCTAAGTGATAAGTACGGAAGACGCCCCGTATTATTATTTTCTCTTTTTGGGTTTGGAATCGATTACCTTTTTCTTGCATTTGCCCCTTCTATTGAATGGTTGTTTGTCGGTCGCATCATTGCAGGCATTACAGGGGCTAGTTTTACTACGGCTACCGCATACATTGCAGATATCAGCACCCCGGAAAAAAGGGCACAGAATTTTGGTATAGTAGGAGCCGCTTTTGGATTGGGTTTCATTATCGGCCCCGTTATAGGGGGCCTGTTGGGGAGTTTTGGACCCCGGGTTCCCTTTGTAGTGGCAGCATCCCTCGCGTTGTTAAATTGGTTGTATGGGTATTTTATTCTACCAGAATCTTTGTCTAAAGAAAACAGGCGCTCTTTTGATTGGAAAAGAGCAAACCCGGTAGGCTCTTTATTGCATTTAAAAAGATACCCGGCTATCATGGGTCTTGTCTTCTCGTTGATTTTAATTTATATCGCCGCTCATGCCGTGCAAAGTACCTGGAGCTATTACAGTATGCAAAAATTTAACTGGCATGAAAAAGAAGTAGGTATATCCCTCGGGGTAGTGGGAGCCATGGTGGCGTTAGTACAGGGGGTATTAATTCGCAAAACAATACCTCGGTTGGGCAAGGAAAGGAGTGTATATTTTGGATTAACTCTATACGGTCTCGGAATGATATTATTTGGCTTTGCCACCCAGGGCTGGATGATGTATGCTTTTACAGTTGTCTATTGTTTAGGAGGGATAGCCGGCCCAGCTTTGCAGGGTATAATTTCTAACCACGTACCTCCTAATGAACAAGGAGAATTGCAGGGCGGATTAACAAGCCTGATCAGTTTAACTTCCATTATAGGTCCCCCGGTAATGACCGGCTTGTTTGCTTATTTTACCAGCACCAATGCTCCTATAATATTTCCAGGGGCCCCTTTTCTAGCGGGGGCAATCTTATTGATGATCAGCGCTGTTATCGCTTACCGGAGCCTTTCCATTGAAAAACATGTTCAGGCAGCCTGATATAAAAGCGTTACTTTATTAAGCGGCCCTGCGATTTTCGGCCACTGAAAAAGCGATGGTGGTACCGCCCCTTTCATCATAACTCATTCGGATACTTCCACCCATTTGTTCAGCAACCTGCTGAAGGGCTACCATCTTTATAACTAAATTATTATAGAACCGGGAATCACCAATGTTCAGTCGTATTAAGGTACAATCACCGTTTTGCGATGAATGAATCTGTATACATTGCTCCCGGGAAAGCAGTATAATATTCTTCAATAAGTTGCCAAGTGCAAGCGAGAGCAGATTCTCATCTTTTTCCCAAACGATATGAGAAGAAATATGGTTTATGATAAAACTATGTCGCTCTTGGGTGAGGGGAAGAAAACTAATGGCCAGTTTGCTGATAATATACTTTAATGGCGTGTGCACAAGCGTGCCTTCATTGGGTAAAGGTTTTTTCATACTACTGAATTTAATTGATTTGGAATTTCAAGTAGTTTTCAAACAGGGTAAATAGCGGATTAGTTGTTAAACGATCGTATGAATCGTTTAGTATGAGATTGCAGGTAACCTATAAAAAACGAGTGGTTTTCCATGAAAAGCCTGGTTAAAACCGAAGTTAACCAGGAAGTTTAAAAGCGGGAATCAGAAGCGGGTCTTCAGAGGGTATCAAAAAAATCAGAGACTTAACCAATCAACGGCCGTAATAAATTTCTTTTGTGGACCGTAACAAAGCTACTTGTATTCAATAGGTAGAGGAAAACGTTGAAAAACTAAAGTAATGATCCGGTTAAGGAATTCTTACTGATACAAAGAAACAGCAGCTGTGCCCTCTGACAAATAGATCATTTTGTGAAAATGACGTACTGTTCTGTTGTAATAACCGTAGAGGTTAAACTACGATATACGGTAGAACCATATACGGTATGTACAGAGATTAATTATAGGAGGAGTAGTTAATATATTTTCTTTTTAGTTATTTATTTCTTACCCATCTCTCAAAGAATTCCCACGTACGCAATAGCTGGTCTATACGTTGGCGATTATTGCCACTGCGGGTAATCTCATGGGTGGCCCCCGGATGCCGAACATATTCAACGGGTCTTCCCAATACTTTTAAGCTTTTGTACATCTGCTCACTTTGGCTAACACCGGTCCGCAAATCATTCTCTCCATGAAAAATAATATAAGGTGTGGTTATGTTCTGAACATAGTTTATTGGCGATTCGTGTTCTAATATCTCCAATGTTTTTTTCTCCCAGGGATATCCGCCAAAATAATTTGGTACGAGCCTCCACGCATTCGCTTCTCCAAAAAAAGTGCGTAAATCATAAACCCCACGCTGGCTGCAGGCCGCTTTAAAACATTTATCGTGCCCAAGGATATAGGCAATCAGGTAGCCGGCATAGGAGCCGCCGGTAACGGTAAGCCTGGATGTGTCGACCCAGCTTTCCGTGGTTGCTCTATTCAAAGAATTTATTACATCACTCATGGGCCCATTTCCCCAATCATTAATATTTGCCCTTAAAAAATCAAACCCATATCCACCCGAACCGCGGGGATTGCTATATACAACACCGTATCCTTTACTGCACCAGAACTGAAACTCGTGCCACATGGTTGTTTCACCCGGGCCCCACATGGCAGAAGGGCCGCCATGAATTTGTAATAACAATGGGTATTTTTTTCCGGCTTCGTAGTTAGAAGGTTTCATCACCCAATATTCTACTGTTAGCCCCTTTTCATTTTTGAACGCATGTTTTTCAGGAAAACTCAATTGTTTGTTCTTTACCCAATCATAATTGAATGAAGATATACGAACCGGGTTTGTTCCATCACTTCCGGAAACATATAATTCAAAAGGATTGGATACTTCCGTTTTTATAAAAAGAAGTTTGTTATTCTTCAAAGCGAAACTTCCAATACCACTGGTTAAGTCGGTCAGTGGTTCTGTTTTTTTAGTCTTGAGGTCTACTCGGTTGATCGTAACACCCCCGTTACTTTGAGCGCTGAAGTACAGATATTTTTCATCCTCACTCCAAACCATAGTGCCTTTGTTCCGGTCGAAGGGAATAGTTACCAAATCATTTTCTGTTCCATTGACAGGTAATACTCCCAAAGCAGGAACAGTAACAAAGCCAGTGACGGAATGTAGCAGCGCAATTTGTTTTCCTGACGGAGAAACGAGTGCATTATTATAAACATAATCGTTCTTGCCTAATAACTTCTTCAATCCACTTCCATCAGAATTTATAGTATATAATTGTGTTTCCAATGTTCTGTCTGGATGAATAATTTCATTTACATCGGCCTCCAGTAAAACAGTATTTGTACCCTCAATAAATTGCGGATTAAAGAAACTATTAAATCCTTTAGTAAGTGGTTTAGGGGTGGATCCAGCTTGTGCATCTACCAGGAAAACGTGATTTATATTCATATCCGATGAAGTGGTAGCTTCTTCATGAAACTGTAATTTATTAATGACCTTTGCTTTTTTATCCCTTTCGTTGATCTCCAAATAAGCCCTGGCCTCCTCAATGCTTCCATCCGGATCAGCTTTAGCGTTATTCGATTTCAGGTTAACATTATTTTTAAAGCCGGGCTTTTCAAAATCCCATTGCGGTATTTCTTTGGAAGGGTTCAGCAATGAATCCGTCAACAGGTCTTTCAGCGGGATGCCTGATACAAATAACAGTTGTTTTCCATCGCTGCTCCACCGCGGAGAGGAGGCACCATATTTGTATTTGGTAAGCTGAAGCGGTTCGCCCCCTTCAAAAGATAATAAGAATAATTGTGGTTTGCTGTCAACTGTTCTGACAAAAACAATTTGGGTGCCATCAGGTTTCCAGGCAGGTTGCAAGGCCCCTTCTTTAGCAAAGGTTAATTGCCGGGGAGTTGAAGAATTATCGGTGGACGTCATCCATAGTTGCGTTACATATTTATATTCCCATTTATTGGCTTCATCTGGTTCAATACCGGTAACTGTAAAAGCGGCTTTACTTCCATCGTTATTTAATGTTACCGAACTGATCGTTTGAATCTTCAGCATATCGGTAACCTTTATGAGTTCTTTTCCATTCTGAGAAAAAGAAAAAATTGTAATAGTAAAACAAAAAAAGATGGCAGTGATTTTTTTCATACTATCTGCTTTATACGTACAAATTCTTTAAGTTAATTATTGCCTATTAATATCAGTTAAAAATATGCCGATGCCAATTTGTACAGTAGCATATTATCTGTTTTGAAATTAATTTACTTCCAACTTATCCTTCTCCGGCAATTTCGGGAATATTGTATGTGGTTCTAACTGATACCAGAACACGACTGATGCAATATCATCCTGTACAGGCAAATAACGACCGTCGTTTCTCCAGCTCAATGCCTGAATAGTTACTTTAAGATCTTTTTCGAATCGGATTGGATCGTTGATATGCCAGCGATACAATCCAAAGCGCTGCATCACCTGGTAATGACCATCACCCCTGATCACCTGCGATAAACCAGCATAGGGCGTATTGAATTCTGTATAATCAACAACTTCTACTCCGGCGGCGTTTTTCTTACGGGTATCAAAATCATACGAACCACAGAAATAATCTTCCGTACCTGTTCCGCAAATGGTTGGAAAGTCAGTATCTCCATCCATATAGAATTTTATTTCTCCTTCACCCCACCATCCATTGTTATGCACACCCCAGGCCATATAGGTACCTACATATTGTCCTTTTCCTTTTATATTATCTACCAATACATAATTCTCTTTGTATGGAAGCGGATTGCTACGGTGAAACTGGGCATGAAAATAAGCGGCATCATTCGGAACTTCAGTAAGTATATAATCTACCTGGTAATAAAGTATCATGTCCTCATTGGCAATATTCTCCATGGTTATCCGGCATTTTTTCCGAAATGGCATGGGCCAGTAACAGTTGAAAGCGCTGCCCGGATTAACATTTACTGCCAGCGAAGTAAGTTTGGCGTATTGACCCCAACCCATTCCAAAAAAATCACCTACAGGGCATTCTACTGAAGGCTCTTTTTCATCATCCCAATAAAAACGAAGAATCGAATAACGCCAGTTGCCGGTAGGGGTCATCCAGATATGCTGAACGGAGCCGGATCCTTCTATTTCAGCTACGGTAAAAGTAGTTTTTGACTTTATGCGAACACTCGGACTTACTTTCCATCCCTGGCCAAGGTCGCGGGAAGGTCCCGATCCCGTGCCGCTGGTAGCCATTCCTCCCTTTCCTTTTTCCCCATTGAAATTTTCAGGACTTATACTGCGGCTTTTTGCCTCCGACAACCGAAAAAGGTTACTCATATTCACTTCAATACCATTGAACTTTTGCTGGGCGGAAACAACTGAAGCACAAAGAAGTAACAGTAAAATTAAATTGATTCTTTTCATTGCAATCGGTTTTGATGGAGAGATGTTGTGTGAACTAAATTTACGGAATTCGGCAACAAGGCCGGTTTCAAATTCTTGACCTTCCCCAGGAAATAATTATTGGCTCTTAATTTTTTTTATGGGAAACCTGGCTAACGAATTCAATGAATATCGAGAAAAAATGAACGAGGTAATTTTGAGCAAGAATAACCTGGTTATGAAACGCCTCCGGAATCTCGACACAAACACCTATGAAGACGGGGCGCTGGATAAAAAAACCAAAGAAATGCTTGGACTGGTTACCAGTATGGTTTTACGGTGCGATGATTGCCTTAAATACCATATTGGTAAATGGTACAAGCTGCGGGTGAAAACTGATGAATTATATGAGATTTTTGCCGTTGCTAATATTGTAGGGGGTACGATCGTTATACCACATACCCCCAGGGCGGCAGAATACTGGGAAGAGCTAACAGGGAATGAAAAATGAAAAATATTGAAAGACGAATCAAAAAGTTGGGTCGCTGAATTTTAATATGTCCTAACCGTAAGCAGGAATCTACTTCCTTATTTATAATTATTCATTCATCATTCTTCATTATCTGCTGGATTCATTAATTTTGAATATAATTTCGTTACTATGAGCGATTCCACTTCTGTAGCCCAGCCATTAACAGCCAAAGATTTTGTAACCGACCAGGAAGTGCGTTGGTGCCCGGGTTGTGGCGATTATTCCATACTGGCGCAGGTGCAAAAAATTATGCCTTCGCTGGGGATACTAAAAGAAAATATTGTCATTATATCTGGTATAGGGTGCAGCAGCCGCTTTCCCTATTATATGGATACCTATGGTATGCATTCAATTCACGGAAGAGCGACGGCAGTAGCCTCCGGCCTTAAGGCATCAAGACCCGAGTTGAGTGTGTGGATAGTTACTGGTGATGGAGATGGATTAAGTATTGGAGGGAATCATACCATTCATTTATTACGCCGGAATTTTGATGTAAACCTGTTATTGTTCAATAATCAGATATACGGATTAACTAAAGGTCAGTATTCTCCCACTTCCGAAGAAAATAAGATTACCAAATCTACTCCATATGGGAGTATAGATCATCCGTTTAATCCGGCTGCACTTGCCCTGGGCGCCGACGCTACTTTTGTGGCGCGCAGTATGGATCGGGATCCAAAACACTTGCAGGATACGTTAATGCGGAGTTATCATCATAAGGGGGCGTCTTTCCTGGAGATTTATCAGAACTGTAACATCTTTAATGATGGCGCTTTTGAGGCATTTACCGAAAAGGCTACCAAACCGGATAACACCTTGTACCTGGAGCAGGGGAAGCCATTGATATTCGGTGTACAAAAAGACAAAGGGATTAAGCTTGACGGATTCAGACCGGTTGTAGTGGATCTCGCCCAGGGAGCAAGCAAAGATGATTTGTGGGTACACGATGAAAAAGATTTCTACAAGGCTCAGATACTCGTACGCATGTTTGATGATCCGCGTATTGAAGGACACCTTCCCCGACCTTTTGGAGTATTTTACGAAACATACCGCCCCTGTTACGAAGAAGTAATGCAAAAACAAATTGATGATGTAATTACTTCCAAAGGAAAGGGCAACCTTGATAAATTACTGCGTGGTAACGAAACCTGGACTATTGCCTGATTGTTTCGAGTAGTCAGAAAGTCCGATAGAATTTTTCAACACAAGGATCCTTTTTTCTGACTTTCGGACTCTAGGTCTTTCCAACTTCTTCCTAAAAAAAATGCCAGCGATGGAAATCGCCGGCCTGTGCTTACCTCTGAAACCACAAAAAGAAAGAAGTTCTACTGTATTGGTATTAAGTATTCTCGTGAGCTTTCAATTTTTGACAAAATGGATGAATGATATAATAGTGGTCCTTGCCAGGTTTTATTAGTGGCAAGGAATTGTTTTATAGCAATCAGCCCTTTCATTTGTTTGAATAATAACTGCAGAATACAGGAAGGAAGGTAAAATGCAGTTAGTCTTGGTATATAATTCAATATCGGGTAGTTTTCAACAATTAACAAGTACACATCAACAGGGGTAAAACTAAGAGGGGTGCCGGATAAAATCTAAGAATGAGAACCCATAAAGAAATCATTATCTGAATCGATGAAACTGGAAATTGGAATGAAACGGAAAATTGGATGGTTGGAAAAAAGAGGAAGTTGGATTAAGAACTGTTTAGAGGAAACAGTTGCTTCATCATATAAAGCAAGGCTAAATTAATGAGTGTTTCATTAATAATCAATTATTTCTTTAAAAATATTTAATTAAAGGAGCCTACCCGTAGGTCTTTATTAATTTATGTCAATAAAATGCCGTTTTGGATACTATTGGGTGAGGCTGTAAAGCTCCTTTTCTGCCGCTTTGAATATTCTGTCTTTCTTATAGTTATACCACCAAACAGGAGCTGTTTTTTTCATCAGGGTATCTATGTTACGCATGCCTACGATATTCCAGACCCCTTTTAATTTTCCGGCCAGGCTTGGTTGCAAGGCACGCAGGCTCATAGCAAATCCGCTTTCAAGGTATTCCATATGATGCCAATACCCGGCCGGCATGAAAAGCGTGTCGCCATGTTCTAATATTACTTCCAGCCCATTTACCAGTTCCAGGGCGGGGAAATCGGTTGTATTTACTTTACTTCTGGAAGGATCGAAATAATTACTGAAATCAGCCATACTTAATACTTCATAAGGTTTACGGTACAACTTATGCTGCTCTGCATAAGGAAATAACAACACTCTTTTTTTACCTAAGAATTGAGTATGCAATATATGGGAGAGATCAATATCGAAATGTAAGTGGGTGATAGAACCCTGGCCACCCGTAAATAGCATCGGCACTCTTTTTATGAAACCTTTCATTAAATGATTGGGCCAGGTAAAATCACTGACGAGTTGGGGGGCATGATTGAAAATATTAAATAAAAATATTCGCCATGCGGCGGGTCCCATTCGAATCATATCCACATACTCGCCAAAGGTGGTATACTCGTCCGCTTTATTAATTGGAGTATATGCATCGCTCTTTACATTATTATAAATTCCTACTTTCTTGTCACCCACCACTTGTTTAAAATAATCCCAGTTCCATTTTGTATAGGCTGGCCAGCTTTTTGCCAGGTCTTTTATAATTACCGGCCGCAGGGGGAGGTAATACTTTTGTTTAAATTCCTCGGGACTAATTGTATCTACTACATCAACCGGTTGTAAACGCATATCCCCAATTTTGTTGGCAAATTTAATACTAAATTCCTCTTGAAAAGGGAGATTATGCTTTATGTTGTAATCTACCTTTCTAAAGTAGAGAACGGTCAAAGTCCGGCCTGTTAAAATTGATGCTGAGCTTTGCCGCTAAATATTTAATTTTCGCATTATGCTGTTACGTATTCATCCGGACAATCCTCAGCCAAGAGCCATTCACACGCTGGTAGAGGCCTTAATCAAGGGAGCCGTCATCATTTATCCAACTGACACCGTGTACGGGCTGGGCTGCGATATTTTTCAACCTAAAGCGGTAGAACGGATTTGCAGGATAAAGAATGTAGACCCCAAAAAAGCTCAACTCTCCTTTATTTGTTCAGACCTGAGCAATCTAAGCAGGTATACCAAGAGTATATCAACACCTCTTTACCGATTATTAAAAAGGTATCTTCCCGGACCTTATACATTTATCTTACCGGCCAGCAAAGAAGTGCCGAAGATATTACAGAGTAAAAAGGATACAATTGGATTGCGGATACCCGATAATAAAATTGCACAAACTATTATAAAAGAGTTGGGTCGCCCATTGCTGAGCGCCTCCCTACCGGGCGATAGGGCGGAAGAACTTACTGACCCCGAAGTAATTTTTGATAAATTTGGTAACCAGGTAGAATATGTGGCAGGCGGAGAAATCGGTGGATTTATTCCTTCCACTATTATTGATTGTACCGGCGATGAACCTGAAATGATACGGCAGGGATTGGGAGTATGGCCAAAGGAATAAAGTGAGATGTAAATAAAAATACTGCCCGGTATGGGTAAAAGAATAGCTGGTTAAAAGAGTTGATGGAATCAGGGATTACACTTTTCATTCATTGTTTTTTCTATCAATAAAAAGAATCTATGCAACAGGAAAGCTATCAAAAATATTTTCCCGATGACTTTACACTGGAAACTCCCCGCGTGCGGCTGCAGTTAATTAAACAGGAAGATGTACATTCTCTGAAGACTCTTACTAAAAACGCAGATATCTGGAAGTATTTTACATTCGACCTGAGCGATGATACTGCCTTAATGAAATGGATCGACGAAGGCTTAGCCGGAAGAATGGCCTTCCATCGAATGCCGTTTCTGGTTATTGATAAAGACAGTAATCAAATTTGTGGATCTACCAGCTATGGAAATATTTCGTTTTATGATAAACGAATTGAAATAGGATGGAGTTGGCTGGGTATTGATTTTATGGGAACCGGTGTGAATCGTAATGCGAAATTTGCTTTACTAAGTCATGCGTTTGAAGCAATGCAGATGGAGCGGGTGGAAGTTAAGACGGACTACCTGAACGAAAGGGCCCGCGCCGCCCTGCTAAAAATTGGAATGTATGAAGAAGGAGTACTGCGCAGCCATATGCTGATGCACAATAACCGCCGCCGCGATACTGTTTATTATAGTATAATCAGGGATGAATGGCTGGCCGTGAAAAAGCGTTTTTTCGCTGACCTGGCCTAAAAAATTATCCCGCTTACCTGGTCGGATCAGCGGGATAATCAATTGAATTTTCAACCATCCATATTAAGATCTTTCAAAACGATTGTGCTTATAACGGTATATGTGGCGATTGGCTTTGCGCTTTTCAAAAGCCAGCATCCTTCTTTCCCTTGGTCCGATATGACCATCGTTTAATTTTGCATGGCGTGTATGCCGGTGAATACGGCGCTGTTCTTTTACTAACCGCTTTGTTTCAACGCGGGTAAGTTCTCCGCTGCGCGCACCTTGGGCAATTCTTGCTTTTTGATGACGGCCGTTTGCAACCTGGGCATTAGCACCACTATAAGATAATCCAATTATCAGTGCAAGTGCTATTACTAATTTTGTTTTCATGAGTTTCTTTTTTGTGTTCAAAATATTAACCATATTAAGACCACGAAGGACCCTTTGGGTTTAATCAGTTGGCTAATGATTTGTAAACACATCAGATAGAAAGGGATAGCTGTACCGGGAGGCATTGAAACGACTTTCGGTGGTGGATACATAACCCATGTTTTTCAATTGCTCTGCGATGAGCCACTGTTCCATACCCTTTATTCGTGTGCCAATCATAATACGGAAAATGCATATGCAGGTTTAGCATGTATTCATCGCGCCAGGTTTTGGCTAATATACTGGCAGCAGCAATCGATGCGTATAATTCATCGCCTTTAATTATACACTGATGTTTTATTTTTTGGTATGCAACAAAACGATTGCCATCAATTAATAAAAAACCAGGAATAATTTTTAATTGATCTATTGCCAGGTGCATGGCTTTGATAGAAGCTTGTAAAATATTTATGCGATCAATCTCGTCCTCATTTACCCGGGCTACACCGAATGCCAGCGCCTGTTGTTCGATATAGATTCTTAATTCGTTACGATTAACTTCCGTAACTTTTTTGGAATCGTTTAATAAGGGATGATAAAAATCAGGAGGTAATATTACTGCCGCGGCAAATACGGGTCCGGCGAGACAACCGCGGCCCGCTTCATCGCAGCCGGCTTCAATAAATTGAAGGTGAAAATAATTCTTAAGCAATTCCCAATATTTATTCAAAAATACGTTTCACTGGAATGAGATAATAATTTTTTCATTTCTGCCATAAAGAAAAATAAGGGCAAAGATCAATGGGCTGAGAATTTTTTATTTACCTGGAAATTGCCTTAAGGAGGAATTTAACAGTTTATGATTGTTGATGTGTGATAAAAGTCATACAATAAAGGATGGATAATTACGAAATTTGTTCTTGCACTTATAGCAATAATTGATGACAAGGAATGACTTTCTTGGTCAACACAAAATGACATTTAGCTTTAATAAAGCTGAAAAAAGTAATCATGACATACGTGAGGAAATTATTGTTTGAATGGAATGTTTGCCGGTTGGTACGAATTGCCGGAGGGGTACCAATTGTAATTATGGGTATACGTGAGCAACACTGGCCCTCTGTGGTTTTTGGCGCTGCTTTTGTAGCCTTGGGCTTGTTTACTACGCAATGCTGTTCGGCAAGCGGATGTGGCACCTCTTCTATAAACACTAAAAGGCCCGGGACAGCGGATATTGTTGAATTTGAAGAAATAAAAAATCAAAAACATGCCTGCATTCAAGGAAATTATTAATTCTGGCAAACCGGTACTGGTAGATTTTTTTGCCGAATGGTGCGGTCCCTGCAAGATGATGGCCCCTATATTGAAAGAGGTTAAGGGCAAACTGGGTGATTCTATAACAATACTGAAGGTAGATGTCGACAAAAACCCAGGAGCTGCTGCATCCTACAATGTGCAGGGAGTGCCAACACTGATATTGTTTCAGAACGGGGTGATAAAATGGCGCCAGTCCGGGGTGGTTAACACCCGGCAATTGCAGCAGGTTTTGCAGCAATATTCAGCGTAATTTCAGGAATTGATAAATTTGTTGAAAAGGATTATATGTTGAAAACGTCTATTCACAAACATAAAAAATCTATACTGCTGACCAGTGTAGGCCTGATGGCAGGTTCATTGGCAGGCTTCTTTTATTGGAAGTTTGTTGGATGTAATTCGGGCACCTGTGCTATCTGGTCTAACCCGACCAAATCCACTTTGTATGGAGCGATGCTTGGAGCGTTGCTGTTTGTCTCTTTTACTCCGGATTCTTCAAAGGTAAAAGAGAAATGATCCTGGTTTTTACCATGACAATTTTTAATGCGGCTTTCGACATGTTTGAAAAAAGATACGCTCGATTTGCATCCGATTCCTGCCGGTTTATTTGATATCGGACGTAACTTTATGATATATTAAATTAGTCATGGCTATATAAATTGGTAGGAAAAAGTTCATCCCCGAAATAAATAGTATGCCCTCATTTAAACCAAAATTATTGTTGACGCTGATTGCCGGTTTAATAGGGTTAGCCTTGTTGGTTGGTCATATCATTTCAGGAACAACCACGAATATGGCAGAAGCTATTGTTTACTGGAACCCACCCGATAGTAGCGCGATACCCGTTAATGCCGAAGGAGCATTGATTCGATATGGCCGCGATCTCATTGCTTCCACTTCCATTTATCTTGGGCCCCAAGGGAGAGTAGCTAAAATAACCAATGGAATGAATTGTCAGAACTGCCATTTGGAAGCAGGCACCAAATTCTGGGGCAATAATTATGGGGGCGTAGCGGCTAATTATCCAAAATACCGTGATCGGTCGGGAACCATTGAAACAATTTACAAAAGGGTAAATGATTGTTTAGAAAGAAGTTTAAACGGGACCGCGCTGGACAGTAATAGTCGTGAAATGCAGGCTATGCAGGCATACATTAAATGGATCGGCAGAAATGTGCCCTTCAAAAAAAAACCGGTTGGGTCTGCTATAGCGGATCTGCCATATCTGAATCGTGCTGCTGATCCAACCAAAGGAAAACAGGTTTACAAGATAAGATGTCAATCCTGCCATTCTGGGGAAGGAGCAGGGGTAATAAATGCGGAGGGTAATAGATATATTTATCCACCTCTGTGGGGGGAGAATAGTTATAATACGGGAGCGGGATTATACCGGATTTCGAGACTGGCGGGCTATGTTAAATACAATATGCCTAATGGTACTTCTTATGACAACCCGGTATTAACGAACGAAGAAGCCTGGGATGTTGCCGCTTTTATAAATTCTCAACCAAGGCCCAAAGCAAATACCCCAAATGATTGGCCCATTATTGCAAAAAAACCAGTTGATCATCCATTTGGGCCTTATGCGGATACATTCACGGAGGCCCAACATAAATACGGACCTTTTGAAGTAATTAAGCTGGCACATAAGAAGTCCTAAAAACAATTATACTTTTCATTATTAGTCATTTCCATATTTTCTTATACTGCTCATTGAAACAAATAATAAATTGTAATTAAAATCGAGGTTAAAAGGAAAAAACCGGAAGTAATTATGTAATTGCCGGGAATCCTTAAAATCGGAGGAACAAATTTCATTACATTATTGGACCTACCGTTATCTCGGCCACCCGGCAACTTTTCCAGGAAATTATTATTTCAAAAGTGTTTAACCGGCAAAAATATATCCGCAACCTTTTTCCTGTGCACGGCCCAAGGCCCATACACCTGAAGGAACAGGCTGAATACCGGGTAATAATCCCTTCATCCAATCCGATCTTACTTCTGCCGCATCCTTTTTCATTCCTTCAGCCATTCCGGCACTGTATACGGTAATAGCCGCCTCACAAACGCAGAACATTACACCGCTATTCTGTAGTTCATTGATGCCAATTTCAATAACGCCAAAGCCTGGAACTTTGTAAGTGCCAGAGGCTGGTTTCCAGAAAGGATTCCGGATGGAAGGCTTTCCGGTAGCCATATCGTTAACATGAAAGGTTTCCCCGAACTTATATTTTTCCCAGAGGCGATCCTCAAAAGCATAAGGAATGGAATCGTGGCGAAGGACCACTACCACATTACAATCTTTTTCGGGGGTACCAGTAGCGGCATTGGTGAGTAAAAAAACTCTTGGCCAGGCGAAAGGAAAAAGTCCATTAGGATGGGGAGAATCATAAACAATTTTGTGTTTCCCTTTTATTTGATTGAACCAGGCATCGGGATCGGCGCCTGTTCCGGCATAAGTTGTTTTTTCAGCCAAAGACTGCAAAGGAGCAGCCAGGTTAGCTATACCAATTGTTGCTGCACCCGCGGCCAGCGATCCTATAAAACCACGCCGCCCGTTGGATTGTGGAATATTATTTGTTGCCATAAAATGATAATTTTGGTTAACAAAAAAAATCAGCAGAATATTAAAAGGTACGAAAAAAGTAAGTGTGAAGGATTTTTTTTTGTCATTATAGCAACAAACGTACTTCTACGAAATGCCAGGGATAGATACATAATCTTACCCATACCGATCCTTTCATACATTTTTTGCTTTATTCAGTAACAATAAAACCAGATTTATGAAAAAGATGCTTCTCTTAAACTGTTTCTGTTTACTGGCCTTTTATTTTTCACCGGCCCAGCAAACAGATTACAAAGTGGTATTTGACCTTACCAGTAAAGACACTCTTTCTCACCAAACTGCCATCAGGCAAATGAGTTCGATAATAAAGACCAATCCAGAGGCTAAACTGGAAATTGTTTTATTCGGCCAGTCACTGAACATGGTGATCAAAGACAAATCAGTTGTGGCGGAAGATGTACGAAGATTACTTGAAAATAAAAACGTATCATTTAAGGTGTGCGAGGTAACTATGGATCGGTTTAAGATAAACAAGAGCCAATTGATCGAGGGGGTAGGAACGGTGCCGGATGGGATCTACGAAATTATTACCAAACAACGGCAGGGTTGGGGATATATTAAAATAGCCCAGTAAATAGCTGGATTTGAAATTATGATCACGAACGGTTGAAGAATAAAACCGGTTGGTTTACTGTTTCGCAAACTTCAAAATTTCGCGTGTAACAATTGGTTGGTTGTGGATGATCTCCTGTTACCTTTGCTACCCTTATGAATTCACTTCTTCCGCAGCGTTCTTCCAAACCAGTAGCCATTTGGTTATTGGCAGGGGTTGGTATGATAATGATTCAGGTTTTACTGGGCGGCATTACCCGCCTCACGGGATCGGGCTTGTCAATTACCGAATGGAAACCTATACTCGGGACCCTCCCTCCCATGAATGAACAGGATTGGCAATTGGCATTTAACAAGTACAAAGAAATTGGACAATACAAACAAATTAATTTCGATTTCACCCTGCAGGATTTTAAATTCATTTACTTCTGGGAGTGGTTTCACCGGATTTGGGCACGATTCATCGCCGTTGCCTTCGCCATTCCTTTTTTAATTTTCATAATTCAAAAACGATTTCGAAAAGATATGATCATTCCTATGATCATTTTATTTTTATTAGGCGCAATACAGGGAGCTATTGGTTGGATCATGGTAAAAAGCGGATTAAATGAGGAGAATATTTATGTAAATCACATCCGGCTGGCCATTCATTTTTTAGCCGCGCTTGGGTTATTATGTTATGCCGTTTGGTTCGCTTTAAAATTATTGATTCCGAAAACAGCATTAGTATTCCATACGGGGTTAAAAAAATTCACCATTGGGTTACTGGCTATTCTGTCGGTTCAATTATTATACGGTGCATTCATGGCTGGTTTAAAGGCAGGCGTGGAAGCACCTACCTGGCCCACTATTAACGGCCATTGGTTACCGGCAGGAGCGGGTAATAACCTGGTGAACGACCCAATTTGGGTTCAATTTATTCATCGAAGCCTGGCGTATTTATTAACTGTACTAATTGTTATATGGTGGTGGCAAGCCCGTAGAGTTGGTGAAAGTATTTTTTTTAATAAGATGCGCTGGTGGCCATTATTAACTGTTTTGTTACAGGTTGTACTTGGTATTTTCACTGTACAGTATTCCCCCCAACCCCGGTACCTCTTATGGTTAGGAGTTAGCCACCAGTTTGTTGCTATGCTGTTACTGATGATCCTGGTAGGGGCGCTTTTCCTGCTGGGGGGCAAATCTTTTAGGACAACTTCATAATTCGTTCAGCAACTTTTCGTTTTAATAGTAACTTGTTGTATTATAACGAATCGTTGATTGGTCGATTGATTATGAAAGCATTTTTACGCGGACTATATTATTCCTTCCCGGTTCAACTGGTATTGCTTCACCTGAAAAAATACCAGGTGTTGCTGATATTGTGGTATGTGCTGTTTAGTACGGTTAACGGATCATTCATGAAATCCTATGGGGCCGATTCCTTATACCTGGCACCGGAATACCTTAGTAATGTAAATGCTGCAGCGGCAGGCATTGTGGGTGCTTCCATTGGTGTTTTTATAATGAGCTGGAATATTACAACGTTTATTTTATTTAGCCGTCATTTTCGCTTTCTGGCTACCACCTCTAACCCATTTCTAAAGTATTGTATTAACAACAGCGTGATCCCGGCATTATTCCTCCTATTCTATTTTATAAAAGCTATTTATTTTAATCTTACCAAAGAGTTGCTTTCCGGCTCAGAAATAACCCTTCAGGTGATGGGCTTTTTAAGCGGATTAAGCGTATTGGTGGCCATTTCCCTTATTTATTTTTTCCGGTACGATAAAAGCATTATTCGGCGCCTTACCCCGGTGATAAGCAACCCGCAGTTATTTAAATCACAATTTAAAAAAGGAGAAACACGATTAAATGAAAGCCGGTTAATTAAGGTTGAATGGTACCTGCAATCTCCCCGAATTTTAAAGAAAGTTCGGGATGTTTCGCATTATAGCAAAGAATTCATAGAAACCATTTTTAACCGTCATCACTTTGCTGCCGTAGTATCTATTTTTATTGCTTTTATTTTCCTGGTTTTAGTGGGATTTATGTTGGATAATCCGTACTTCCAATTACCGGCAGCGGCAGGAATAACCATTTTCTTTGCTATTTTAGTTGCCGTATCCGGCGCCTTCTCCTATTTTCTACAAACCTGGAGTATTCCGTTTATCATTGGATTATTTTTTATCATGAACCTGCTCTATAAGTACGACATTATTGATTCCAGCAATAAAGCCTATGGGTTGAATTACACCAATAAGAATGAAAGACCTGTATACAGTAGAGAATCATTGATGGCATTATGCACGGATGAAAAAATGGAACAGGATAAAAATAATATGATTGCGATCCTGGAAGGCTGGAAGAAAAAACAAAAAGAAGAAAAGCCCCTTCTGTTTATAATAAATACCAGCGGGGGTGGTAACCGAAGCGCCACCTTCACCATGAACGTATTGCAACGATTGGATAGCCTGACACAGGGAACTATAATGCAAAAAACATTCTTAATTACAGGAGCATCGGGTGGTATGCTGGGGGCAGCCTATTTTAGAGAACTCGACAGGCTTCGTACCAACGGTCAAAAAATTGATCCCCTTAACCGGCAGTATGTAAACGATATTGCAGGCGACCTGCTCAACCCGCTGTTTTCTTCTTTTGTTGCCCGAGACCTGGCCTCGCCTGCCCAAAAATTTAATGTGGGTAAGTACCAATATATAAAAGACAGGGGTTATGCCTTTGAACAAAAACTGAATGATAATACAAGGGGCTTATTGAATAAGCAATTGGGTGATTTGTATGAAGATGAAAAAAATGCCCGCATGCCCCTGATGATTTTTAATTCAGTAATTACCCGGGATGGAAGAAAACTTATTATAAGTACACAACGGCTCAGCTTTTTAATGAAGCCATTTTTAGATACTGCACAAATAGCAGGGGTTGATCCAGACGGCCTGGATTACCAATCTTTTTTTGTGAAACAGGATCCTATGAACCTTCGCCTCTTAACTGCTATGCGCATGAATGCTACTTTTCCTTATGTGTTACCCAATGTATGGTTACCTACCAAGCCGGTAGTTGATGTAATGGATGCGGGATTACGCGATAATTTCGGACAGGAAACAGCTATTCGCTTCATACAGATATTTAATAAATGGATTAAAGAAAATACCTCCGGCGTAGTCATATTGCAGATTCGCGATCGGAAAACAGGTGGTTGGGAATATCCATTTGAGGCCAACAGTGTTACCGAAGTAGTTACCCGGCCGTTATTATTGTTGCAATACAATTGGTATAAAATGCAGGAATATAATCAGAACGATATGCTTAGTTTAACCCAGCAAACAATGGGAAAGCAGATTTATAAATTCACATTTCAATATTATCCTAAAAAGGAGGAAGCAAGGGCAGCCTTGAATTTTCATTTAACAAAACGGGAGAAACAGGATATTGCTGAAGCATTGGAAAGTGAAAACAATTCCACAGCTTTCCGGCAGCTACAGCGATTAACGGCTGCACAAAAGGCTGCCAATCTTACTATCCGTGAATGAGCTTAAAATGATTCGGAAGAATTTTGATGGTTAGATCCTTAATAGTTTCACGGGGTTCGCCATCAATATGCATAGGAGCCTCCCCGTGATTTTTCAGGTGTACCTGCGGGGTTTGAAAATAGATAACCGGAGATCGCAGAGAGTTTTCTATCTTTTTTATTTGTCCTGATAATACCTGCCTCATTACAGTTAGTAATAATAAAGGCTTAGCGATTTTTTTAACAATCACCACGTCCAATAAGCCATCCGACAGCATCGCCTGTGGGGCAATGGTAAAATTATTTCCAAACTGGTTGCTATTGGCCACGCTTATAAAAAAGGCTTCCACATCAAAAGAATAATTATTGGCTTGTACTGAAAACGGGTAAGGGTTTGCTGAAAAAAATCCTTTAGTAACAAGGGATACGTAGGTTGCCAGCCCCCGGGTAGTTTGCTCGGCGAATTGATGTGCTACCCCCGCATCGAACCCTAATCCGCAGAGCATGCAGGCAAACTGTTTATTTACGCGGAATGCATCAATAAGCCGGGGAGTTCCATCAAAAAGCACATCAATGGCTTTTCTGCTGTTACGGGGAATACCCGCCGTGAGAGCCAGGCCATTACCCGACCCCATGGGAATGATTCCGAAATTCAGATCGGTATGGGCGAGCGAATTTACCACCTGGTTTACAGAACCATCGCCCCCGCAAATAGCTATATCAGTGATACCCTCTTCTTTAATTTTAAGTTCCAGGAAAGAATAATCGCCGCTGGCTACCGTAGGCAATATCTCAAAATCAATTTTCCTTTCGCTTGTTTTTTTGCTGATCAACCGAAGCAATTCATCTTTTTTTCTGGTGCCCGATATAGGGTTAATGAGATATAATATCCGTCGGCTCATCTTTTTTTCTTCATTTATTTCAGCATTCGTGCTAATTTCCAAAAATAAACCAAACCAACATGGAAATAACTGCTTTGGCTCAGCAAAGTTGGAACCCCGTTCAAAAAATAATTTTCCGCTTTTTTTGTTGCCTTTTCATAATCTATTTATTTCCTTTCCCAATCGACTCTTTACCATTTGTGAATGAGCTATTGAGTATTCATCCAAAACTATCGGAATGGTTTGGGGCGCCATTCGAAAAGTATACAGATTTCTGGCATGCAGTAATACCCTGGATTGGTAAAAATATAATTAGGCTTAATACTCCGATTACCATCTTTACCAATGGGAGTGGAGATACCACTTATGATTATGTACTTCTCTTAACCTATTTTATTCTGTCTCTTCTTGCCTGTATTATATGGACGGTAATCGACCGGAGGCGCCAATCGTATACCCACGCTTATTATTGGCTTCGGGTTTTAGTTCGTTATTACCTTGGGGCGGTCATGTTTGGATATGGCTTTGCAAAAGTGTTTCACCTTCAAATGCCTTTTCCTTATTTATCGCAGCTGGTTCAGCCTTTCGGAGATAAATCTCCCATGGGACTGGCCTGGTCCTTTATCGGGTATTCAAAGGTATACAGTGCCTATACGGGATGGGCCGAAGTGCTGGGTGGTTTATTGCTTTTATTCCGGCGCACAGTATTGTTGGGGGCCCTGGTTGTTTTTATTGTAACAGTAAATATTGCTATGATCAATTACTGTTATGATATACCAGTTAAATTATATTCTTCTATGTTATTGATTATGGCGATTTTTTTAATGATTCCGGATTTCAATCGATTAGTGAATGTATTATGGTGGAACAGTGCGGTGCAAATTGCTTCTTTTCTCTCCATGCTGCATTCAAGAAAAAAGAAGATGGCGAGAGTGGTACTGAAATGGTTGTTTATTGCTTCCCTGTTTTACTCCAATATAAGCGGCGGATTGAGCAGCCGGAAACAATATGGAGATTTGCGCCCACTTCCTCCTTTGTATGGTATATATAATACGGAAACGGTGGTTCGAAATCATGATACCATTCCACCGCTTACTACCGACAGCACCCGCTGGAAACAACTGATAATCCAATTAAAAGAAAACGCCCAGGTAAAACTAATGAACGACAGCATAAAATATTTCAAATTTATTGTAAACGATTCGGCAAAAAGTATTCTTGTTTATACGGCTGCGGATACGCTTAATAAATCAGAATTGTTATACCGCGCAGATTCAATAGGTCTTGTATTAACCGGAAAAATTAAGGAGGATTCAATTTATATTCGATTACGGAAATATGATATCAATAAGTTCCGTTTAGTAAACAGGGGGTACCATTGGATTAATGAATTCCCGTACAACCGATGATTGCAAAAATGAATATCAAATTATTCAATAAGTTCAATGGTGCATAGGTGAAAGCGTCTTATGCGGATAGCGGCCGCCATGCCCGGGTCCAGGGGTTTTAACCATGTATACACATCCACTTTTTGGCGGCTCCATAAAAGCTTCATCAGATCTTTATTGTATAGCTGCAGGAGGCTTACACTGTCTTGCTGAACCACTACTGCGGAAGTGGTATCCATTATAACAATTGTGCGCACCCATCCCCTGGTAGTGCTGTTCTTCGGCTCACTATATTCAATCTTAAAAATATTATTATTGGCGAGGTCACTCTTCTTTAATTGCAGTTTATTTTTGAGCGTGTCTTCCTGTCCACTGGCCGTCAAAATAGCCTTCTTATTTAATATTATTTTCCAGCTGGCTCCTTCCTGGGCATTAGTAAAAAACCCGCACAGTAATAACAAAAACATTATTGAAACTATCCGGTACTGCATTTTTCAATTGTTTATGTAAAAGAAGTTAATATTCTGTTTTTAGTTGCGTATTCATTCCTGCAATACAAGATTCAAAGGAAGGATTGAACAAAGCGAAGATGCCAAATAGTATATGAGGTTCTTTGACATTAACCTTATCCCCTTCGCCCATCGGCTTTCCTATCGTTTGTTTCGTAATCTTTGTCATTACCATTTCATCAACGCGCTCGCCCAGGTAAATCCGCTTCCAAAAGCAGCCAGGCAAACAAGATCTCCTTCCTTAATCTTTCCTTCTTCCCATGCTTCACATAGTGCGATGGGAATAGAGGCGGCGGTAGTATTCCCGTATTTCTGAATATTGTTGTACACCTGGTCGTCGCGTAATTTTAATTTTTGTTGTACAAATTGAGCGATCCGCAGGTTAGCCTGATGTGGGATAAGCACTTTGATATCGGCTGTTGAATAACCATTTACTGATAAGGACTCCATAATGACTTCCGGAAATTTTATGATGGCTTTCTTAAAAACGGCCTGGCCATCCATATTGGGAAATACCTGGGATTTATCGATAATGGCATGACTAAGGAACATCTGCCCGATTTCCGCTTCATCAAAATCAGCTACCGGTTGACTCGTCCAATGATTGGCGTGGGTACCCGGGTTATACATGGCTAAAATTTCAGCCGACTCTCCATCACTATGTAAATGGCTGCTAAGTATTCCGCGGTTTGAATCTTCAGTTGGTTGTAATACCACCGCGCCCGCTCCATCGCCAAAGATTACGGTTATATTTCTACCCCGGGTGCTGAAGTCTAATCCGAATGAATGCTTTTCACTTCCCACCACCAGTATATTCTTATACATCCCGGTTTTTATGAACTGATCGGCCACACTGAGCGCATATAAAAATCCACTGCATTGATTGCGCACATCCAAAGCGCCAATTTCTTTCATCTTCATAGCCCGTTGCAATAATACCCCACAACCCGGAAAATAATAATCTGGAGAAAGGGTGGCAAAAACAATGAAGTCGATGTCCTGCGCCGTAATACCAGCGCGTTCAATGGCAATCCTGGCCGCTTCAACCCCCATAGTGGTGGTGGTTTCAGCGGTGCGATGGGCGTATCTTCTTTCTTTGATACCTGTTCTTTCCTGGATCCATTCGTCACTGGTATCCATATATTTTACCAGGTCCTGATTGGTAACTACCTGTGTGGGCAGGTACTTTCCAATGCCGGCAATTTTTGATCGAAACATATAGCAAGCTGTTTTATCGGGTCAAGGTAAAGAAAATTACGCGTGTAAAAGAAATGAACTGAATTCAATTCATTCGTTTTAACAATACCCCCAAAAAGCAATCCTGCGGAAAGGAATTTGAACGAAGAACTATTCGCCCGGAAATGGAATTCAGTAATAATTCTTTAATTAGTGGGAAATTCATTATCGTACAGGCACCCTAAGTATTTCAACCATAAACTTTTCAATTTCTCTTTCTACACCGTCAGTGTCTTTCGACTTAATTAGTGATCCAATTACATGATCGCCAGTATTGGGCATCACCTGGCTTCTTTTTTGGGAAGCATCCGTATGCAGCTGATCAAACATTTCCTTCATAGCCTGTACCCTTACCACGCTATCCTGGTGTACTTCATCTTTGTAATAATAGAGTAATAAGGTAGGCTGATTTATTTTACTGAAGGTTTCTTTTGTCATTGAAGATTCCAGCATTTCCTGCAACGCCACTACGGATTCCAGCCGGTAATGCGAATACCAATATTTCTTATAAATATCGCGCTGGTCTTTTGAATCAATATACCTCGACCCGCTAACAATGGTTGCCATTTGTAAACCCCAGGGGTTATTTAATAACCAGGCATTCTTATCATTTATTGCAATATTGGGTGATAAAAGTATCAGAGCATGTACATCATTCGGATAGGCGGCTGCCAATTGAAGGGCGTTAGTGCCGCCGGTAGAAGTACCCATCAATATAACTTTATTGCCTAATTGTTTTCCAATGGCCAGCGCTTCTTTAACGGACTCCCAGTATTTATCAACGGATAATTTTCTCATGGCATCAACCGTATCAATGCCATGTTCGGCCAAGCGGGTTAAGAACAGGTTGCAACCGAATTTTTTGGCGATGTTCCGGTGCACCGGATCGCCTTCTTCCTGCGAAGCAGAAAACCCATGCAGGTATACAATGGAGTATTCCGTTTTATTTTGAAGCGAATCATTAAACCAGATGATTCTTGCGCCATTGTCGGGCTTTACTTTGTGCTTCATTTCTTTTTCCCGAATATACTCTTCCAGTTGAGCAGGTTGTTCCGGAACGGCCGGCATGTCTTTTTTATAAACCGGGGTAGCGGGCTTGGGGCCCATCAGGTAACCAATAATAAGTAGTAAAGGAATTATAAACCAGCGTTTCTTTTTATTCATGAAGTTGGTTTGGGCAACTGGGTAATATAAATGACCACCCAATTTAGGTATAGGTTTTTGATTTTTTATTAAGCAAGAGGGTAAAAATCTTTTAGTGTAGATAATATGTCTGTTAACAAAATATCTTTTATACCTAATATTGTTTAATCTAAACCTAACTAATATGGCTGCCTCCCAACGTTTCCTGGCCCTGGATGTTTTCCGCGGAATGACAATTTGTTTTATGATTATTGTAAATACATCGGGTAATGGTGCCACTACCTTTGCGCCCCTGATGCATGCGAACTGGCATGGGTTCACCCCCACCGATCTCGTATTTCCTTCCTTTTTATTTGCAGTGGGTAATGCCATGAGTTTTGTTATGATAAAATGGGCTGGCCTTTCTCAACCGCAGGTGCTATGGAAAATAATCAAAAGAACCTTCCTGATATTTTTGCTGGGTTATCTGATGTATTGGTTTCCTTTTGTTCATTTTGAAAAAGGACATGGTTGGATATTTAACCCGGTATCACATACAAGGATATTAGGGGTATTGCAACGGATCGCTTTGTGTTATGGAATTGCCTCGCTCATGATTTATTACCTCAAGCCCAAATGGGTTTTAGGTAGTACTATTTTGATTTTAGTGATTTATAAATTTTTGCTTACGGGCTTTGGCGATCTTACCCTGGAAGGGAATGCTATTTTAAAATTAGATAAATGGTTAATGGGGGAGGATCATTTATACCATGGTGAGGGAATTGCGTTCGACCCGGAAGGATGGCTAAGTACATTACCTGCGATTGCCAATGTGGTGTTTGGTTATTTTGCCGGTAGCTATATTCAGCAAAAGGCCCGCCCGAATGAAGCCGCCGGGCAGGGAAAAAATTATGAAGGATTGACCCATTTATTACTGGCCGGCTTTGTAATGATGGTACTGGCTTATTTCTGGGACAGCAGTTTCCCGATCAATAAAAAATTATGGACCAGTTCTTTTGTACTTTATACAGTGGGGCTTGATTTAATAATTCTCGCCTCCATTATTTACGTTATCGATTTTCTGCAGCAAACCAAATGGACCTATTTCTTCCAGGTCTTCGGTAAAAACCCGCTGTTCATTTATTTATTGAGCGAGGTCGGAGTAATTATTTTGTTTATGATTCCGGTTGGTAAGGAAAGCTTATTTAAGTGGTTGTATCATCATATATTCAGTATGGCAGGTGCCTATACCGGCGCATTTCTCTTTGCTTTATGGTGGATGCTCACCTGCTGGATAGTGGGCTGGTGGATGGATAAGAAACGCATTTATGTGAGAGTTTGAGTTGGATTGCGGATATAAGGAGAAGCTATTTTAGTTTGTTCTCAAAAAGGGAGGCGAATATCTTTTTTTATACACTCCATTTGAGATAATATAGGAGCGCCATTAAAAACTCGGGAGACAAATTATTTAATTAATTCTTTGATACTGATGGCTTATAGGCTATTAAAATCAGTAGAGATACTGGTCAGCAGCCAATGAAAGGCATATACCATAAACTAAAAGCTCCTTCTAGACATAATTATCACAATCTTTCCCTTGCCCCTCCGTTGTTTTAGCGTACCTTTGCGCCTCCAAAAACGGTGGTTTGCTGCCTGTTGTTAGTGGACCTCCATTTTGGGTGTTACTACCAGCTAACAGCTTGCCGCCAAAAGCATTACACATGAACATTCGCAACATTGCTATCATTGCACACGTAGACCACGGTAAAACAACCCTGGTAGATAAGATATTACATACTACCAAAGTATTCCGCGACAACCAGGAAACCGGTGACCTGATAATGGACAGTAATGACCTGGAACGGGAAAGAGGAATTACTATTTTTAGTAAGAACGCGGCTGTTAAATATAAAGATGTAAAGATTAATGTAATTGATACCCCCGGCCACGCCGACTTTGGTGGGGAAGTAGAACGCGTGTTGAAAATGGCGGATGGCGTTTTATTATTAGTGGATGCGTTTGAAGGCCCGATGCCCCAAACAAGGTTCGTTCTGCAAAAAGCATTGCAATTGAATCTGAAACCAATTGTGGTTATAAATAAAGTTGATAAGCCAAACTGCCGGCCCGACGAAGTTCATGATGCGATTTTTGAATTATTCTTTAACCTGGATGCAACAGAAGAGCAATTGAATTTTCCCACTTTTTATGGTAGTGGAAAAAACGGCTGGTTCAACGATTCGTTAACGCAGATTGATAATATTAATCCTTTATTGGATGGTATTTTAAAATATGTTCCGGAACCACAAGTGGGGGAAGGTCCGCTGCAAATGCAGATCACATCGCTCGATTATTCTTCCTTCCTCGGTCGTATTGCAGTAGGAAAAGTAAGCCGCGGTTCCATTAAAGAAAACCAGCAGGTGGTATTAATGCAGGCCGATGGCACCATTCGGAAAATAAAAGTGCGGGAATTATATGTATTTGAAGGAATGGGCAAGAAGAAGGTAACTGAAGTATTAGCCGGCGATCTATGCGCGGTGGTAGGTATCGAAGATTTCAATATTGGAGACACACTTGCCGATGCCGAGAATCCTGAAGCATTACCGGTTATCAGCGTGGATGAACCAACGATGAATATGTTGTTCTCGGTAAACAATTCTCCTTTCTTTGGACGAGATGGCAAGTTTGTTACCAGCCGGCACCTTCGCGATCGCTTAATGAAAGAAACCGAAAAGAACCTGGCATTAAGAGTAGAGGATAGCGAAGAAGGCGATAGTTTGATGGTATACGGAAGAGGAATTCTTCACCTGGGTATTTTAATTGAAACCATGCGCCGCGAAGGATACGAATTAACGGTTGGTCAGCCCCAGGTTATTGTGAAAGAAATTGACGGAAAGAAATGCGAGCCGTATGAAGTATTGGTGGTAGATGTACCGCAGGAATTTGCCAGTAAAGTAATTGACCTGGTTACCCGGCGTAAAGGCGAAATGCATATCATGGAAACAAAAGGTGAAATGCAGCACCTGGAATTTGAAATTCCATCGCGTGGATTAATTGGTTTGCGTACGCAAATGCTTACCTCAACAACTGGCGAAGCAGTAATGGCGCATCGTTTCAGTGAATATAAACCCTGGAAAGGGCCCATTCCCGGAAGAGGTAACGGAGTATTGCTTTCCAAGAACCAGGAAAAAACAACCGGATATTCGATTGATAAATTACAGGACCGCGGTACCTTTTTTGTGGATCCAGGAGAAGAAGTATATGCAGGTCAAATTATTGCGGAAAATATTAAACCCGGCGACCTAGTGGTAAATGCTACCGAGGCAAAGAAACTAACTAACCACCGGGCAAGTGGAAGTGATGACGCAACCAAAATTTCTCCTAAAACATTATTGACCTTAGAAGAATGTATGGAATATATTCAGCAGGATGAGTGTATTGAGGTTACGCCAAATTTCATTCGTATGCGTAAAGTAATTCTGAATGAAGATGAGCGTAAGAAGGTGCAGAAGAAAATGGAAACAGCTTAACTAGTTCCTGAATTATTTACTAAGCCCGACCTCACCAGTCGGGCTTTTTTTATATGTTCCAATTGAATTCTTATTGATGAAACTTGAAATCAGACTCTTGACAAATTATAATGTCAGGAATCTATCCTAAATTCTGAATGTTAAATCCCACATTCCGCATCTTTTATCCAAGTATCCCGTATCCTTTATCTAGATTCCCAAATCCCGCGCATCCCCTTCCTTGCCAAAATGGCGGCGGCCATCAGTAATTTCTTATCACCAACTTTAAACAATAAACAGCCTGTTTCGTTGTATTTTTGTATCAAATACGGTGCTGATGAAAAAGTGGTTGCAGTCACTGTTACTGGCAGTTTGTTTATATTTCTTAATGCCTGATCACGCGGCGGCGCAATGTTCAATTTGTACAAGAACCGCCCAGCAAATGGGCGAAAAACCCGCTAAGGCTTTAAATGGTGCCATCATTTACCTGGCGGCTGCTCCTTTATTGATAATAGGTTTTATCGGTTATCGCTGGTGGAAACACAACCGGTAAGGAGCCTCAGATTTTGCAAAAATCCTTCATTGAAACGTTTTTACATTCCCTAACTTAGGCACTAATAAACTCCTGATTATGTTTCGGATTATTTCCCTTCTGTTATTGGCTCCTATTTTCCTGCCGGCGCAAAAACTGCCCAGCATTGAAGAAAAAACAAAAGATCTTAAAAAACAAGAAGGCTTTGTAAGTTTTTATTGGGATGAAAATGCGGGAAAAATCTGGCTTGAAATTGACAAGATAGATACTGAATTATTGTACGTGTTATCCCTGCCTGCCGGACTGGGCTCGAATGATATTGGGTTGGACAGGGGACTGCTAGGAGGCAGCCGAATAATTAAGTTTATCAAAGTGGGCCGTAAAATTTTAATTGTTCAGCCAAATTATAATTATAGGGCCATAACAGATGATGGAGCCGAACGCAAAGCAGTGGAGCAGTCTTTCGCGCAATCTGTTTTATGGGGATTTACCTCGGAAGCGGAAACAGGCAGTAAAGTATTGGTTGACGCTACTGATTTTATTTTACGCGACGCCATGCAGGCTGCTAATCGATTGCGCCGGTCCCAACAGGGAAATTATATATTTGATAAAACACGCAGTGCCATTTTTCTCCCACGCACCAAAAACTTTCCTTTCAATACAGAAATAGAAGCAACTATTACGCTTACCAGTAGTGATGGCAGCAGTGGTGCTTTTGTGCAATCTGTTACGCCAACTCCAGATGCGATAACCCTGCGCATGCATCATTCATTTGTACGGTTACCAGATAATAATTACACACCCAGGGTTTTTGATATAAGAAGCAGTTTTATTCCTGTTTCATTTTACGATTACAGTACACCGGTATCGGAACCGATTGAAAAATTTTATATTATTCGTCACCGACTTAAAAAGAAAGATCCAGGGGCGGCTATGAGTGAACCGGTGAAACCTATTGTATATTATCTAGATAACGGAACACCTGAACCGATTCGCGGTGCATTGCTCGAAGGAGCTTCGTGGTGGAACCAGGCCTATGAAGCAGCCGGTTATAAAAATGCATTCCAGGTAAAATTATTACCTGATAGTGCCGACCCTATGGATATTCGCTATAATGTAATTAATTGGGTACATCGATCTACGAGGGGATGGAGTTACGGAGCATCGGTAGTAGATCCGCGAACCGGTGAGATCATTAAAGGACAGGTTAGCCTGGGCTCTTTACGGGTTAGACAGGATTATTTAATTGCCCAGGGATTATTAGCGCCTTATGAAACAGGCGTTCCCCCCGACGATAAAATGTTAAAAATGGCACTCGAGCGGTTGAAACAATTATCGGCCCACGAAGTAGGACATACCATTGGATTGATGCATAATTATGCTTCGAGTGTAAACAACCGTGCCAGTGTAATGGATTATCCGCATCCGTTGGTACGGTTAAATGCAAAAGGCGAGATCGACTTGAATAATGCCTATGATAATAAAATTGGAGAGTGGGATAAAGTAGCCATTACCTGGGGTTACCAGGATTTTCCCAATGCAACCAATGAAACAGCTGCTTTAAATATAATATTGACCGATGCTACTAAAAAAGGATTACAATTTATCAGCGACCGGGATGCGCGCGCGCCCGGTGGCATGCATCCGCAGGCACATTTATGGGATAATGGCCGCAATGCAGTGGAAGAATTAAATGAAAGTATGAAAGTAAGGGCAAAAGCTTTGTCGCAGTTTGGTGAAAAGAATATACGACCCGGAATGCCGATGGCTTTACTGGAAGATGTATTGGTACCGGTATATTTTTATCATCGGTACCAAATAGAAGCAGTAACCAAATTAGTAGGCGGTATGAACTATAACTATTCTTTGCGGGGCGATGGGCAACTGGTTACTGAACCCTTATCCAAAAAAGTGCAGACTGAAGCGTTAGATGCAATTATTGACTGCCTGAACCCGGATGTACTGGCCTTACCGGAAAGAATTATTAAGCTCATTCCTCCGCGGCCGGCAGGGTATGATTTTACCAGGGAGCTATTTAAAAAAAGAACTGGTTTTTCATTTGATGCGCTTTCGCCGGCAGAAACAGCCGTTGATCTTCCGCTATCATTTTTATTTAACAGTGAACGATTGAGCCGGTTGGCACAAAATGAAGCGGGTGGAGGTTTGGGAATAAATGATTTTTTGGACAAGCTTGTCAGCGCTACCTGGAAAACAGCTAAAACGGTAGGGATGAATAAACTTATTCGTTTACAAACAGAGCAGGTATTGCTTACGTATTTACTGGCTTCTTCCATTGATGAAAATGTATCCTTTGGGGCAAGAGCCGGAATACAAAAATCACTGGCCGATCTGAAAACGTATATTGAAGAACGGAAGAAGACTACCACCGATAGTATCTATACAGCACATTTAATACTCGCCCTGGAAAGAATGAAAGCACCGGATAAAGCAAAGCCTATGCTTCACGCGGCTATTCCCCCGGGAGCACCGATTGGATGTGATTGGTAGAGGAGGTTGAAAGGTTGAAAGGTTGAAAGGTTGAAAGGTTGAAAGGTTGAAAAGTTGAAAGCCAGATAGATTGGGATGTTGACAGGTTAGAGTCTTCTTGCATTTCAAAATGTAAACCAATCCATTACTTTATATTATCCCGAACGAAGGAATACAAATTAAAAGATCCATTCTTCAATTGTATTTCTATCTGCTCTTTCAGTACTTTCTTATCAATATCTTTCATACGCTTTGCCTGGATGAGCTGGAAAGCTCTTTCGGTAAATAACCATGCTTTTTGCTGCGGCACCTGTTGGTGTTGTAAATGTGAGGTAATAGCAAACCAAAGTTCTGATATACCCATTTTTTGAGACGCAATCGTTTTTATTACGTTCACATCCTGTTGCTGTTTATTAAAAGAGGGAGCCAGCATTTGACGAAGGTTCTTTACAAAAAGGTCTGCTCCTGGCCGGTCGCTTTTATTTACTACAAACACATCAGCGATTTCCATTAAACCTGCTTTCATGGTTTGTATTTCATCGCCTGCCTCAGGTACCATCACTACAACGATTACATCCGCAAGCCCGGCGATTTCTATTTCACTTTGACCCACCCCTACAGTTTCCACTATGATATAATCAAAAGGTGCGGCCTTCAATAATTCAGCAATCTCAATGATTTTGGGATGCAATCCACCCAGCGATCCCCGGGTAGCTAATGACCTGATAAAAACATTGGGATGATTATACCATTCGCTCATTCGGATTCGATCACCTAACAATGCGCCGAGATTAAAAGGGGAAGAAGGATCTACGCAAAGTACAGCAACCTTTTTTCCATTTTTTACCTGTGCTTCAATGAGCGCGTCTACCATGGTGCTCTTACCCGCACCTGGTGGGCCGGTAATTCCTATAAGGGGAGTTGGGTTATCAGGCAATGTTTGCAGGAACTCTTCATATCCGGGCACTTCGTTTTCTACCAAAGATATTCCCCGGGCAATCGCCTTTTGTTCCCCAAGTTGAATTTGATGTAACAATGTAGACCACATGATCGAGTAATAAAAGTATTTACCGAATGTAGGATATGTTTGATTAAATAATGCGGTAGTTGCGGAAGTCGAAAAGGCGCATGCCGGTCTTTTTTTCAAACCAGTAAAGTACCTTCTCTTTGAAGGAGAATTTTTTTTGGCTCACATCCAATTCCACTTGCCAGTTTTTTTCTTTTACCCGTTGATGCATTACAGAAGGATGAGTACCGGAGAATTTTTCCAATGAGTCGAAATCGGAAAAATCAAAAACCTGCTGCGACTGGATAATGCTGTTCCATTCCTGCTGATCACTCCAGAACTCCACCGTATTCTTTTGTTTTTGTAACATTTGCTGCGGGCTCTTTACCCAGCCATAATGATATATAAAAGCATCAATTTGTTTTACCCCTATTTTTTTACCCTGCTTCCGAAATCCCTGTGCGTCTTTATAGGAAGAGATGGTTTTATCATTCCGGATAATTCGTACTTCTTTATGATACCAGCGCCGGCTATCGCCCACATAGTCGTAGGTTCCATAAAAATGCACGTAATTAAACAAAAGACCATCCACGGCTTTATCATCTTTGTATTTTTCGGCGGCCGCTCGGATAACGGCATGGTATTTTTCATGCACTACTTCATCTCCCTGGATATAAAAAGCCCATTCACTGTCGGGGGCAATATATTCGAAGGCTTTATTCGTTTCCACAGCTAAGATCGAACCACCAGTTTTTATTGCAGGGTCCCAAACAGAATGAACAATTTTTATTTTTTCAGAAGCAATGGAGCGGATTAATAATTCGGTATCATCATCGCTGTCGCCCACGGATACAATCATTTCATCTACTACTGGTAAAATAGATAAAATTGCTTCCTTAACAGGGTAATCATTCTTAACCGCATTCTTTATAATCGTAAAACCGGAGATTTTCATTCGTTAATAGTTAATTTCTTTTTTTCTTCCTGCCTTTTCAATGTCCGCTTTCGGCAAGGTACTGATCTGCTCCTTTCCCGCACCGGATACCTTTTGTTTGTATGGTATGGGTAAGGATATTGTCGTTTTGAATAAGCCCGCTGCGGTCGGCCTCTTTATGCCAGAGGTGATAGGCTATTCCCCTGAATTTAAAAAACTTTCGATGCAGCCCGCTATGATAAAACCGGAATACAAGATCGGTATCTTCTCTGCCCCAGCCGGTATAATCCTCATTGTACCCATTCACCGCCAAAAAATCTTTTTTCCAGTAACTCATATTGCAACCGCGAATATTGTATACCTTATTTGTTTTGATAATTTTGGAAACAAGACCACCCAGGGCAGCTGCATGAATACCGTTAAAATGATTGCTTATTCCTTTTTGAAAAATATTCAGATCAATGTTTTTTTCAAGCAATATTTTTCCCGATTGTTTTTGATCGATGATTACCCGACTGCCTCCAATAAAATACCCTGATTTTGCCGCGGTCATATGATCTTTTACAAAATAAGGATGTAGTAAAAGATCTCCATCTACCTGTATTATATATTCTCCCCGGGCGGCTACATTTGCTTTGTTTCGGATCTGTGCCAGTTTAAATCCTTCGTCAGGATGCCAGATATGATGAACAGGAACCGCAAACCTGGAACGAAAACGTTCAATCAATTCTTTAGTGGCAGTTCCGGAACCATCATCAGCAATTAAAATTTCATCGGGCATTTTATTTTGGCTCAATAAACTCAGCAGGCATAATTCCAATGCCTGGGGCCAGTTGTAGGTGGCAATTACCAATGAAGTAAAAGGGAGTATATGCGCCATTCGTGTGCAAAGGTGCACAATGTAAAGCGGGGGAAAAAATTTCCCCGGGCAAGCTTTTGCCAGTGTAAATTTGCAGCCTGAACAATTAGGAGCAAAGAAGCATGACCAATTTTATTCCCATATTTCCATTAGGTATTGTGGTGTACCCCGGTGAAAAACTGCACCTGCATATTTTTGAGCCGCGGTACAAGCAATTGATTAATGATTGTAAAGAAAGCGGTAGGCCTTTTGGTATTCCTACGGTTGTTAATAAGAAAATGAATGAAATGGGTACGCTGGTTGAGCTAAAGGATATCGTTCAAACTTATGATAACGGGGAGATGGATATTAAAACCGCCGGACTTAAAATTTTCAGGGTGCTGGAAGTCATTAAAACGGTACCCGATAAATTGTATAGCGGAGCAATTGTCAATTACCCCGATAACGAAGAAGATGAAGGAAACCGCGATCTTATGGAAAAAGTAGTGAAAGGTATAAAGGAACTCCATCGGTTATTAATCATCAGTAAAGATTTTAAAAAACCGGAGAACGATTTGCGTTCCTATGATGTAGCACATCATGCAGGCCTTTCCCTGGAAGAAGAATATGAAGTACTGGCTTTGTTGAAAGAACTTCAACGCCAGGAGTATTTAAAGCGTCACCTGCAGAAAGTTTTGCCAATGCTGATGGAAATGGAACACCTGAAAGAAAAAGTAAAACTTAACGGGCACTTCAGAAATTTATCTGCTTTTGATCTCGATGTGTAATCCCATTTTCTCATTATTATCTTTTTAATAGTTCAAATCGTATCATCTTGTATCAAACAACACTCTGTTTCGATTTTGGAAACACCCGCCTGAAATGCGCCGTGTTTAAAGGCCGCGATCTCCAAGAAGTATTGGTTTTGGAAAATGATGATCCGGAAACCATTCGGCAACTCGTTGAAAAGTTCAACCCTGCCAAATCGTTGGTTTCATCGGTTATTGATCACAATCCACAAGTAGAAGCAATACTGAAGCAAACAACAATATTTCATAAACTCAATCATCTTTCTAAAACTCCTATTACCACACCGGTTGGTAAGCCAGAAACGATCGGAGCCGATCGGTTAGCATTAGTAGTGGCGGCTGTTGATCTCTTCCCTCAAAAAAATAACCTGGTAATTGGTTTAGGGTCGGCTATTACCTACAACTTTATTAACAAATACCATGAGTTTTTAGGTGGCGGCATTTCGCCGGGAATGGAAATGCGTTTCAAAAGCCTTCGTCACTTTACTGCTTTATTACCCCTGGTGGAAAAGGACTGGAATTTCCCGGTGGTTGGATATGATACCCGAACAAATATACTAAGCGGGGTAATATTGGGTATGGCTAAGGAAATAGATGGTACTATTGACGCATATGCTGAAAAGTATGGGAACTTTAACGTGCTGTTAACCGGGGGGGATGCACCCTATTTTGTCTATCATTTGAAAAACAAGATATTTGCAGACCCTAATTTAATATATAAAGGCTTATATGCAATCAGCGAGGTTAATAATGCTTAAGAGAATCAACGTGTTAGCTGTGTTATGTGTTGGTGTTAGTTCACTGGTACAAGCTCAAAATATCAACTCTCCTTACTCCAGGTATGGTTTAGGTGATATAGTTCCCGGTCAAAACATATTAACCCGTGGCATGGGAGGCATAGGTACCGCTTATTACGATTATCAATCGGTGAATTTTTTGAACCCTGCTTCCTATGGCCGCCTGCAAACCGTTACCCTTGATTTTGGGGCTGAAATTGACAACCTTTCTATTCGTTCGTTGAACCCTGTCCGAAAGTTTTCCAATGCAAGTCCGATTATATCCTATATTAATGTTGGGATACCCTTGAAAATAAAAAAGAAGCAGGTGTGGGGACTGGTATTTGGACTTCGGCCTGTAACGCGGGTTAGTTATAAGATCTTGCGCAATGAACGTATTACCAGTGGAACAATTAATGATAGTGTGGCCACCTTATTTGAAGGTACCGGCGGTTCCCAACAAGCCTTCCTGGGTACTGGTTTTCGAATTGGTAATTTTACCGCCGGGATTAATGCCGCTTATCTTTTTGGTTCGAAAGATTACAGTGCACGGAGAATATTCTTAAATGATACGGTGCAGTATCATAAGTCGAATCACGAAACCAAAACGAATTACAATGGAATTTTCTTTAATGCCGGTGTTCAATACACGGCTAAGCTCAATGATAAAATGTTATTGCGTATTGGTGCGCAGGGTAATTGGGAACAAAAATTAAGAGGTACCCAGGATTTGCTTCGTCAAACATTTGAATACGATGCCAATAGTGCAACGTACCAGATTGACAGCGTTTATGCAGAAAATAATATAAAAGGGAATATTACTGCACCGTCTTCGTATAGTGCAGGCATCATTCTCGACCGGGCGGGTCGTTGGTTGATTGGGGTTGATTATGCTACTACAAAATGGTCGAAATATAAATTCTATAATGAAACAGACCAGGTACAGGATAGCTGGGAAATGAAATTGGGGGGGCAATTAATTCCCATCACCGGTAAAAACTATTGGAGCAATGTAGCGTATCGTACCGGTTTTTCTTACGGAAGAGATTATGTGAAGGTAGGATCTGAATTACCTAAATGGACTTTTAGTATCGGGGCCGGCCTTCCTATGCGCCGGGTAGCTTATACCAACCAGTTTACTATCATCAATACTTCGTTGGAATTTGGTCAGCGGGGCGATAAGAACAATAGCGTGCGCGAAAGTTTCTTCCGGTTTTCTGTTGGATTATCGATGAGTGATCTTTGGTTTATCAAACGCAAGTACGACTAATAATGCTTTTTAAAAGCGATACATATTTTTTAGTATTAGCAGCTTTTTTCGGAAGCTGCTTTTTTATGAGTGCCTGCGAAAATGACCTGGGTAAAGTAGATGATCAGTTCCGGAAAAAAACGGCTGTGGAAGAGGCGATCCAGGTAGAAAGTTACCTTAGCCAGGCAGGGAAAGTGAAAGCTAAACTGACTTCCCCATTTATGAAACGTTATATGGCCGATTCACCTTATGTAGAATTTCCACGCACCCTGCACGTAGATTTTTATAACGATTCTCTTCAGATTGAAAGTACACTCGATGCCCTTTATGCCCGCCATATGGAATTTGAACAGAAAGTATTTCTAAAAGACAGTGTGGTGGTAATAAATAAATTTAAAGGAGATACACTTCGTACGAATGAGTTGTGGTGGGACCAGAATACGCAGGAATTCTATACGGATAAACCTGTACGAATATACCAAAAGCCCGGTTATACCTTTGGGAAATTTGGTATGCGGGCCAAGCAGGACTTTACTGAATGGTGGATATTGGGCTCATCCGGTAAAAGAGAAGTGCCGGCTGATGGAATACCTCAGTGAGTTTGTAGTTTATCGTTCTTCCTTCGTAAAATGCTCTTTAAATGCAAGCGATCCGATTTGCTGGTCTTAAACCTAATTTTATGGGGTTTCCTTCTTAATAGCTACTTGCCGCATTCAGTAACCACAAACTACAAACCTCCAACCACAAACTTCCAACTTTCTTATCTTTACCTTCACTTTTTCATTTGTAATTATTAATTCTTCATTTCTATGGACTACAGGCGTCTCGGCCGATCCGGCTTACAGGTAAGTGTTTTATCATTCGGCAGTTGGGTAACCTTCCACAAACAAATTGATGACAGCATCGCAGATGAATTGATGGGCATTGCTTACGATGAAGGCATTAATTTTTTTGATAATGCCGAAACATACGCGTTGGGTGAAAGTGAAAAAATGATGGGCCGGGTATTGAAAAAGAAGAATTGGGATCGTACTTCCTACATCGTTTCTTCCAAAGCGTATTTTGGGTGGAGAGGAAAAAACAACAAACCCAATCAAACAGGATTGAGCCGTAAACATTTGTTTGAAGCCTGCCACGAAGCGTTACAACGATTACAGGTGGAGTATCTTGATCTGTATTTCTGCCATCGGCCCGATACCACCGCTCCTATTGAAGAAGTGGTGTGGACGATGCACAACCTTATTCAGCAGGGAAAAATATTGTATTGGGGAACCAGTCAGTGGAGTGCTGCTGAAATTATGGAAGCTCACCGCGTGGCACAGCAGTATGGATTGATTGCCCCTGCTATGGAGCAACCTCAGTACAACATGTTTGAGCGGTTTAAAATGGAGCAGGATTATTTGACGGTATTTCAGAATGTAGGATTGGGCACAACCATCTGGAGCCCCTTGGCTGCGGGATTTCTTACCGGTAAATATATTGACGGAGTACCTGAAGGATCTCGGTTAGATATAAAAGGTTTTGACTGGTTGAAAGAACGCTGGTTGCAGGAAGAAAAAATTAAAAAGCTTAAAAAATTAGTAGCCCTGGCGGAAAAATTGGGTGTATCAATGGCTTCCTTGGCGATAGCATGGACGATTAAAAATCCAAATGTATCTACAGCTATTTTGGGGGCCACTAAAAATGAACAATTGTATGATAATCTCAAAGCATTGGATACGGTAAATGTTCTTTCCCCGGAGGTAATGGAAAAGATTGAAAAGATTTTACAGAATAAACCAATCCTCGATTTAGCATAATTTTTTTTTCACCGCAGAGAATAGGAGAAGCGGAGTTTTCGCAGAGAAATAGATTTTGGTACTCTGCGTAGGTCTCTTGCTCCTTATGTTCTCTTCGGCGAAAAAAATTCTACCTTAAAAAGAAAGCTGTTATTATGCCAAGACTATTTTTTCTACTGGTTTTATTTTCCGTTTCAACGGCAGCTTTTTCACAACAAAGCGAATCGATATTTTCCATTGAAATCAATAAAAATTTGTTTTCCGCAATAGGATACGAAGGGACACTGGGTAATAAACTTCGCTACGCTGTTTCATCCGCTTCCCCAACTGAAATTCTTCTTGAGAATATTTCAAACGATACTATTGAAGTTCGCAACCTGGTTCCCTTCGGTGTTTCTCCCCAACATGTTTATATAACCGGACTGGGAGAACATGAACTCAGCCGCACTTATTTATTTATTCCTGGCAAATTACCTGTCAATGTTATTTGCCCGGATAATGCCTGGGAACTGGGCTTTTCCTGCCTTACTAATCCAGATGGAATGAATATAGCGGCTCTTTTGCGCCGTGACAGGAACAGTATTCAAAAAGGACAGCGTCGTCGTTTTGAAACAATTCTTTATCCCGGGGGTTCAGTTAAATATAAAAGATGGATTGAATCGTATACAGGAACCTGGCAGGAAGGGTTGCGCGTTATCTTTCAGAAAAACTATTTATACGATACCACTTCTTTCGATAACAGCTTATATGAACGGAAAGATTTGCAATGGATACGCCATAGTTATGTGATGCATTTGATGCAGGCATGGGATAAATTCCTGTATGACGATTCAGATAAAAAATATCATATCAATGAATTTATACAGCGCGGTAAAAAATGGTACGGAGGAGATGAAGTGATCGGCATCTGGCCCACCTGGCCTTCCTTAGGATTAGATCAGCGCAATCAATTCGATTTGTTTCGCGATTTGCCCGGCGGTACCAGGCGGATAAAAAGTTTATCTGAATCAATGCACAGGCAGGGAACAAATTGTTTTATTTGTTATAATCCCTGGGATGAAAGTACACGAAGTGAAGGGCATTTAGCGGGATTGGGAGATCTTATTAAAGCAACTAATGCTGATGGAGTAGTATTAGACACCCGGGGAGCATCGAGTAAAGAATTACAAGAAGCTGCTGATAAAGTACGCCCCGGGATAGTGATGTACAGTGAAGGAATGGCAGTACCAAAGGATATGCCTGGTATTGTTTCTGGAAGAGTACATAATGCGTTGTATTATCCACCCATGCTCAATCTCAATAAATTCATTAAACCCGAATTCGCCATTTTTCGGGTAGCAGAGCTCTATAAAGAACCGATCCAAAGGGAGTTTGCTACTTCTTTCTTTAATGGATACGGAACAGAGATTAATATGTTTGCACCTGGCCAGCCCGATTGGGTAGAGGAACAATATAAATACCTGGGAAGAACATCCCGCATTTTGAGAGAGAACACGATCAACTTCACGGGAGGAATCTATATACCACTTATACCGACTACGTCCGATAGTATTTGGGTTAATGAATGGAAGCAAGAAGATAAAACGATTTATACTATTTATAGTATAATTCCACAGGGATATAAAGGAAACCTGTTTGTTGTGCAACCCAAAAGTAGATTTCATTTTGTTGATCTGTGGCACCATAAATTACTACAACCTTCAAGAGTAAATGATAATCTGTATATCGAGGTAACAACTAATTCTTTTCATCAGGAATTTCTCGGAACGAATAATGAAGGTGAAGTAGATTGTATTGCGGAGCTGCCCGAGTTAATAGCGGCAAAATTAAACGGAGACGAATTAACCGTAAACGCCGCAAAAGGAACGATCTTAAAGATATGGTCTGGTCGGCCTGATTATTCTAAGAAGCCACTGCTGTTAAAAATGGGCCGGCATATTATTTCTGTAAATGATAACTTCGGAAGATTTGAAGGCGACTTTATAATTCAATTATTTGATAAGGATATTTTGATTGATGAAACAATAGTTACCATTAACGCAGGTGTGCCAAGGCGTATCACGAAGCCCAATGCCAAATTGATTTGGCAAAAAGCTGGGGTTGGTCCCAAAATACCCGCCGGTATGGTAATGATTCCGGCTGGTAAATTTACATTCAAGGAAAGTCATGGGGATGAATTTATACCCTATCCGAACCAGGACGTGGATAGCCAATTTGATATGTTATCTTTTTTTATGGACAAGTATCCTGTCACCAGCGCGCAGTTTAAAATATTTATGGATGCGTCCAGATATAAACCAACAGAACCAATGAACTTCTTAAAGCATTGGGTGAATGGGAGAATTAAAAAGGGAGAAGAAAATTTTCCGGTAGTATATGTGAGTTACGAAGATGCCCAGGCATATGCAAAATGGGCCGGTAAACGGCTGCCTTCAGAAATTGAATGGCAATATGCCGCACAAACAGAAGCATTAAATGAATGGCCCTGGCAACAATCAACGGCGGTTAGAAGAAAAGAGGAAGTAATAACTGAAACCTTGACGGTTACTTCTATCGAAGGAATTGATTCATCCGTATGTAATTTAGGAGATGGAAAATTATACCCGGTAGGTAAATATCCCCAGGGGGCGAATCCTTCAGGGTTACAGGATTTGGTAGGCTGTGTTTGGCAATTGACGGATGATATTTATTTAAATGGCAGCTATCGCTATATAATACTAAAAGGCGGTTCTTATTTCAAACCATCCTCCAGTTGGTGGTATGTACAAAGCGGTCCCAGGGAATTACATTACCGGCAATTTTTATTGAGAGTATCGCAGGGGTTTGAACGAAACGGGACAGTCGGTTTCCGCTGTGTGAGAGGGCCGGTTGTTTTTAAAAAATGACAGTTTAATTATTTCCAACTTCCGGACATTCCGACGTTCCGTCTTATTTATTCATCCCCTTAATCCACTCACTGATGAGCGCTACACCTTCTTTATGTATTTGTTCTCGACCAATTTCGGGCATAGCAATTCCCGGGTCCGTACTCGTCATACGAAAAATGAGAATGGATTTATGCGGATTACCCGGAGCAATATCGTATTGCAGGTTACCACTGCCCCGGCCTGCGGCTACCGGTGTTTTATTAATTCCGAGCGCTGTTAAATTGTTATTATGTGCATCAAGAAATAAGCCCGATGTATTTGCGGGGCCTTTGCTATTGTGGCAAAAACCGCAGTTGATATCCAGGTAGGCCCTTGCTTTTGATTCTACCCCGGCATTTTTATCTGTCCAAATTGCGTTGGAAGGAAGATTTCCGGCTGGCAGCTTAATCATATTATTTTTTGACCAGTACTGTAACTGATTTTGTCTTCCTTCGGCATACGTATAATCTCCATTGAGGTGCCGGGCAGCCAAGCCAATGGGAAGCAATGTATTTCCCTGGGCATGACAACCCTTGCATTGATTTTGATTGGGAATTACATAAGGGGCTGTTATCTTTTTCCCCTTGTTATCTATATAGTTTATGTTGATAGCATCGCCAATGGGATCAAATACAGCTTCTGTTTGCTCCTCATTCCAGATGTATTGATACGTGGCCCATCCATCTTCCCGGTTTGCCAGTAAACGTGTTTCAATAATTTTTCTTCCTTTCTCCGGTTTCCGGAAATCGTTATAATAATAAAAATTTTTAATGAGAATCGCTCCCGGGGGAAAAGAGAAAACGGAACTGTCATTGTATATGGCGCTGGTACCGGCTGGCAATTTTATGAATCTCAATTTCTCTGCATAATTACTAAATAGGGGGGTATTGAGGTCGTATGGCAGGATACCCGGCGCGGGTTTAAGATCTTTTAGCGTTCCTGTAAAAAAGTTATACTCCGAAAGGTTTTCATGAAACTCAAATACACCTGACTTTTTATTATGGCGGAAGGATTGCCCTATAACAATGATAACGGATAAAAAAACTATAATAGTAAGGGACTTCATGCTTAGTTTGCTCTTTTAAGTTCAGCAGGGGCCAGGCTTTGCAGGCTGCAATCATAGGGAGATACATCCCTGGATATGTTTTTAAACTTATTGGCCGCATCCATATTGGCAAAGCTCGTATTGGTATTATTGCGGATGCAAATTTGCGGCGGGTTGTTTTTATCAACAATTCCATCGTAAATAATATGGGGCACTTTCTTTCCAAAGCGCAGTTTGAAACGGAATAATTTCCCCATTCTCCCTTTCATCGTGGCCCGCACATTAGGACGTTGGTATACATTGTCGTGAATATTTATTTGGTTGGGATACGGATAATAGGAAGAATCTTTAATCGGGTTCTCGCTGATATAATAACTTACAATAGCCGTCCCGGAGGTAATATTATTAATGACCCGGTTATTAAAAATTTCAACATGATTAGTTGCCATAATCATCAGTCCCGTTCCCAGCGGAACTTTGCCTACGATATTTCCTTTAGGGGCAAAATTTTCATGATTGTTGTCGTGTACATTATTATTAAATAATCTAACAAAGCCTCCTTTTTTTTGAATCAGGTCGGGCAAGTCGAATACTAACAAGCCTCCTGTATTATTGGTGGCCTCATTGTCGTACACATCTGCGTACAGGGAATTTTCAATTTCAATTCCGGCCACATTTTCTGCTGCTTTGGAATTGCGAACGATAATGTATTTGCTTTGACCAACGTATATCCCTGCATCGCTGGCGCCGCGCGCCTCGCAGCCATCTATCAATACATTAGTGCATTGAACAGGGTAAATGCCATAGCCACCATTTTTACTATTGGCGCCCCGGGTCCATTCGGTTTTTACCTGACGTAAAGTGATTCCATCTACCAACTGCGTTTTAATTCCATCCCCTTTAGTATCCTGTACGGTGAGGTCCTGGATTATTATATTACTCCCATTGGTCACTTTGATGCCTTCTGCACCGGAAAGCTGGTTAGCAAAATTAAGAATGGTCTTATCCATTCCTTTTCCTTTGATCGTCACATTATTTTTACCATCGAGCCAAAGGCTTACCGTTAACCGGAGACTACCTTCGGGCAATTCAATAACCGACCCGCTTTGTGCAGTTATAAAAAGCGTCTGAAATTTTTTCTGGATATCCGGTTGGCCTATCCCGGGCAATACAATGGCAGAAAGCAGCAGCAAAAGAAGTATACGCATACATTCGGTTGAGAACCGAAAATACAAATTCCGGCTAACTAGCCGACCGGGTTTTTTTGCCCCGAATTACACCGATTTGTTTAGTGAGATGTATTCTGGGTAGTATGGAAATAGGAAGCAGGAACTAAACGGTGATATTGCTACCATTTGCATTTATAGTGGTAGTCTGTGTAACCGGAGATAAGGCATAAAATGAAAAACCCTGGAGCAGGCCCCAGGATTTTTCAAAAACGTTTTGTACGAAACCTTAACAACATTACTTGGCCATCAATAGGTACAAATTTTACGTTCTTCAGGAATTGGATTTGATTGGACTTGGATTTTTTTTCGTTGCATTGATAGATTCCGGAACGATTTGGTTTGGACAGGACATTGGTTTTTTGGATCTGGTTTTTTCAAGGATTTGGTCTCGGTCTTTCTGGATATTGGTTTCGGTTTGCTCTGGATATTGGATGTGTTCCTCGAATCAATCAATTAACTAGTACAAACATAACCGATAGCGGCAATCCATCAAAGAGCGCAATTGCTTGATTTGGGGGCTTCCTATTTTACCAAACTCTTAGTAAAATTACTAAGGAGTGTTTTGGTATAACTACCTAAAAAGTTTTGTATCCATATGAAAGCCCCTATATTTATAAGAATATTGAATAATTTGATCAAGAATAAATCCTTAATGAAATGTTGTTTGAAAACAAAGTTGTTCTCGTAACGGGTGGAACCCGGGGAATTGGGAAGGCCATTGCTTTACGCCTGGCAAAAGAGGGCGCTCATTTGGCTATTGTCGGAAAAACGGCAGAACCCCACCCCAAGCTCGAGGGTACCATTTATACTGCTGCGGAAGAAATTGCGAAAGTTGGTCCTGGAAAAGTTCTACCGATCCAGGGGGACATTCGGTTCGAGGAAAGCATCCAGCAAATTGTAAAGACAACTGTAGATACTTTTGGCGGAATTGATATCCTCGTTAATAATGCCAGTGCCATTAATTTAACGACCACCGAACAAACGGAATTCAAACGCTGGGATTTGATGCATACGATTAATGTACGGGGTACTTTTTTTATGAGTAAAGAATGTATTCCTCATTTAAGGCGCGCGCGCAATCCTCATATTTTAAATTTATCTCCTCCACTGAATCTCGATCCTGCGTGGTTCGGCAAACACCTGGCCTATACAATGAGTAAGTATGGCATGAGTATGGTGATATTGGGGTTGGCTGAAGAATTAAAACAACAACGTATTGCCGCCAATGCGCTGTGGCCTAAAACGACCATCGCTACGGCCGCTGTACAAAATTTGCTGGGGGGCGATTTTTTAATTCAGCGAAGCCGTACTACAGAAATAGTTGCGGATGCCGCTTTCCATATTCTGCAAAAGCCTTCTTTCGAATGCACCGGGAATTTCTTTATTGATGAAGAAGTCTTAATGCAGCATGGAGTAACTGATTTTACCAAATATGCCGTAAATCCCGATCAGAAGTTGATGATGGATCTTTTTGTATGAAATGAAAAATTATAAATGAAGAAAGAAAAAGTAATTGGCCCAACGGCTATTGCTTTTTTCTTCTTACTCAAACTGTACCAACTCTCTCTTCAGGGCCTTGAGCAAACTGAATATATGCGCCAACTCAATTAATAAAACAATTACCAGCGCCAGCCAGATATACCAGGGCATATCAATAATGTGTTGCAGCCCTGGAAGCTTTTTTGATAGTGCCAGGCCGCAAAGGATAACCCGGCCGTAAATCCCACCACCATAAAAGACAATAGCGAATAAAATATTTTCAGGAACATTACTTTGATAGAAGTATACCCGATCTTGATGTTTTCAAAAACGGCTGCCGGGATAATCAATAAGAAAGCTACTCATTTCCAGTTGTCACCGGTCCAATCATGAAGAAAAGTTGTCAGCAGGACAATCAGCACTATGGTGGTGAGGCTCCAGGGAAACAATAAAAATGCACCGGGCTTATTGGGTGTTGCGGGCAGCGGGTTGGGACGATTGTTTTTTGTAATTACAAATTAAGAAAGATTAGGGAATACGGTTGTTGCTTAAATCAAGTATTTTGTGCTTTCAAATTAATTATTATGAAGCGTTTCTTTTTTTCTTCATTTTTATTATTGCTAATCTTTGAGACCTCGGCCCAAAAAAAAGTAACGGGTAATCCGGCTGATAAAATTAAAACATTGGCATTAAGTGATATTCAGCAGCATTATGATGAATATAAAAAGGTGGCTTTAC
>JANMBO010000102.1:0-11811 GCA_031360425.1 Chitinophagaceae bacterium | reverse complement strand
AGGATCCTAAGAATGACCTGCTGGTAATATTAAATCTCACTCCGGAAGTTCGCCGCGACTGGAAAGTATATGCTTCCGGAAAAAGTGAATGGAAAGAGATTTTTAACAGCGATGCTAAAAAATATTGGGGCACCGGGAATGTATTTAATCCCGAAATTTTAACAACCCTGGTGGATAAAAAGGAAATGATGTATGAAATAAATCTTCACTTACCACCGTTGGGGGTTATAGTCTTGAAATAACCAGTAATCTTATGTATATTAGTTAATTGTTTACCTCAATTCCGTACCCAATTCGTCGTGCATCATGAAGAACCTATTCGTATTATTAGCCACAGGAATGATGGTGTTGGCCTCATTTGCTCAGTCTTCGGACAGTTCCACTTTTTATTATAAGCGCGGAATAGATGAAAAAAATGCCCGCCGTTACCGCGAGGCGGAGAAAAATTTCAATAAATCTTTTCAATTAGATCCACAGAACCTGGATAACCTGCTTCAATTGGCCAGTACGCTGATGGAACAGCATAGATATGCCGAAGCCAAGGAAAAATATCATAAAGCAGAAGCTATTGATCCCAATAATACACAGGTAGTGGAGAACCTCGCCACTTTATCATTTGATATGCGCAAATGGGAAGATGCTATTCGCTATGTTCAAAAAATGCAGCAATTGAAAATTGGGAAAGGTGCCAACTTCTTAATTGCCCGCAGCTATTATGAACTCGAAAATTATGGTGAGGCTATTAAATATTGTGAACTGGCCGTAAAAGACGATGCAAAGAATGCACAAATTTATTATATAGCCGGGCGCAGTTTTATGGATATGCATAATTACAAACGGGCGGCTGGTTGTTTCGACCAGGCATTGGCGCTGGATTCTTCCAACAGCACCTGGATGTATGAAGCCGGTTTGGTTTGGTATGCTCTTCCCAATGATCAAAAAGCATTGTATTGGATTGAAAAGGCCGGAGAGAAAGGATATAAGAAGTCGAATGATTACATGGAGAATTTAGCCAGCGCTTATCTTAATGCGGGCAAGTTCGACCAGGGAATTACCGTTTTGCAGGAAATATTAAAGAAAAAGCCACAGGACCAGGAGTTACTCTATAGCATTGGAGAGGCTTATTATAAAACAAAGAAATATCCTGAAGCCATTGAATACTGGGACCAGGTGCTTGTCCTGGATAATAAGAATGCAAACGCATTATATATGATGGGAATGGCATTTCAGAAAAAAGGAGATACTCAAAGAGGAGTAATGCTCTGCGATAAAGCTATTGAAATGGATCCTTCACTCAAAAAATTAAAAGAAGAACGGAAGATGCCCGGAGGCCTTTGAGGCGGAATGGTGGATAAGTTGAATGGTTGATAAGTCGACGTAATTGAAGCTGGGTTTTTTGAAATGGAGATATAGGAATTTGTTTGTCTCTCCCCTATCCGGTATCCATCCCACATTTCATATCGTATATCTAGCATTTATCATTTGGTATTTACCATCTCACCTCCACAAAGCTACTGTGAGAAAAGCTCGCATCCCGCATCCTGTATCCCCGTATCCTGCATTTCACATCCCGCCTCCCTCATCCCACCTCCATCCAAGTATGATCGGCCAATAATTTCACCGCTGCGATAAAACGTTTAAATGGCCCTGCACCACCGCCCCATTCCTTCGGACTAACCAGTGAAAGGATGTGCGAATCATCTTTCTTTTCATATAAATAATATACTTGTCCGATAACCGGTGCAAAATTTAGTTTTGCACCATAGATAACCATTGAAAGATCTTTTCGTTTTTGTATTTCCTGCGCCTGCAGGGCCAGTAGCTCAATTTGCTTTCTTATCTGGTCCAGTTGCATATTAGTTTGCTCTTCCATGGCCGTTAAGGCTTTGTGCCGAATAACCCCTTCTTCGGTTGGTTTGATTACTGCACCCGACACAGAAGCGGAATAAGGAAGAACACTAAGTTGTTTATGATATATCTCAGTATTGGTATAGGAGCTGTTGTCGTTGCGAAAACCCTGTTGGATAATTTTTAAATAACCATTCGGCATTATTTCATGAATAATATGCAATGACACCTGGCCGCTACGGTAAAAATGAATTTCAAAACTAATACTATCAGGAAACAATACCTGGGCATGATCAGCGAAAGTCTTATCCTCAAATGGATTCAATTCTCCATCAGCCGTTATGCGGTAGGCTGCATCGAATGCCTGGTTCTCGAGGCTTACCCAGTTATGCTGTATGAGTAATTCCTTCTTATCTTTCGTGGCTTCAATTTTATATATACCACTCTTAGGCCGTTCCCCATACTCGTAAACTCCTTTTTCGGGAAACAATTGCCAGCTTGCTAAGAAATTATATGCTTGTATCATGCGTCGCAATATTACAAAAAACCTGCGCTTTTGTTGCTGGAATGCGAAAAAGGGGAATTAGGAGTCTGGAATTTGTAATTAGTGGAAGCATCCGATTATTGATGTCCATTTATATCCCATATTCTTTTTGGAAGTATAAAAGGGAATTAGGAGTAAGGAATAAGTAATAAGAGGAATTCCCCGATTATTGATGATCTTTTATTTCCCATATTCTATTTGGAAGTGTAAATGGTTATTAGGGAATCTTTATTTGTACTTTTTAAAATGCTACCAATTTCTTAAGGTCCTCTTAATTCCCAATTACCAATTCCTGATTTCACCATTCCCATCCCCAAACACCAATCAACCTTTCAACTTCTCAATCATTCACCCTATATTTGCAGCTATGACAGTGGAAAAATTACAGGATATAAGGGACCGTGTGCTGGTCCTGAGGAGGTTTCTTTGACGTCGATAACCGGCAATATAAGATAACCGAAAACAAGCAATTGTCGTTAAGTCCCGGTTTCTGGGACGACAATAAACGCGCTACTGAGATTCTCAAAAACATTAAGCTGAATGAATTTTGGGTGAAGCTGTATGATGATACTTCTTCCTCAGTAGAAGATTTTGCCGTGCTCTTCGAGTTCTGGAAAAGTGGTGATGCAACCGAAGAAGAAACCAAAGAAGCTTACCAGAAAGCACTTAATAAAATTGAAGAAGCAGAATTTAAAAGCACGCTCAATGAACCAGAGGACGAACTGCCGGCTGTATTACAAATAAACAGCGGAGCAGGTGGAACGGAAAGCCAGGATTGGGCAGAAATATTGGCCCGCATGTACCGCATGTACGGCGAAAAGCAGGGTTGGAAAGTTACCGAAATGGATTGGCAGGAGGGAGATGGTGCCGGTATTAAGAGCTGCACTTTTCAGTTTGAAGGCGATTTTGCATATGGATTTCTAAAATCAGAAAGCGGCGTGCACCGGCTCGTTCGTATTTCGCCATTCGACAGTAATGCCCGTCGACATACTTCTTTTGCCTCGGTATATGTTTATCCACTGGTTGATGATACCATCACTATTGACATTAACCCTGCTGATGTAAAAATGGAAACCTCAAGAAGTGGAGGCGCGGGAGGACAGAATGTAAACAAGGTAGAAACCAAAGTACAGTTAACCCATTTACCTACCGGTATCGTGGTAGTATGTCAGCAGGATAGAAGTCAGCTGGGTAACCGGGAACTGGCTATGCAAATGCTGAAGAGCCGCTTGTATGAAATGGAACTGCAAAAGCGAAACGCACTGAAAGATGCAAGCAACAGCAAAAAGAAAAAAATAGAATGGGGCAGCCAGATCCGGAGTTATGTTTTCCATCCTTATAAAATGATTAAAGATCATCGCACCGATTATGAAGTAGGAAATGTGGGCCCGGTGATGGATGGAGAACTCGATGGATTTGTCAAAGCTTACCTGATGATGGAGAAGGAGGGAGCGAGTACTTAGTTTTTGTATTGAAGTGCTGAGGATGCAAATTATTCTTCAATCTTAAATGGAAATTTTTCACGAAGTGGCAGTTGCATATAGTGCCTTTCAATATCAAAGCCCGTTTTAGCTATTACTTCCAATACTTCCCTTTTGATTAATTACGCATACCACAGTACCTTCGTTCAATTAAACAATACTATATGAGCCTTGGCAATTTTGACTATCCCATGCCTGTAAACGAACCAGTATTGAATTACGCGCCCGGTTCGCCAGAAAAGAAAAGATTGAAAGAAGTATTGGCGGAATTGAAGAAGACTACCGTAGACGTGCCGATGTATATTGGTGGAAAGGAAGTCAGAACTAATAAGAAAGTGGCTATGCATCCACCACATGAAACTGCGCATACCCTCGGGCATTTTTCTGCCGGGGAAGAAAAACATATTACCCAGGCCATTGAAGCCGCGTTGGCCGCAAAAGATACCTGGGCTTCCATGAGCTGGGAGAACAGGGCGAACATTTTCCTAAAAGCAGCAGATCTTATTGCTACAAAATACCGTCCCTATTTGAATGGAGCTACGATGCTGGGGCAAAGTAAAAATGCGTACCAGGCAGAGATTGATGCCGTTTGCGAACTCATCGACTTCCTGCGGTTTAATGTTCATTTCTTGAGTGAGATCTATAAAGAACAACCGATCAGTTCTACCGGCATACATAACAGGATGGAATATCGTCCACTCGAAGGATTTGTATTGGCGATTACTCCTTTTAACTTTACGGCCATTGGTGGCAACCTTCCCACTTCAGCGGCTATGTGCGGCAATGTGGTGGTTTGGAAACCCGCTAATACACAAGTATACTCAGCGCAGATGATTATGCGCATTTTGGTGGAAGCGGGTTTGCCGGCAGGGGTGATCAACCTGGTTTACGTAGATGGACCCACACTCGGTAAAGTATGTTTCAATCATAAAGATTTTGCCGGAGTTCATTTCACCGGATCCACCGGGGTTTTCAATAATATGTGGGAAACAATCGGTAAAAATATGGGGATGTATAAATCATATCCCCGTATTGTAGGCGAAACCGGAGGGAAAGATTTCGTGATCGCTCATAAAAGTGCCGATCCGGATGTGGTGGCTACAGCCCTCTTAAGAGGTGCTTTTGAATTCCAGGGGCAAAAATGTTCGGCTGCTTCCAGGGCATATATTCCTTCCAATATGGCCGAAGAAGTGAAGAAAAAACTAATTGCCGGAGTAAAGAGTTTTAAGATGGGAACGGTAGATGACTTTAGCAATTTTGTAAATGCGGTCATTGATGAAAAGAGTTTTGATAAGATCAAATCCTATATAGATAATGCAAAAAAAGATGAAAAAGTAAATGTTTGGGTAGGGGGGCGGTGCGATAAGAAGGAAGGTTACTTTATACAGCCAACTATTATAGAAGCAAAGAACCCGAAATATATAACAATGTGCGAGGAAATATTCGGACCGGTGCTTACTGTATATATTTATCCTGCCAATAGTTTTGAGAAAACGCTGGACCTGGTAGACGGCACTTCACCGTATGCATTAACAGGATCCATTATAGCGCAGGATAGATTTGCTGTAGAACTCGCAACCTATAAACTTAGAAATGCCGCGGGAAACTTTTATATAAATGATAAACCCACTGGTGCCGTGGTGGGCCAACAACCTTTTGGAGGAGCCCGGTCGAGTGGAACCAATGATAAAGCCGGGTCTATCCTTAATTTGTACCGCTGGCTGAGCGCCAGGACTATTAAAGAAACTTTTAATCCGCCCACCGACTATCGCTACCCATTTTTGCAGGAAAAATGAATCGAATGATATAAACCAAATGCAAAAGCGGGAATAATAGAATTTGATAACTTCAATTCTTGACGATTTGGATATTGATCCATTTTAAATCCTATTTGATCCCATTCACTTCTTATTGAACAGCAGAATAAGCCCGCTTCTGTATGTTTCCAAACTTTTTGATGGCACTTTTGAGCAGCCGGACAGATTGCTGTATTTTTAACTTTAAATCTCCAGGTTTGAAAACGGTTTTAAACGAACAGCAATTAGCCATTACAATAAAGCGACTCGCCCACCAGGTATTAGAAAATCATTTGACCCTTTCGGAAACGGTATTGATTGGGTTGCAACCAAGAGGCATATTTGTATCGGACAAGGTGGTTGATGAAATAAAGAAAATGCTTCCACTGGAAAAAATACAATACGGCAAGCTCGATATTACATTTTATCGCGATGATGTTCGCAAAGAATTGCACCTGGCCAATCACACCGACATTCCTTTCAGTATAGAAAACAGGAATGTGGTATTAATAGATGATGTATTGTATACGGGTCGTACCATACGCGCGGCCCTGGATGCATTATTGGATTTTGGCCGGCCGGCTAAAGTAGAACTTTGTGTTTTGATCGATCGGCGGTTCAGCAGGCAGTTGCCAATTCAACCTGATTATGTGGGCAAATCTATTGATTCAATCATTTCCCAACGCGTTAAAGTATTCTGGAAAGAGCGGGATGGGAAGCAAGAGGTAGCCTTGCTGGAAAGCTGAATTTAATAGTGAACATTGCAACCAGTGTTGCATCAATAATAAAAGTTTGATGAAAAGATTCTTATTACTATTGTTGTTGATGCAGGTAGTCTCGGGTACCATTCTTTTTGCATCTGATACCAGCTATGTTTTGTTGCGGATACGCGGAACGGATCAGGTTCCTGCTAACCTGGATAAAGGCCATTATTTTCAGCAGCAATTGATAACTGCCCTGCAGCACGAATGGAGGAGGAAATCCATGGTAATCGTTTCTTCCGAAGATTCAGAACAGGTTGCTAAAAGACAATTTGCTTTTGTTATCGAAATAAATATCCTTGAAATACATGTAAATGACCCCATCATCAACCAGCAAAACAAAAGTTTATCCAGGGATGTTCATGCCAATACCTATAAAGATGAAGCCGAAGACTTGCGAAAACAGGAGGCTACCGTATCTGCGGAAATGATCATTACAGAAAAGTCGGTAACGGCTATTATGCGATTAAGCGCTTCAACTGTAAAACTTCCGGATGCGTTTATCAATTGGAGCGAATTAATAGCCGAGACCTATTTTTGGGAAAACAAATCAGCTACCTACACGGGAAGTTTCCAGGCGTTGAGCACGAAGGATATTGAATTGGCAAGATCTAAACCAAGGCCCGTTCCTAAACAGGAAGATGTTTATAAGGGAGTTGTTAACCAATGTGTCAATAATATTTCCGGGAAAATTGCCAATACGCTGCGCTACGAAGCAAGAGATTGAAATTCATTTGGCACGAAAGGGAGGAATCGTTTATCTTCGACCCTTAAGATGAAGCTTTCCACCAAACATCTTTTAGGTATTCGCGATCTTACCAGGGACGACATCGCAATTATTTTAACTACTGCTTCCCAATTCAAAGAAGTTTTACAGCGGCCCGTTAAAAAAGTTCCGTCCTTAAGGGATGTTACCATCGTCAATCTTTTTTTTGAAAATTCTACCCGTACCCGTATATCTTTTGAATTAGCAGAAAAGAGACTAAGTGCCGACACGATCAGTTTTACGGCAGGAAGTTCTTCTGTGAAAAAAGGAGAAACCCTGCTGGATACAGTTAACAATATTCTGTCCATGAAAGTGGATATGGTCGTAATGAGGCATAGTGCCAGCGGTGCCCCTCATTTTCTGGCCAAACATATTTCTGCCGCCATTATAAATGCAGGTGATGGCATCAATGAACATCCCACGCAGGGATTATTGGATGCATTTTCCATGCGGGAAAAACTGGGTAAGCTGGAAGGACTTAAAGTGGCCATTGTAGGCGACATTATGCATAGCCGGGTTGCAATGAGTAATATTTACCTGCTTAAAAAGATGGGAGCGGAAGTAACAGTGGTTGGTCCACCTACGCTTATTCCTCCTTTCATGCAGGAAGCATTTGATGTGCGGGTTGAATATAATCTTAAGAAAGCATTGGAATGGTGCGATGTGGCCAATGTGTTGCGCATTCAATTAGAGCGACAGAACCAGGTATTGTTTTCTTCGCTTCGGGAGTATAGCCTGGCTTATGGAATAAACAGGAGGCTATTGGATAGTTTACATAAAGAAATCGTGATTATGCACCCGGGGCCCATTAACAGGGGCGTAGAATTAGATAGTGATGTAGCGGATAGTGGCCAGTCCATCATTCTGCAGCAGGTAGAAAACGGTGTAGCCGTGAGGATGGCGGCCCTGTATTTATTAAGCCCTCAATCTTCCTAAGCAAAAAATTGTATCCCGTATCCAGCATCCCTCATCCCGTATCCCGTATCCCGTATCTAGTATCCTCTTCTATCATAATCAAGATTTCATCAAACATGGAACGTATTTGTTTATTTCCAGGCACATTTGATCCGGTTACACTGGGCCATACCGATATTATTAACCGGGCACTTCCTTTATTTGATAAGATAATTGTTGGCATTGGCCTGAATTCTGCCAAAGAGCCCATGTTTTCAGCTGATCAACGATTGCATTGGATCGAAGAGATATATAAAAATGAACCCAAAGTAAAGGGTGGAGTATATGAAGGATTGACTGTTGATTATTGCCGAAAAATAGGGGCCCGGTTTATTTTGAGAGGGATTCGTTATGTTAGCGACTTTGAATATGAAAAAACAATTGCTGATGCCAATCGTACGCTTGACAAAAATCTAGAAACTGTGTTCCTGACGGGGGAACCAAAATATACTTCGGTGGCTTCTACTATTGTGCGGGATATAATACGGAATGGGGGTGATGCATCTTATTTTCTGCCCGACCTTGTATATCAATCACTGAAAAAATGATCTGGTTTAAAAAAGATTTGACAACAAAGGACCTTGCCGGGATGGGTAAAAGAACCATGGGGGATTATATTGGTATTGAATTGACTGAAGTGGGGGCCGATTACCTGGAAGCCCGGATGCCCGTAGATCACCGAACCAAACAACCGTATGGATTATTGCACGGGGGCGCTTCCTGCGTATTGGCCGAAACTATTGGCAGCATAGCTTCTTCGCTGGTTATTGATCAGGAAAAATTTATTTGCGTGGGGTTAGAAATAAACGCCAATCATGTGCGAAGCGCCCGCGAAGGATTTGTAACAGGAACCGCTACCCCGTTACATTTAGGTTCAACTACCCATGTTTGGGACATTAAAATTAAGGATGAAAAAGAGAAATTAGTTTGCATTAGCCGGCTTACTGTAGCTATTTTAAAGCGATAATCTATCTTAAATTTTGTAGCCTGCTGCTGCAAGCACATCCAATACGGAAGGATAGGTATGTTGCGTATATTTTCTTAATAAAGAGGGATGGGCCCATTCAACTTTTTCAATTTGTTCAGCGACCTGGGGAATTAATTCCTGTTTGCCATCTGCCGCTAATGAATACCAGTGGGTTTCCTTAAGAATATGTTTCCCATTTTCATCATACGTGTGATAGGTGATAATAAGAGGCGCTTTAAATTTCACATTTCTTAATCCGGTCTCTTCTTCCGTTTCCCGAACAGCGCATTGTTCCAGGCTTTCCCCTTTATCGAGTTTACCTTTCGGCAGATCCCATTTCCCCCTGCGAAACATAAAGAGGATATCTTCTTTTTCATTCAAAACAATACCACCCGCTGCCTGTATCAAAGTAAATTTTTTCCAGATTGCTTTTTTAAGTTCCTCTAGATTACCGTGGTAATAAATACCCGCGTGTACTTTTTCCTGCCGCATTTCATGCAGGATAGAATTGATACCGGGTGTGGAAAACTCATCCATGAATATGGAATCGTCGTGATGAACAAATGGCTCGATCTCGCTATTGATAATATCAGTAAGAAACAAGGGCTTTTCGTTGAAGTATATTTTAATTTGCATACTCAAAACGTTGAGGGGTTAATGTAATGTAAGGCTGCTTCGGTATTAATTGTTATCAACAACAATCCAACCAGGCGTATAGAGTTTTAAATAGCTAATGGCTTTTCTTTACTTTCGCGCTGTATGACCAACGAAAAAGCAATCGCCGAAAAACTCTTACAAATTAATGCTATAAAATTAAATCCCCAGCAGCCCTTTACCTGGGCGAGTGGCTGGAAGAGCCCGATTTATTGTGATAACCGGAAGGTGCTCTCTTTCCCTTTTATCCGCGACTTCATTAAATCCGAAATGTGCAATGTGGTATTTGAGCATTTTCCTGAAGCGGAAATGCTTGCCGGGGTAGCAACAGCCGGAATTGCCTGGGGAGCCATGGTGGCCGACCAGTTAAAATTGCCTTTTATTTATGTGCGTCCTAAACCAAAGGAGCATGGGTTGGGTAATCAGATTGAAGGATTTTATGAAAAAGGGAAAAAAGTGGTTGTTATTGAGGACCTCGTTTCAACTGGTAAAAGTAGTTTACAGGTAGTAGATGTATTAAAGCAGGCGGGACTGCAGGTCGATGGTATGGTATCCATTTTTACTTATGGATTTCCCGAAGCAGAGGAGGCATTTAAAGAATACCAGTTACCCTTTCGTTCCCTTACTAATTTCCCACTCCTGGTTGAACTGGCCATAGAAAAAGGGATGGTTTCAGCGGAGCATTTAGAGGTAATTCTTCAATGGAGGAAGGACCCGGCTAATTGGAAGGGAATATTGGCTAAATAATGGCCTTAATTTGCTAATATAAACCTTAAATAACCGCTAATAGCGGAAGCCTGGCTTTGAAAATCCACCCGGGCAGTTAATTTTGAAGAAAATATCGAGTATGAAAAAGCTTACCCTATTCATGATCACCTTCCTGGTAATAGGCCTTACTGGTTGGGGACAGGTAAAGAAAGCCGCGCAAACGGTAACTATTCAAACTCCCACAGTTCAGTGCGAGAAATGTAAAAAAAGAATTGAAGACGACCTGAAACGAGTGGATGGAGTTCAAAAAATTGTGGTTGATTATAAAAGGAAAACGACCAAGGTTACCTTCCTTAACGACCGCACGAATATTGAGTATATTAAAACGGCCATCGCGAATATTGGCTACGATGCAGATGATGTAAAGGCTAATCCCGAAGCCTATGAAAAGCTTCCAAAGACCTGTAAAAAGCCAGTTGGGAAATAAAGAACAGTAGATATAAATCTGCAATCGAAAAACAATCGCCTCTGTTACCATTCGAAGTAAGAAGGGCCTATTAGGTAACTATCCCCATGAATCCAATTCTAATAATTCAGTGCAATTTTTCCAAACCGCTCAAAATTCTCAAAACTTCAGCACCTTCATTTCTTCATAGTGGATCGGGTAGGTTAAGAAAATACCACCTTTTTTCAACCTGGCTTTGCCTTCCAATTTTATGAGCAGGGTAGTACTATCGGGATTGCTGTTCATGAGTTGTAACAGACTATTCATAGCACCCCCCATTTTCACCTCCATCTTAACCGGGATCAAAAACGTGTCTTTCCGGGGAACGGTTAACATTGAATCAAGCAGGGCTTTTCCTAGAAATTCTTTATTTATAAAAACATCGGTTTCCAACCTCGTAAGCTGAAGCCCGAACTTGTTGGGGTTATAGCAAGTAACATCCAGGCTAATGGTAGAATTCGGAAACCCCAATTTTTCCACCTTCAGGTGATCGAAACTAATATACTCCAGGTCCTTGGTTTTACAGGAAAAAAGCAAAAGGCAAAACAGGGTAAAACCAATCCAGTTTTTCATCAGGTTATTTTAGTGCAAAATAGCCGATTAAAAACTGAGACCAAAATTGCCCTTTTTACGAAATATTTTTTTTGCCATTATTATTAGTTTTTAGAAAATCAGGCAACTCTAAATTGATTGAATTGTTAAGCTAATATTATTAGGAAGACAATATTAACTAATAGACAGTCTTTCAGGTCTTTAATTTTGTATTTGAATATTTTATAATAGGGTTTTTGATCCATAATTAGGTTCCCCACAGGTTATTTTATTGC
>JANMBO010000048.1:0-41978 GCA_031360425.1 Chitinophagaceae bacterium | reverse complement strand
AAGATTTCAGCCAAAAATATCGGCGAAATCGATATGTATTTCGTGAATGGAGTTAAATCAGAGATAATCGAATTGCCTCCCGGGAAATTATTCGAACATATCCATGGTAATGTTTCCAATTAGTTAGAACCCATAGTGCCTAATTAGAAATTACACTTTCTGGTGGTTATTACACTGCGGGTTGATCTCTCAAAGATACTTTTCAGGCACCACCGTGTAATGGTTGGTGAATCCAATTCATTCGGCAATCTGTTATCTTATTTCCTTTAAAGCTAAAAGGCGATAAATATTGGTAATGTACTGAAGAATAGTTGGTGGTTATTTGCGCCGTTAGCATTTTATCAAACACTTGAAGTCGTTGGAGCTGGGCCTGAAGAATAAGGTCTGCTATGAGCCGCAATTTTACTAACGTTTAAAACAAATCCAGTTACTTCGAAAGTTCATTCTTATTCTCTTGCCTTTTTATTGTAAAAGATTATTTAACTTTCTTATTCTTATGAGGCAAATAGCCGGAGGTATATACTTGACCTTTTTTTATTATTTTAGTTTCAATACTTCTAATTATTAATTTATGGATACTTCTATTTTTCTAACTGATCTGCATAAGGTAGGGTTAAAGGATATTGAGCAGGTGGGGGGAAAGAATGCATCTTTAGGCGAGATGTTGCAAAACCTTAAACAGCTTGGTATACAAATACCCGGTGGGTTTGTGGTGACGGTAGCAGCCTATAGGGAGTTCATTAAGTATAATAACCTGGATGCTGCAATTCATAAAATTATCAACGGCATTAAATTAGATGATATTGAGTCGCTGCGGCGTGGGGGCTTACAGGCAAGGCAATTATTCAAGAACGTAAAATTTCCCAGGGAATTAAGTGATGCCATTATTGAGAAATATTATGAATTAAGCAAAACATACGATCAGGATATGACGGATGTGGCTGTTCGATCCTCCGCCACCGCCGAAGATTTACCCGAGGCTTCTTTTGCGGGGCAGCAGGAAACGTACTTAAATGTTCGGGGGCCCGTTCCCTTAATGAACGCTGTGCGAAATTGTTTTGCTTCCATTTTTACTGATCGGGCTATAAGTTATCGCCAAAGTTTTGGATACGATCATTTTAGTATTGGCCTCTCTGTTTGTGTACAAAAGATGGTACGAAGTGATATTAGCGCATCGGGAGTAGCTTTTTCGCTGGATACGGAAAGCGGCTTTAAAGATGTGGTGGTTATTAATGCTTCTTATGGTTTGGGCGAAATGATAGTACAGGGGGCTGTTTCTCCAGATGAATACATCGTGTTTAAACCCACCTTAAAAAAAGGGTTTAGCAGCATCATCGAAAAGAAATTGGGAATAAAAGATAAGATGATGGTGTATGGAGATAATCCCGACGAACGGGTTCAGATAATACAGGTGGAAAAACCCTTGCAGGAGCGCTATTGTTTAAAAGACGAGCGTATTTTACAGTTATCAAAATGGGTTACAAGAATTGAGGAATATTATAGTCAATTAAAGGGGCATTGGTGCCCGATGGATATTGAATGGGCGGTTGATGGTCTTACAAAAGAATTATTTATTGTACAGGCAAGGCCGGAAACTATTCATTCTCAAAAGGATTTTTCCAATATTGTTGAGTATGTAATGGATGGAAACGTTCAAAGAAAAACATTGGTAAAAGGGATAGCGGTAGGAGATAAGATAGGAGCAGGAAAAGTTTCCATCTTGTTTTCGTTGGATAAAAGAGTGACCGAGGGCCACGAGTTTAAGGCAGGAGATGTATTAGTAACAGATATGACAGATCCAGACTGGGAACCTATTATGAAAAAAGCATCCGCGATTATTACCAATAAGGGAGGAAGAACCTGCCATGCTGCTATTGTTGCCAGGGAGTTGGGGGTGCCGGCAATTGTGGGTTGTGGCAATGCCACCGACGTGTTAGAAACGGGACAATTTGTTACCGCTTCCTGTTGCGAAGGAAGTGAAGGATTTGTATATGCGGGGGATGTGCCTTATAGAAAAGTGGAAACAAACCTGAAGGATCTGCCCTCAGTAAAAACTCCCATTATGCTCAATGTGGCATCGCCCAATCTTGCCTTTCGTTTTTCTCATTTGCCAAATGCGGGCGTTGGTTTAGCAAGAGAAGAGTTTATTATCAACAATTATATTCAAATTCATCCAATGGCTTTGTTAAAACACAAAGAATTGAATGATGCTGGATTAAGTTCTGCGATAAAAAAAATGATCAAAGGATTTAAAAATGAAGAAGATTTCTTCATCCAAAGTCTTAGTTACGGGGTAGCAAAAATTGCGGCTGCTTTTTATCCCAATAAAGTGATTGTGCGTTTCAGTGATTTCAAAAGTAATGAGTATTATAATTTACTGGGCGGTAACCATTTTGAACCGCACGAAGAAAACCCCATGATTGGATGGAGAGGAGCCAGCCGGTATTATTCTGATAAATATAAAGAAGCGTTTGGGTTAGAATGTAAAGCTATTAAAAGAGTTAGGGAAGAAATGGGATTACAAAATGTGGTAGTAATGGTTCCCTTTTGCCGGACAGTGGAAGAATTACACAAGGTACACGATGCCATGAAGGAGTTCGGACTGGAGAGAGGAAAAGAAGGGTTGGAATTGTTCTTAATGGCAGAGGTTCCCTCCAATATTCTCATGGCCGAGGAGTTTGCAAAACATATTGATGGTTTTTCAATTGGCTCAAATGATTTAACCCAGTTAACCCTGGGGCTTGACAGAGATTCATCTTTAGTGGCGCATTTATACGATGAAAGAAACCCGGCGGTGAAGGTGCTCCTGCGCATGCTTATAAGTACAGCCAAACGCATGGGGGTAAAAGTTGGTATCTGTGGGCAAGGACCTTCGGATTTTCCCGACTTTGCCCAATTCCTGGTGGAGCTGGGTATTGACAGTATTTCGGTAACACCCGATTCCGTTGTAAAAACAGTTAAGGCTATAGCAGCAGTAGAAAAAGAAATGCAATAATTTTTTATATGCGAACAATTTATTCTGCAATAAAAATTTTCTCCATAGTAGTCCTTTTCTTTTATTCACCCATTATCTTCTCACAAACAAGGAAACCGGAAAAGGATATTTCGCAAGCCATGAATAGCGATTACCTTTTACTAAAAGAGAAGAATAGCATTAACAAAAAAATACCAATGCTGTTTGAAAAACAGGTACTCTATGCCTTGTCTTATTTTCCAGAACTGGCTCAAACAAGAATTAGATTTGAAATAAAAAAAAGTAAAGGAGGGATAATTTCTACCCGGCCTACTGTCTCCAGCATTTTACGACGAAGCAGTAAACGCAGCTATATTGTTATCATTAATGATTCGACCGAAGGCAGAAGGTTACCTGTTTTTTCCAATAGCGGTGTAAATGGGCAGGTAGGGATATTAGGTCACGAACTATGCCACATTATTTGCTTCCAGAATAAAACGGGATTAGGATTGATGGGTATTGCTATTGGTCATGTGTCCCGAAAATATATGGATCACTTTGAAAATTTGACAGACAGTATGGATATTGAGCGGGGTTTAGGGTACCAGTTGATCGATTGGAATCTATATCTTGAAAAAGGCTTCCGCGCCCTTGTTCCACCAGGGTCACCGAATCCTTTTGAAAAAACAGGTGCCCGGGAACGATATATGAGTGTTGGACATATCAGGGGGTTGATGGCTAAGATTGCTCTATACCAGTGAAAGGGAGGTATTGTATTCTGTTACCTTTTTAGTGAGTCGGTTCTTAACCCATTATAGGTATCAATGGTCCCGTTTGAATTGGTAAAAGTGGCGGTGATTTCGTTTGTCAGGATTAGTTGTTGATTGGTAAGCGTTTTAATACTTATCTTGATATTCCTGTTGGGTTCGTATTGCAAAGTTGAATTATCAAGCAAGCGATAGTTAACATTAATCTGGATAGGCTGCCAGGGTAAATTGGCGTTTCCTGCCTGGTTTATTATCAGCGTATCATTTTTCCCAAACAAATAGAAATCATTGGCGATGCCCTCGTACCTTCTATCCAGGGAAGAGTTGGAAGGGAATACCAGGGTTTCTGATTGCAGGGTCCATTTATTCTGTAACAATGAAATTGTTTGGGGGGATATGGATGAATCTTTCTTACAGCCCGAAAGAATAATTAAGCTCATACCAACAAGCAGGGTAATTAATGTTTTCATATTATCATTTCTAAACAATCCACTGTTAAAAGGATCACTATTCCGGTTTACTGATAACAGCAGATAGCCGTCCAACAAGATTAAATCAGTCTGTCGAAAAATTCAAGTGAACGGCCGGTTAAAAGAATAACTGGTTTGAACAGGGGAGCGGCCAAGGCGGATTTTTTCTATCCCGTTTTTTCCGTTAAAGCATGCTCTTAATCCATCCCCCATCAACTGCCAACGAAACACCCGTAATATAACTGGCGCGTTCACTGGCTAAAAAGGCCACTGCTGCGGCAAACTCTTCGGGTTTTCCAAACCGTCCCAACGGTATTTCTTTAGTTACTGATGCAAAAGAAGGATTGCCCTCCATTAGTTTTGTCAACCGGGCCGTTTGGGTATAACCTGGCATTACATTGTTTACGGTAATATTATATTCTCCCAATTCATTGGAAAGTGTTTTCATCAATCCCGCCACCGATGCACGAACGGCGTTTGAAAGAATGAGGTTATTGACCGGTTGCTTCACCGCCTGCGAGGTGATCGCGATAATGCGCCCCCATTTTTGTTCTTTCATGCCTGGTAAAAAGCCTCTCACCAGGCTCACCGCGCTTCCCAGTAATTGTTGAACCGCCTTATCCCAATCTTCCTGGGTGAATGATTCAAATTTTCCTGCCGGGGGGCCACCAGTATTGGTTACGAGTATATCCACCTGCGGGAATTCCTTTAGTGTGGTATCAATCAGGTAATCTCTGTCACTGGCCATTGATAAGTCCCCTGCGAGAGACAAAACCCGCGTGCTGTATTCCTTAACTTCTTCTTCGGTGGCTTTCAACGTCTCTTTATTTCTTCCGCAGATAATTACATGGGCGCCTTCCTTTGCTAATTCAATGGCCACACTTTTTCCGAGTCCCTGGCTGGAAGCCGCGATAAACGCTACCTTGTTCTTTATTCCTAATTCCATAATTATTTTCTTAAGTAAAGATCTGATCCATCTAACCAATCCTGGCGAGGCGGTGCCCAGGTATCGATTTCTTCTACCTCACCAATCATCAGTGCTTCGTGTGGAAGATTGGCGGGTATTACTACCACCTCTCCGGGATATAAATCCATGGTCTGTTCTTTGTCTCCACCGAACCAAAAACGCATTTTACCCGAAATTACCTGGGTGATTTGTTCGTTCATATGACTGTGCAGGGGTACTACATATCCATCTTTGAAATTCATTCGCGCGATCATCAGTTTTTCCCCCGTGATAATTTTTCGCTTCATAGATGGATTGACCTCTTCTACTGGAACGGCATCCCAGTTTATTTTTTCTATCATATCGGCTTATTTTTATTAGTTGATTGAATCATCTTTTTCAACCTCCCTGGCTTCTAATTCGTATTTATTATTGATGTATCCGTTTTTTATACTTTCCAGGAGGTATAGATAGATAAAAGTAAAAAACCCATATCGCTTATATTGTTCAATATGCTTCCGTTCGTGGCTCACCCATTTTTTGTTGGATAGGAATTCTTCCTTCGAGGTGTTGTGTAAATGAATTGTGCTTCCAAAAACGATAGCCACTTTATCACTGCGCAATTTCCAGGCCGCTATACGTGCCCAAAGTGAATTTTCTTTTATTTGAAATGCCAAATTGTTTTTATGTAAAGATAGTGGAGGTGGCAAAATAGCAGTATAGAATGTTGAGATACCCCTGTTGTTTTTTTTCCGGTCAGATACCTGGTATTACGATTATTACTACATTTCCCTTTTTGTGGCCTTTTTCTACGTAGCTATGCGCCTCGGCCATTTGTTCCAACAGATAGCTTCTGTCTATGATTGATCTGAAATTTCCTTTCTCGATAAGATCCTTTAAGAAAAGAATATCGGCCAGGTTACCCTGTACCAAACCGGATATAATTTTTTTGCTGCTTGCCAGGGAAGTCCAAAACCTTTGTGCCATGTGCCCCATCCCGGAAGCTCCTAATAATAATATTCCTTTTTTGTTAAGCGATTGTATACTACCCGAAAATGGAATTTTGCCTACTGTATCAAAAATAACGTCATAGGTTTCGCCGTTTTTAGTGAAGTCATCCTTTGTATAGTCTATTACCTTTTCGGCGCCCAGTGATTTTACCATTTCTACATTCGAGGTACTGCAAACGCCGGTAACTGCTGCACCGAAGTAGCTGGCAAGTTGTACCGCGGCAGTACCTACTGCTCCGGATGCTCCATAGACTAAAACTTTTTGCCCTGTCTTTATATTTGCTTTTTGTAGAAAGTACAATGCGGTAGCGCCACCAAAAGGAACGGCCGCCGCTTCTTCGTAAGTCATATTAGGCGGTTTGATTGCTACTACTGCATCTTCCCGGAGGCATTTGTATTCGGCATAAGCACCAAAACTCATCCCGGTTGAACCAAAAACCTGGTCCCTCACCTTAAAGCGGGTAACACTTTTGCCTTTTGTTTCAATTTCTCCTGCAAATACAGCTCCTAAAATAGTTTTCCTGGGTTTCGTTAAACCAAAAAATATCCTGACGGCAAACGGGTCCGCTTTTCTGAGGCGCCAGTCACCAGAAGAAACGGAGGTGGCATGAATTCTTACCAGGATTTCATAATCCCTGGGCGAAGGTTTCTCTACTTCTTCAAGATGAAGAACCTCCGGCGGTCCGTATTTTGTATAAACTATTGCTTTCATGTGGTAATTGGGTGTTTACACTTTCCAGCGATCTGCGTGGGTGAAGTAAAGGAATTCAGTGCGGCTATTGCCCCGAACGAAAGCTTTATTGAAAATCTAAAGATGAAGATAACAACAAAAATCAAAGCAGGTAATGTGAAGGTGGTTATTAATAATGGTGAAATGACTAATGACGAAGATCATAAGTGGCTGGCCGTAAAGTAGAGATTCTTTTTTACGGACCTGTCAACAATAGTTTAATCTGGCATCCGTGTGATTAAAAAGCTTCTTTGATAATGAATTTTTTATTCACGTGCAGGTTGGCTAACATCTTCTCTATTGCGTCCATCATGGGTGGAGGCCCGCATACATAAAAGTATTTGTTGTAGTCGCCCATTTTTGCTTTTAGAAAGTCTTCGGTGATGAACCCCTTCTCATAACCCTCAATATTTTCATCGGATAATATATTGATGAAATTTTCGCCTAATATGTTTTTAAATTCTTCTTCCAGGATGATGTCGGCTTTCGTTTTATTAGCAAAGATGAGTTTGTTATTTCCTATTTCTTGTCTTTTCTGAAGCTGCCGGAATATAGCAATGAAGGGAGTCACGCCGGCGCCGCCGGCTATAAACACCCCTTCGCCTTTATAGTTGATATCACCAAACACCTCGTGCAATATCAATTCATCCTCCTTGTTAAGCTGCAATAGCTGGTTGGTAACGCTTTTATGCGAAGGATAGGTTTTGATAGTAAACTCGATAAAATCATTATCGGGAAGGCAGGTGAAGGTGAATGATCTTTTTTCCTCCTTCCAATCAGTATTGTTTATGGACACATCCGTAGCCTGCCCGGGAATAAATTGGTAGGCAATTGGTTTTTCTGTTACAATTCGTAACACATCATGAGTGACTTTATTAATCGATTTTATTTTTACAATATGTTGTGCCATATCTGTTTTTCATTTATAGACTGGAATTCTTTTCTGCCAAAGTGGTAGTAAGGGTTAGTAAGAAGATTGTTTCCTCCTTAGCCAGCACACTATGCGAAAGCCCTTCATGAAGTGCAAGCATTTGCCCGCGGCCCAATTCAACAGATTGATCATCGGTGGTAAATTTTATTTTTCCTTCCAGCACTTGCAGGCTGATCATTCCCTCTGCCCTGTGCTTAGTCATTTCGGCGTCTTTATGCAAAGCTATCAGCACAATACGCATACCGTTTGTTTTAAAAACGGTTATGGCGTTGCGATCGCTTTCTTTCCAGGCCTTCTCCTCTTTAATCTGTTCGGTAAAAGTGATAAGGTCAATGTTAACCAGCGGTGCATCCATAATACGGTCCCCTAGCGGACGTTGTGTGGTAGCTTCATTAAATTTATTTTCCATTTTCATGTTGAAATTATTTGCTTACCTCATTTAAATTTTGCGGGAAATTGCTTGATGATACCATCCGCCAGCATGGCCGACATTTTTAGAATTTCATCATGCACTTTATCATAAGCTAAAATATCAGCCACGTAATCTTTCTTTATTCGCTGCACGGCTTCATCCGTGGTTAATTTAAGATGGTCGTTCATCATCATCTGCATATCGGCTAAGGCCCAGTTAGGATTTGCCTTGCTGAGAAAGGCAGAAATCTCATCAGCGTTAGCATACCATTTTTTATTGGCAGAATCCAGTGCTGTTTTATTGCCGGCTTTGGCGGATTTCACTACATCTGCCGAAATAGCAATATGCGCCTTTAATAATTCGGTTAATTTATTCCCCGCCTCCTCTCCATAGTAAGGCTTAACGGCGTTGCCAATATCCACCTGGTTTTGCATCAGGCGTTTCACTGCCTGGTCAGCTCCGGGAACTCCGTCAACCAGACAAAGGATAACATTGCGGGTCCAGGTAACATGATCTTCCCAAAGTTTGTTCATGGCTATTTTTAATTCATGGCTGCTGTTGTCAGTCATCGGCATTTCTGCATTCATGGTTGGTTTTTCGTTGGTAGTTTCTTTGGTCCCGTCATTGGATGTACAGGCTGAAAAGCTGAATAATAGGATACTGGATGCGATCAGCCAGGGGAAAGGAGAATAGATCGGTGTTGATTTTTTCATTTTAATTATTTATAAATCGTTTAATTTAAGTTTGTCGAATTTTTTGTTACAATGATTTAAGGTATTCTACCAAATCTTTTTTCTCGGCTTCATTTAAAGAAAGTTTTTTAAAATTGTTGTAATGGTTTACTACATCCATTAATGTTTCAAATCTTCCATCATGATAAAAGCCGCCTTTTGTATGTGTCCACAATCCTTTTAGTCATTGTGTAACATAAGTATTATCCGGTGAGCGGTTCGACTGAAAATCATCAATCCCAATATCCGATGCCTTATGTGTATTCCATCCAGGTTCAGTAAACAAAGGAGGAACATGACAGCTTGCGCATTTGGCTTTATGGTTAAATACAATAATGCCCCGTTGAGCTGCTTCTTTATTAAAACTTCCTTCTGGTGCTTTAGGTGCCGGGATTGCTAATTGATAAAATTGCAGAGCCGCCAATTTATCGGTTACCATATCGGGATTGTGGCGTTTATTTCCTGCGCCTGTTTTGGCTGCTACCGGATATTTTTTAGCATTGTTAAGACGTTCATCGTAAAAAGTTCCGTTCCCTGCCAGTTCAAGATTGGCAACATAGGCATTCCAATAAGTAATGTCGCCCCATCCGCCTGTCCATGTATGATTATTACCACCAGTATGTCCGAATGCTTCCGGAATTAATGTTGCGGCTGATTTTCCATCAGGTCTGAATGCTTTGCCATCTAAATTGAGCAAGGCATCAAATTTTCCCGGGCCCCAGCTTGCCAACACTTTTTTTACCGTGGCTACATCCACACCCAATGCATCGGTAAGTGGTTTTAAATTGGGAGCCATTGATACAATTGCTCCAACGTTTAAATCTCGGTTTGCCCATCCGTCAAGGCGACGGCCAATGCCCGGAGCAAATGCATCATCAACTGTTGAATGACAGGACGCACAGGTAAGACCTACGGATACCAGATTTTTTTTACTATCAAAAGTTCCTTTTACGCCTACCACTGCATTGAGTTGTAAAAGTGTGAGTGTAACAGCAGGGTCGTCTAAATTTACTTTTCCGGCTTTAATGGCTGCTGCCACATCAGCGGGAATAACATCCATGTCAACTTTTAATCCTGCTGCCAATGCAGCTTTGGGAGATAGCCCTGCTCCAACCCCTCCATTTTTTTCTCCGGCAATGGCTTTGTTTAATTGCAGCGCATCTGTCCAGTAAGTTTCGTCTCCAAATGTTTCGAAACGAAATGTTTGCTTTCCTTCTGCTAGCATTTGTTTGGCGTTATCTGAAATTGGGTCGTCACTTTCTTTCTTAGAGGTAGATGTTTGTGCTGATGTAGAATTTGTACATTGGGTAAGCGACATCGACAATGTAAGAATAAAAATGAGGCCCAATAATACAAGAATTATTGAATGCTTTTTCATTTTGTTATAGTTAAAGTAATTGATTAAATATAATAATGTTTAATAGATAAAATATTACATATTTTTTTAAAAGAATTACATGATTCACACATTTAGAACAGGCTTGCTTTCTTTTATTTAGTACTATTAAGTAAGGCTAAAAATTCTGTCTTTAATTTTTCACCATGAAACCGGCCTGAATAACTGGTTGTAACAGTACTGCTATGGGTGTCTTTAATTCCCCGGGAAGCTACACAAAGATGAACCGCATCAATAATTACGGCCACATCTTCTGATTGCAATGCTTCTTTTAATCCCGCGGCTATCTGGTTAGTCAGCCTTTCCTGCACCTGGGGTCGTTTGGCGTAATACTGAACCAAACGATTTATTTTTGATAAACCAATAACCTGGCCATTTGAAATATATGCCACGTGCACTTTGCCGGTAATGGGCACAAAATGATGTTCGCAATAGGAGTACAGCGTAATGTTTTTTTCAATCAACATCTCATTATACTGGTATTTATTTTCAAAAAGCTTTACTTCCGGTTTGTGCGCCGGATTTAATCCCCTGAATATTTCCTTTACATACATTTTGGCCACCCGGTGAGGTGTTCCGCTCAAACTATCATCGGATAAATCAAGTCCTAAAATGGTCATTATTTCTTTGAAGTGTTTCTGAATGAGTTCAATTTTTATAATATCCTCCAGGTCAAAGGCATCTTTCCGAAGGGGTGTTTCTACGGAAGCAGCAATATACTCTTCGCCAACCAGGTCAGATGTTTCTGTGTATGTTTTCATTGAGTAAGCTTTTTAATTTTATTCAGAACGGAATTTGTCAGGGCATCACAGTATACCAGGTTAAACTCAAAAATATCTTCTGCGGTATACGTTTTCTCTATCTCTTTTCTCAGCATGGCTTTAGCCCGGTTAAGCCGTACTTTTACATTGGCTTCGCTGATATCTAATGCCTCGGCCGTTTCTGCAATAGTCAACCTGTTTAATTCTCTTAATGAAAAAACCATTCTGTAATCTACCGGCACTTGCTGCAAGGCATTTTCAATAGCTGAACTTAATTCCCGGTTCATTATAGTTTTATTTGCGTCGTTGAATGGTTGATTAGAGAACATGGGGATTGATTTATCGGTGATTTCATAGGGAACTTCATTTTTGGAGCTGAATTTTTGCTTTTTTCTATAGCAGTTGTTCAGCATTATTTTTATTATCCAGGTTTTAAAAGATGAACGGTTTTCAAATTGCGTTAAATGAGAATAGGCATCCAGATAAGTATCCTGCATCAGGTCCTGTGTATCCTGGTGGTTGTAATTATAAGAACGGCCGGTTTTGTAGAGAAATGGATTATTTCTACGGATAAGAATTTCAAATAAAGCCGTTTCCCCCTGCAGTATTTTTTGTATAATTTCTATATCAGTATATTGTTCAAAAGTATTCATCCTGAAGTGTTATTTTATTTAGCTATGATAACCTTTGCCATCCGGGTCAATGAAAATAAGCCTTTCGCTGGTTCAAACACACAATCTGCTGACTCAAGAATGTTACTTACTGCCATAATGAAGCGGCCATTCGTGATAGGCTGCCTGTATCTGTATATTAACCTGGAGCAGGATTACCGGGTACAAAGATTTAAAAAGCTGGCCTGATTGATTGATTTAACTAAAGGGCTTCCTTTGTTAAATTTTATACGGTGGCCATACTACTATAGAGCAGGTGGTAAAGGGAAAGGTTACAAAATTAATTCTATTTTTTAAAAATAGTTGTTTGCCCGGGGATAATTAAACTACTGACAGGGATGGGGCTGTTGTTCATTTCCCGGCTGCCCGCTTTAGTTTGGGGGTTAGCCGTTCGAACCCCGCGTAGCTTACTGATATTTGGAAGGCAGGGAATTCATAGAAGGGCCTTCGGCTATAAATGCCCAACCCCCTGCTGATAGTAATCCCGTCCATGCGGGATTTAATTGGCCTGCCCTGCTTTGGCGAATTCTTATGTTGTTCCCGGTCTTATTAGAGGTCTCTTAATATTTCTTTACAGAATAACCTGTTTCCTGAAAGGCCATCATGCGATGGTAAGTAAATGGTGGGATGTATTGAGGCATACTTTTTTATAATGTTATAGGTGTCCTGTGATTTTTTATAATTAATGTTGGAGCCGGCGAATGTATTGTCCAATAATTGTTGCTGATTATAGGAGGTGTCGCCTGCAATGAGAATATGTTCTTTGTCAGTTTTGAATAATACAGAACAATGATGATGAGTATGTCCTGGTGTTGGTACCAACCACATATCCTCAGTCCTGGTAATGGCATATGCGTTATCAAAATAGTCAATTCTATTTTTTGAAAAGGTATACAAAGTGGGCTTAAACCAGGTGGGGTAGGTAGTAGGCAGATTGGCATAGGGATGCTTATATTCCAATTCATGTACAAAAATTTCATTGGAAGGGAAAAATTTCAAACCATCGGTGTGGTCGCCGTGTAAATGAGTCAATATTACTTTTGAAACCTGTTCAGGCTTGATATTGATTTTAGTTAATTGATTATTCAGTTCATCCTTTTTGGTGATTTTTCTTTTGAGAGCCATAGCGAACAAATTAAATTTTGAGCCTATGGTTTCATTTTTGTAAAAGTCTTTATGGGCTGCTTCTTCAATGTCGCCGGTATCAACTATTATGATTCCTTCGGGGTGTTCTATAACCCAGGTCCATATGGGAATAAAGTCAGCATGTTCATGTCCCAGTAAAATGTTTGCTTTTGAAAATATTCCGTTGCCTTTTTTGTTTAGGAAATTGCATTTTACAGAAATCATACCCGTTTGAACAGCATGAACTTTTATGTCCTTTTCGTTTGATTGGTAAGTGGAAGTAATTATAGACTCATTAACAATCGGCATAATTATTTTTTTTTCCAATGTAAAATAACCCTTAAACCTTGCTTTTCGCTAACAAATTACGAGCCATTCCAACACTCATAATAGCCAGGGATGAATAGGCTTTATTGTCCATTATAAATTTCTGCCTATTCATGCAGGAAGTGGGTTTGCTTACCTATAATATTCAGGACTCGTAGAGGGGATGTAATGGAATTCCCCCGCCTAAGGCGGGGAAGGCTGGCAGTTTTCATTTAGCTAAAGCCCCTGTTGTGTGTAGCCTTTCTACTTTTTTGTCAGAACAGGATTTATTTCAATAACCTTTTTTCGGAAGTCTGTTAATTTAAATTCAGATAATTCGTAATACTTTTTTTTAAAAATAATTTTCTGATTTCTATTTTTTTCAGCAATTAATACCTGGAAGAAACCACTTGAATCAGCCATTCCTAATAGTTGGTTATTGATTGAAAAGACGGAAACATTTGGTACAGGCTGATTGTCATTTTTGTCGGTTATAGAACCTCTGATGACAATCTTATTTTTATACTGGTCTGATATGGGTAATGTATACGAAAGGGTTTGATTAAACAGTTTTACGTATTCCTGCATGGAAGGCAAGCCGACTAATTTTCTTCTTTTGTTTACATTAGCCTCGTCAACTATTGGGAAAATATGAAGATTACCCTTTGTGTCATAATTTAATTGTGATCCATAAACCTGGAATTCGCCTTGGTACATTTTTGTTCTGTCTATAAGTAAGGCATAGTCGGTTGTCTTTGCTTTTTTGTCTGAAACCGCTTGTTTCATTAACCCCAGGTATTTGAGCTGTGATTGTAATGAGGCATGTTGTATAACAAGAAACAACGCATCATTTGCATCTTCAGAAGTTTCTTCTTTGCTTAACCATCCAAATCTATCCAGGATATTCCCGACTAAAAGCATGTTGACTGAATCCTGAAGATTCATTTTCTTTATAAGGTCAATAAATTCAGGCGAATTCATTCCGAATTGATGTATAGTGGAGTCCCATATAAGTCTATATTTTTGGTCGTCAACAGAAATTTGTTCAAGCACATGCGTTAAGCTATCCAATTCATGTTTTGTCTGGCAAAATGTAGAGATAGAAGCCAAAAGGAATACTATTATTATGATATGTCGCATTAAGCTCTTTCCAATTTTACAATCGATGTAAAGATAGATTTGATTTTTTTCAAAAGGCATAACTCTTCGCTAAATTATTCAAAAATCAAAAGGGGTAATTTGTTTGTATTAAACAGATAGGGTTTTAGGAATTATTGAATAAGTATTATGATTATTCCGAACGAAGACAACAAAATCCGTCACTACTGAATTTATCAATATTTCCATTTATTGAAGAAAATGTTGCAGCCGAAATTACCTGTGAGGTGTTAAAGCCACCAATACTTATGCCAGCCTTGCAAAGAGCATTTTGATGAAATAAAGGATTCTGCTAAGGTCAGCTAAGGAATTTCATGATGCCTCGGAATATTGTCGCGTATGGCTAACTCCGGCCTGATTGCAAAGGGTAAACAAAAGTTTAAGGTATGCCTAACCTACTATTGATAATAGTCCCGCACCAAAGGGAATTCATTATTCGTCCCTTGTTTTACAAATATTATTGTCTTAGGCGGCCTTACTGTCAAGCGGTTCTGTTGTCATTCAAGTTCTTTGTTTCTATTGGTTCAAGAGGTAATTAGTCTGCGTCCAGTTTAAGCTGGAGACATCAAATAAGTCCGATTATGAATTCACTCAAAAGCCCACCTATGTGCGCTGTATTGTCAATACGTCCGGTGAAACCCATTAGCGAGTTGTTGCCAATAAATATTAAATTACCCGCCAAAAACGCTTTGCAAAAATCCTATAGGTAAATGTATGCCAGAAGTAAATACTCACCTCCTGGCGTAATCATACACGGAGCTAAGCTTAATGGGAAATTGATCAATCGTATTTTTCATATTAATTTCACTTCCGTTCACAACTCCTAAGGTTAATGCGGCAAAGGATTCACTTAATGGGTCTTTTGCTCCTTCTTTTTGTGCTCTTATTGCTTCTTCCGGTACAAATTGAAGCTCAAACTTTTTTCCTTTGCTGTTCTCAAAAATTTTCACTACTTCCAGGGGACTTAATGCTTCTGGTCCACCCAGCTCAATCATTTTATTTTTAGCCGCAGGATTATCTAATGAGGCTACGGCAAATGACGCTACGTCTTTGATGGCTATCCAGGAAACCTTATTCTTTCCTTCTCCAAAAATGGAAGCCTTTGCATTAGGATAATCAAAGCCTAGCACGGGGCTCAGCCATACTTCCATAAAATAAGTTGGTTGCAAAACGGTATAATGCAAACCACTTTCAGTAAGATGTTTTTCCACTTTTCTTTTGGCAGTTTGCAGAGGGTATTCACCCGGCATAGAACAAAAGGAAACATACACAAATTGACTTACGCCCGCACTTATGGCAGCATCAATTAAATTATTTTGTCCTTCATCATCTACTGTTTGAATAGAATCACCTTCCTGCCTTGATAACGTTGAGGAAACGGTTGAAATAATTGCAGAAACTCCACGAAGAGCGTTTTTTAATGAGTCTTTATTTTTCAAATCACCTTCAATTGTTTCAACACCTAATTCTATTAATTGAGCCACTTTATTTGTATCAGATGTGGCACGCACCAAACCTTTGACATGCTTATTTTTTGATATTAATTGACGGCAAATTTCACCGCCTAAAAAGCCAGTAGCACCAGCTACCAGAATTGTGGAAGGATTGTTTGATTGACTCATTTTGTTTGTTTAGTTTATTGTTAATATTGTCGTTTCCTGCATCGGCCAATTGTTCGTATTGTTCGCTATAGGTCTGCCGCTAGCGAGCAGGTATCGCCGAATGGAGGGAAATAGAATCCCCCTGCATACGTGTCAGGCTGCCTCTGGCAGTGCTAAATTTATATATAATTCCCGATAATTATGGATTTTATGGTTTGCACAAAACTAAGCATGCTTGCGGCAGAATGCCCGGTAGGCTGGGCAGGATGTGCGCCACATACTGCGGGAAAATCGATAGCTTAAACCGGGATTCAGACTGCTCTTACTTTCGCAAGCCCAGGGTTGCGCATCGGTTAATTTTTCTTTATTTAACTAAGATGAAATAAATCTTTTTCGCTAATATACCTGCCCGCGGTAAAACCTTCGGCATAGGCGCCATTAAATCCACCCACAGCACTTTCATTAATCGCAGCTTCCGACCCACCGGCAATAATGACGTCTGCTTTACCCAGCCGGATATAATTGAACGCATCAATAATAGCAGTAGTGGAAGATGCACAAACGGAGATTGTAGAAAAATTTAATCCCCATAATCCATAACGGATAGAAATGACTCCCGAAGGGATATCGGCAATGATCTTAGGAATAAAATAAGGATTGAATCTTGAATTCTTATTTCCCTTAAAGAAACCTTCTACCTGGTCCTGGAAAGTGAGTATGCCTCCATTACCCGAACCCCGGATAACCCCGATTTTATTTTTATAGAGTTGTCAAAATTTAATCCGGCATGTTTTATCGCTTCTACAGCAGCTGCTACCACATATGTGTAAACAAATCGAATGTACGAGCTTCGTTTTTTTTTAAATGGAGACTTGACTTAAACCCTTTTACTTCAGCCGCTAACTTGGTTTTAAAATGGGTGCTGTCAAACGTTGTAATGAAGTCCACTCCACTTTTGCCCGCCACCATATTTTTCCAGAATTCACCTGCCGAATTTTCCAACGGCGTGATGGCGCCCATTCCGGTAATAACCACTCTTTTTAATTCTTTGTTACGATTCATTTTGTCAATCCAGTTTATTTACACATCCAGCAAACGCCTGTGGTAATTGATTTGCCCCAGGTGATAGGATAAATGGGTGGCCAGATGCAGCAGGAAAAGTCCTGTCGATACTTTCTCTTTAAAAACCATTATAGCATAATCACTTTCCAATTGTTCGTTAGCTACCATTGCCAGCGATTTGTTAACCACTTCTATGGTTGCTTCTATATTTTCAACCAGTTCTCTTCGTGGAATGTCTTTTAAAGAAAATTCTAAATCCCGCTGTCGCACATAACCCGTTTTACCCAACTCGGCACCAATGTAGGCATTGAGATTACCAATGAGGTGCAGGCAAAGGTTCCCCGCAGAATTAGATATCCCTTTTTCTGAGTACCATAATTTATTTTCATCACGGTACAATTCAATTTCAGATTTCAATTTTTGGAGATCTCTCTCAAAAATGGATTGTAAATCTTGTATAAACATAATTGGTTTATTTAAAGTGCAGGGATTGGTAAATCAACTTTTGGATATTTTAGGCTATATAACGTCAAACTATAGTTTAGTTTTTTGTTGTGATGCAAATGCCGATTCTATCTCTTCCACCGTATACCGTGAGGTAATATGCTGTGGGCAGTTCCAATCGTATGCTTCTATATGCAGCATCAACATTCGCTCGGGACGGAATTTGTACTCGTTCAAATCCAGTACATCATACAGTGCAGGATTGTCTTTCAATTCCACTATCTCCGCTTTAGCGTACATTTTCAGCCTGTACCTTGCCGGGTAATTCACCATTATCAGCGATACATTTTTATTGGTTTCAAAATTGCCAACAGTAATAAACTGCATGTTGCCTTTGAAATCTATAAAGCCAATTCGTTTTGAGTCCAGCACTTTCACAAAATCTTGCGGCCTGCCACGGTGCTGTATGTAAGGGTACTAATTCTCTCCAACACTGCACATATAAAAACTGTCCCGCTGAGCGATAAAACCAATTTCATTATCAGTCAGCCCTTCTAAGTAAGTATTCTTTTCCATCCGGGCAAAATGCGCCCTGCTGCCTTCTTTTTCCTTCGTATCCTTCGCCGCGTCAGTGAAGGCAATGGATCCAAAATTTTTTGCCTTGATAATTTGTTGATGTTCCGGCCAATCAAATAAAAATTTTGCTTCTGTGACGAATTGTTTCTGTTATATTTTTTTCTTTGAAAGCAAAGGCTGATCAATAAATGTCGACTCCAAACCTTTGCTGATATTAGCTAATAAATGCTGTTGGAATGGCCGGCTCTGCTTGTGAAAATACTCTTGTTGTCAGCATGCCCCTCATCCTGGCATGCTGGATGTTGTTCCTTCGGAAAGCAGGGAAATATTTGCAAGCCGATTGATTGGGCATTGAGCTTCAGCGTATCTTTTATTTGGATTGTGACGAGCCAAATATTCCAAACAAGTCGTATGGCTTTTCTATAAACGTATCGTTAAATAAGAAGGCCGTAAGGAAAATGTAGACTATAAATAATAAAACAATAAGTAACTGAACCCAGGATGATTTTTGAATATCTTGTTTTGATTTAGCGTCGCACACTTCACCGGGACAATATTGGGCTTTTTCTTTATAAAACAATTTATACACTTTACAACCCAGGCAAATTCCGAACGCCGATTCAAAGAACAGGAATATCAGGCAAATCAGGCAAACAATACCCGTTATTGGACTAAATGCATTTACTACCACCAAAAAAATGAACATGGTAGCGGACAAGATCACACCAATTATCCATGCAAACTTTTTTTGCTTAGCTCCAACATATTCTGGGTTCTGATTACTGACGATCAAGCGCCCCAATATTAAGGTAGGAGAAAATTTAGGGTTAATAAAGACGCGTATTATAAAATCGGTAAGGAATAGAGTTATAACATATTTTATTGGTACGAAATTGTTTTTGAAAACGATAAGCATTAAAGAGAAGAAAGTCGCTAAAAATAGTATCCCTGCTGATGCTCTTATTTCTCTTTCATTTAAAACCGGAATATTATATCCTTCTACCTCTTCTCCAAATTTTATTACTTTATTCATTATTGTAGTTTCGCTGACTGTTGTTCAATGATTGTTTGGTAACGTCACTATTAATTAAAGGTACCTAAAATTATTTTCAACCTCAAGGGGTTTCAAACAGGGTTGCAGCAAAGGGTTGGGTTTTTTCATGCGCGATGGATTTTATGACTTTTGGCCAGATTACATATCGCCGGTTAGTTTTCTGAAAAACGAGTTAATAAGTAAGGGTGATTCGGAGCCGTCCCGCCCCGTCTGAAGTTGAATAGAACCTACTTGCCGGCAGGAAGGTTAGTCAGCCAAGAGCATATTCGTCAGCCCCACCGGTGCGTTGAGAAACATTACCCAACTGTAGAAGTTAGTAGCTACAAAATTGGAGGTGGCGCTTTCCGGATTTCAGGTGAGGTTCGGTCAGGAGGGTAGACTTTTCTTAGCATCAAATGGATGATTTGATATAGCCGTAAGCATAATGGCCGAAGCATGGGCGATAAGCTGGCTAATAAAAAAAGATTCAATATTAAATCCGCTTAGCTTAAGAGCAGATTTATTAAGCTGTCATTTATTATCTGCAGCCATTGGGCCGTTACTGGTTCATAAAATAATCAATAAATTCTATGAACCCCCGGGGGCAGAAGAAATTATAGGATGCCGTTTGTATAGTTTTGATTAGATTTAAAGACCAAAAAATTTTCTATCATGTTACTTAGAAGAATATTTTCAGCCGGTATATTAGCAGCGCTGTTTATTACTGCACAGGCACAATCAAAAACAACCGTCAGTTCGCCAAACGATAAAATACGCCTGGAGTTTTGGCTGGGCCAGCAAGGGGAACCTTACTATGCCGTTTTTTATAAAAACAGAAAGGTGGTTTTACCCTCCAAAATGGGCTTTGAAATAAGGGAGCATTTCCAAAATAAAAAAGTGACCTCCCTGCAAAACAATTTTGAATGGCTTTCTGCGGTTCCTTTTAACTATAGCGGCAGCTGGAAACCGGTATGGGGAGAGGTAAAGGAAATAAAAGAAAACTATAATGCGGTAAAAGTGAGCCTATCTCAAAAAACAAGCAGGCCCATTTTGCTCAATATTGTTTTTAAAGTGTTTGACGATGGGGTTGGATTTCGCTATGAATTTCCACCACAAAAAAACCTGCTTCATTTTGTAATTAAGGAAGAACATACCCAGTTTGCCATGGCAGGGAATCATACGGCCTACTGGCTTCCCGGCGATTATGATACACAGGAATATGATTATACCACTTCCAAACTTTCGGCGATCAGGGGATTGATGAAAGGGGCCATTACCTCAAATGCCTCTCAAACCAGTTTTTCGCCCACCGGGGTGCAAACTTCATTAATGATGAAAACGGCGGATGGTTTATATATTAATATTCATGAGGCAGCGTTGATCAATTATTCCTGCATGAACCTTGAACTCGATGATAAAAAGTTTGTCTTTACATCATGGCTTACCCCAGATGCTATTGGTGATAAGGGCTATATGCAGGCTCCCTGCACTAGTCCCTGGCGTACGATCATTGTAAGTGACGATGCCAGGGATATACTGGCTTCAAAAATCATATTAAACCTGAACGAGCCAAGTAAGATAGAAGATGTGTCGTGGATAAAACCGGTAAAATATATAGGGGTTTGGTGGGAAATGATCACTGGTAAAAGTACCTGGTCTTACACCGACGGTCAACCTTTTACTACGGGCCAGGTCAATGCAAACGCAGAAATGCCTTCTATTCAACTGGGCAAAACAGATTATACCCGGCTTAAACCAAACGGAAAACATGGAGCTAATACAGCACACGTAAAGGAATATATCGATTTCGCTGCTAAACATGGTTTTGATGGAGTGCTTGTGGAAGGATGGAACGTAGGATGGGAAGACTGGTTTGGCACCTCTAAAGATTATGTATTTGATTTTGTAACCCCTTATCCGGATTTTGATGTGGTGGCCATCAGGGAGTATGCGAAAAGCAAAGCTGTTAAAATGATCATGCACCACGAAACATCCGGTTCAACCAGGAATTACGAAAGACATTTAGACACTGCTTTTAAATTCATGAAAGCAAACGGTTACAATGCTGTTAAAACAGGTTATGTGGGACCAATATTACCAAGGGGGCAGCATCATTATGATCAATGGACCATAAACCATTACCAGTATGTGGTGGAAAAAGCAGTTGAATATAAAATAATGATAAATGCACATGAAGCGGTTAGGCCCACGGGTATTTGCCGTACCTATCCCAATATGATTGGCAATGAATCAGCGCGTGGCACCGAGTTTCAGGCCTTTGGGGGAAGTAAACCCAATCATACAACGTTATTGCCATTTATGCGCTTATTAGGCGGACCCATGGATTATACTCCCGGTATTTTTGAAATGGATATCAGCAAAATAAATCCTTCTAACCATTCGCATGTAAATACCACGCTCACCAACCAGCTTGCGTTATATGTTACCATGTACAGCCCGTTGCAGATGGCGGCCGATCTCCCGGAGAATTACAACAGGTTTTTAGACGCGTTCCAGTTTATAAAAGATGTGGCGGTAGACTGGGATGACAGTAAGTATTTGGAAGCTGAGCCTGGTGAGTACATAACCGTGGCACGCAAGGCAAAAGATACCAATAAGTGGTTTCTCGGTTCTGTTAACGGCGAACATGCCCGAAGCAGCAGCATTCCCTTAAACTTTCTCGACCCATCAAAAAAATACCTGGCCACCATATACGAAGATGGACCAGGTGCCCATTATAAAACCAACCCGCAATCGTATAAGATTACCAGGAAAACAGTAAGGGCAAATGATGCACTGAAACTCAACCTGGCCCCGGGGGGAGGAACAGCCATAAGTTTTATGCCGGAAGATTAGGGTCCGGCGAATCAAAAAGTTCCATGTTCAAAATTTCTGCTGAAGAAGTTTATGGTTCGTGCAGGAGGGGCAATATCCTTTTTTGGCGGAGCTTTCAACTATCATCTGCTTTCGGTTTTTCGCTTCCGGTTGCTGCGGATAATCAGCATGGCAAATACAAAAAAAGGAATAGTGGACAACACTATTTTATAACTGGCCGACAGCAGCCCTACCACCAGCAGCAGAAGCATAAGAAGGCCCATGAAGGAGAGGCCGGTAAAAGTCATTACCCTGTTTTGATTTTTAGTAAAAAGCGTTATCAAAATCAATATTTCTCCAGTGAAGGGGAGGAGGATGGCAGGATGCAAAAAATTCTTCAGGCTTCCTGTTGTCTTGGAAAACGTATCAGCTGTTACTTCAAAAATAAATGCATGTTGATTCGTACCCCATTGCAGGTAGCCAAACTGGAATGCAATCAGCAGCAGGAGATTGAACAGTTTATTCAATTTTTCAAAATTTCAGGATATAAATTTCGGAAATAATGTAGAATTTGGCGGGCAAATGATGCTGCCGGATGTGGAAGTTTTTTTTCCAGGTATAAAATAGGCAAGATTTGACCCTGCTGAATGGTATACTGGCTTTAGACTTATTTATTCTTTTTGATTCAATCGCATTCTATGGCCCTCCAACGTCCCGGTGGGTTAGAATTATTTTACCGCAGAGACGGGGAGTCGCAGAGGCAAAGCTTTTCTAACATTGATAGCAAGATCAAATGCTGGTCTTTACAAATAAGATTTCATGGTTCTTTTTGAAGCGTTGCAGGTAAAGACGTTCAGGTATTGACGAAAGTGGCCCAATAGAGTTTCCCCGCATAGTCTTGGCAAGCTGTCTGCCCCCACTTTGGCAAACCTCCTATTACCTACAGACATTCGCCTGAATTATATTTATGCTTTTTCAATTTTGAGGGAAGTCATTATTAATGATCCGGCAACCGCTTTGTCATTAAACAAACTCACTTTTTCATTTTCTTCTTTTAGAGCTAAAGCATACAGCAAGGGAAGGTAGTGATCGGGTGTGGGGATAGCTAAATTAAATTCCTTGCCTTGCGATTTGTAATTAATCAATTGCTGGTGGTTGCCATTCAAAATATATTGCTTCATCTTTTCACTGGCTTCAATGGCCCAGTCATAGGCAAAATTATCTGAATCAAATTTGTCCCATGCAACCATGCGGAGATTGTGTACCATGTTTCCGCTACCAATTATTAAAACTCCTTTTTTTCTCAGTGAAGAAAGCTCTTTTGCCAATTCGTAATGATATGGGGGAGTTTGTGTATAATCCAGGCTCATTTGTATTACGGGAACATCTGCATTTGGATAAAGATGTTTGATAACGCTCCAGGCCCCATGATCAAGCCCCCATTTATCATCCAATCCAAGTTCTGTTTTTTTAATAATACTTTTTGTTTCTCTTGCCAGTTCTGGATTGCCGGGAGCAGGATACTGAACATCAAACAACTCCTGTGGGAATCCGCCAAAATCATGAATGGTTTTCGGCATTTTCATCGCCGTTACAAAAGTTCCTTTTGTTTCCCAGTGGGCAGACACACAAAGAATGGCATTGGGTTTAGTAATCGTTTTTCCCACTTCCCTGAACCCTCTAACAAATTCATTTTCTTCAATGGCATTCATCGGGCTGCCATGCCCAAGAAACAGCACAGGCATTTGCTCTGTGCTGCTCATGGGGTTAGTTATTTCGTCTAACTTATTTAATTTCATCGATACGCCTGCCATACCTTTTAATGCTAAAGATTGAATAAAAGATTTTCTATTCATCGCCTAACATTTATAATGCCTGCTTTATAAACTGAACTTCTGCGCTTATTTTTACTTCCTCACTTACCAATACGCCACCGGTTTCCAAAGCTGCATTCCAATTCAGTCCCCAATCTTTGCGGTTTATTTTTCCTGTAAGTGAAAATCCTGCTTTTTCATTTCCCCAGGGGTCTTTGTTTATTCCACCAAACTCCACATAAAATTTTACTTCTTTGCTGATGCCTTTGATGATCAGCTTCCCGGTTAATTCATAATTTTCATCATCAATCTTTTTAAGGGAGGTGCCTTCAAAGTTCAACGTTGAATAATTTTCTACATCAAAAAAATCAACACCCTTTAAATGAGTATCCCGGTTTTCGTCATTAGTAAAAATTGATGCGGCATCTATCGTGGCAGAAATTCTGGACTTTGTAAAGTCTTCGCCGTCAAACTCTGCTTCAAATTTCCTGAATGCTCCTTTTACATTCGTGATCATCAGGTGTTTTACTTTGAATACTATTTCGCTGTGTGTGGGGTCGGCCACCCATTTTGTTTTTGTTGTTGTTACGACTGTTTCCATTTTATTTTATTTTTTTAAGTGGTTTGATTATTTACCTAACCCAAGCTGATTCATATAAGTCTGGTTATCCCAGTATAAATACTCTTCGGTCATAGTACCATCTTTCCATATTCCAATGGTAGCCATGGGTAATTTGAAAGACTTGCCGGTTGGCTGAATAAATTTTCCGTTTCCTATAGGCATCGGTTTGGTAAAAGTGCCTTCCATAATACCGGTTACGGCAGTGTAATTTCCTGAACCAAAACGAATCGGATGTTCTTTAATTCTTGTATCCGGGGCATACACAAACATCGCTTTTAGGTCTTCAATATGTTTTTCAATACCTTTTGTAAAATGTCCATCGGGCCAGTTTACCTTAATGTCGTTGGCATGGCTTTCATGAAGTCGGGCCCATTCCTGGTTGCTGAAAACGGTGTAATCCAGCGTATCAAAGGTGACCAGATTTTTCGCTATGCTTTTATTCCCTGCTGTCAGTTCTGCAATTTCATTTTTCAACGAATCAATTTCTGATTGGCTTAGGGAACCGCTTCTGGTGTTATTTGTACAACTGCTAAAAGAAATGATTGCTGCAATTGCAAATAATGCTGCAAGGGATATGATGTTCGTTGACTGTTTCATCTTAATTATTCCTGGTTTGTTTTAATATATTGAATTGACAATACAAAGGTGTACCCATTATTGGACGGCATGGTTACACTTTTAAGTAAACCTGTTGTACTTTTAGGAAAGAAGAGATGACATCTGATTGCGGAAGTCGGTGGGAGTAAGGCCGGTTTTTTTGGTAAACACCCTGGTAAAATAGGCTTTCTCATGGTAGCCCAATTCGTATGCTATTTCAGAAATGGAAAGGTCACTATTCATAATTAATTGACGGGCTTCAATCAGTTTTCTTGTTTCTACTATGTCGGAGACGCTTTTATCAAAAATGGATTGACAGATAAGGTTCAGATTTCGTACAGACATATTCAACTTGTCTGCATAAAAACCAACACCTTCGGGCCGCTTGTAATTCTCTTCCAGTATTTTTAAAAAATTATTGAAAGATATCAATTGGGTATTAGTGGAATTGCTTTGCTGGCGGAATCGGTGTTTGCCTTCTGCTTCTAATTTAGATAACAATGCCAGGAGCAAATGTTTAATCATGATAAGATCGGGGTGTGGCCGTTTGAACTCTTCCAACATCATTTCACAAATAGTATCCAGTTTGCCTAAACAAGCATCTGACTCAAAAGGATAATTAATATTATCGAGAAAGTTTGAATAAAAATGAAACCGGCTTTGAGGAATAAATTCATTTTTATACCTGACGGCCCAGCCTGCCGTGTTCGTGTCGGGCAGAAACTGATGAATCTTTCCTTGTGCGACATAAATTATCAATGGCGCCGTGATGGTTTCCTTTTTAAAATCTATAAAATGCTGCGGGCTTCCCTTTGAAATAATAATTATTTCTTCATGGTCATGCCGGTGAGGTTTGGAAGCTGTATTGGCATACTGTTTACTTAATTCGGGTGTTAATTTAAGTATGTCGAAGATTTGTTTCATGCTTAATAAAGATACAATAATATGAGTGGCTTGCTAGATTTGCTGACTGAAAGTACTGCTATCAATATGCTCGCAGGTACCGGTCCGTGCTTTGTGCAGGGGGGATATTAGAATTCCCCGCATCAGGCGGGGCTGGCTTACTGCCTGATTAACCCCCTCAATACAGTGTGGGACTAAATTTATAATTAAATGTACATTGTTTATTCTGTTGCCAAATTTATAATGTCGAGCCGATAACTGAATTTGATTAGCGAAACGAAAGTTGATGCTACCTAATGTCAGCCAGTTTTTAGACAAACCTATTGTTGTGGCAGGTTTTCATTTTGTTTTTCAGTTTACTTCTCATAATTATTTATAGTCTGGACTACTTTTTTGAAAATACGAAGCGATTTCATTATATTTATGGGTTATCAAAAGACAAATTTCCCCTAAGGAGAGCATTTGTTAGTATTCCTATTTTTTAATAGCGATATTGTATCCTTCCTTTTTCGTCTCGATGGTGTAAATACTCCTGCCTCCGGCAATGAATAAAGTTTTACTGAAGCGTCCTCTTCCAAAACATAGATTTGTTGCCTGCGGTGTTTTGATCTCGGTGATCTTTTTGCCATCGGATGAAAACACTTCGACTTTTTCTCCTGCAGCAATGTATAAATTTCCTTCAACGTCAATGGTCATTCCATCGCCTCTTATATGCTCAATTTTACTTTTAAACCGAAGGCTGCCATCGGGCATCAAGTGATAAACCATCAATGAACCCTCAGGGGTTGGCCTGACGGCTGTGAAATCATCGGGCAAGAACCGTAAATTGCCGTTGCCTGGAAAATCAGCGTTGACTACATACAAAGTCTTTTGATCGGGTGAAATAATAATACCATTGGGCTTAGTTACATTGGCGGCCACTAAATGAATGCTGCTGTCTCTATCGATCCGGTAAACTCCCATAACAAATTGTTCCACCGGTTCCTGCCCAATATAGCGTGGATCGGTAAAATAAATTCTGCCTTGTTCATCAATTGCTAAATCATTGGGAGCATTAAACGGTTTTCCCTGATATAGGCCCGCAATGATCAGACTCTTGCCTGTTTTCATGTCTGTTTTGGTGACCCTCCGCCCACCAAAATCCGCTCCTTCGCAAACAATTAAATCCCCATTTGCATCGAACATGAGTCCATTGGACATTCCGCTTGGTGAGCGAAATACTCTGCTTTCTCCTGTCAGCGGATTTAAAATCCAAATAATTCCGGCCTTACCCGGTTTTCCATTCGTTAAGGGAATATCAGAAAAGTATAAAAGTTCATTCGGCGACATGGTGGGTCCTTCTAAAAAGGTCTCTCCTCCGGAAAAGATTTCCTTCAATTTTGCGTTCGCTGCCAAAATACCTGAGGTATCTGTCCTTTGCGCACGTACTTTATCTGGCATCATTAACAGAGAAACAAGTGCCACGAGAATTAAATATAAAGGGGCTGGCTTCATAGCATTGTCATAAGGAAACCGTCGTTGGGAGTGAAATGGTAGTGAAGGTACTTAATCGGCAGGCTATTTAAGCTTTGGTAAATTATTTTCTCCTCTATTAATACTTTCCTTTTAGAAAAGTGATTATTTAGGTTTTCTTTGCTCTCTAAGAGCAAGTAAAAACCCTGCGCCAAACAAGATAGTAACAAGAACTGCTATATATGGCATTAATTCAGTCATTTTTGTTGTGTTTTAATAGTTTTAAATATATTCCGAAGGCTAGTATTGTTGGAACCCAAAGGCCAACAAATATGGCATGTTGATAGTCGCCACCGAACCATAAAATTTCTGAGAAAATAAGCGAAACAAAGGCAGCACTGAATAATAATATATCTGCGATTGTAAATTTATTAAACATTGTAAATTTTTTATCTTCCTACTCGTATGGCTTTTCGGTTTCGCCCCGTTTTTTTAAATGGGTTCTGGTCTCCAATTTTTCATTTGTGGAACTAAACAATAATTTTAAGTAATTGTTTTGACGTTCCTGTAAGAATGATTTTATATCTAACCCGGTTTTGTATTAAACTTACTGGGAATTAGAGAAACAATGGTTATAAATTTAGTTATTTAGCATGGATTAGTTACTATATTTTTCAATAATCGGAAAGTAAGTATTTGTCGACCAGGACGATTGAGATTTATGCAGCTAATTTTAGCTTCTTTTACTCCGCCCATTATCTCTACGTTCACCTTTTATGACTTTTGTGTGGACTGAAAATGTATTTAATTAAGTGGGCGATCCTCTGCAAGGTCATGGATTTTTTTAAATGTGTGTAGGCCGCTGATTTAGGATGACGTAAAACATTCGGGTAGTTGCTGTTGGCCCCACTATTTCAAAAACCTTGTTACATACCGTTTTTTATTTGCAGAATTGTGAGCTGTTTAAACGTATTAAAACGATTAGTCCAATCAACTTCTATTTTGTCTGTTTCTATCTTCACTGAATTGTTTCCTGCGTTTTAATTTCTAATAAATAGCTTTTTGCTCAATGGCCTTGTTATTCGTTACCGCTGAATAATGTGGCCTATTTTTATTTGAAAGGCTATGTGGTTTTAAGTCTTATTGAATAAAGTCTTTCTTATTGTGAAGTTCCATCAGGTATTCAGTAGTTTCTGTCATGTGGTTGGAATGTTGTCCTACTCATACATCTGACTCGAAATTTGTCGGAGCTGTTGTAAAGAAATTTTGTCCCATTTACGTTTTGTACTGTCAATTATTTCTACGTCAATTCTAGTTGGTAAAGGCATATTAAATATAGTTGGGAAAGAAGCCGATGATGATGGAATATCGTGTTGCTTAATTATCGAAGAACTAGACTAGCATAGGCTAGACGGGGGAACTTTTTGTTCAAACAGTCCATACCAGATAATCCAAAATGTTAAACGCTCATATACTTTACTCTTACATGATTTCCTTCCTAATAAAATATCTTGAAAATAATTGAACATTAAAGACTAGAATAATGTTTAGCCTTTTGTGTAAATCGTTAAACACAATAAGTGTACTTTTTGAAAGCAACGGTCCTTGTATTTTTATTTATTTACTCTAAACAAAAAACCATGTATCACAACTTTCTGGAGATACTCCCGATTGCGAACAACAATTATATTGCCTTTACATTTTTTGTAGGCACAATGGCCATGATGGCTGCTAGCGTTTTTTTCTTCTTCGAGATGTCCAATGTTGAAAAAAAATGGAGGACGTCCATTCTTGTATCCGGCTTAATTACTTTTATTGCGGCTGTTCATTATTATTACATGAGAGGTTACAACCTGGATACCGGGGAGTCACCCGTATTTTTCCGCTATGTTGACTGGATTCTCACTGTGCCATTGATGTGCGTAGAATTTTATCTAATTACCAAAAAGGCGGGGGGCAAAATCAGCCTGCTGTGGCAGTTGATTTTTGCTTCCGTAATTATGCTGGTTACTGGGTATATAGGAGAGGCTATCTACGGTAAAGAAACACAAAGTTGGATATGGGGCTTAATCAGCGGGCTTGCTTACTTCTATATAGTTTACTTAGTATGGTTTGGTGATGTGGCAAGGCTGGCTAATAATGCAGGACCCGCTGTTGCAAAGGCCGTTAAAACACTTGGTTGGTTTGTGTTGGTAGGATGGGCCATTTATCCTGTAGGATATATTGCAGGCACAGAGGGTGGTTTATTTGGAATGAAGATATTGCAAGGCCTCTCAATGGATATAGTTTACAATATTGGTGATGCCATAAATAAAATTGGTTTTGGCCTGGTGATTTATGCACTGGCCCAATCAGAAAAATCACCTGCAACGGCCTGATTTATTTTCAAAGAGTGTGATGTCAGCTGCATCACACTCTTTGTTTATTAAAATTGTCCACGAGAAGAATGAACCATGATACGGATTGTATTATTAGTCTTTGGCTTTATCCTGCTTTTGGTTCAGCAATACATTATACCCATTGACACTAATACCCAATTCATTATTTTTTTATCGGGTATTGTTTTGCTGGGTGTACCGCATGGTGCAGCGGATTTGCTGGTGGCCACCAGAAATGCTGATACTCGTAAAAAAACATTTTCAAAATGGAAGTTCCTGGTAGTCTATATAATCAGGCTGTCTTTATTTGCTGGCATCCTCTGGTCTTTTCCGATAGCAGGCAATTTGCTGTTTATTTTTTTCGCAGCCTATCATTTTGGAGAAACTGATCTGTACCATTTTAACACTAATACCTTTCTTGGAAAATTATTTGTCTTTTCATATGGATTAGTAATTCTATGTGTTATAATTCTGCATCATTTTGATGAAGTAAAACCTATACTTCAATTATTTAAAACCGGGAAAGAAAATACAACTTTCATTAATTGGCTCGGGCTGAACAGATATTCTATTATGTCGGTAGCTGGCATTATGTTCTTTACAACTACTTTTTCATATTTTTTGAGAAATAGCCATAGCAATAAAAATGAAAAAGGACAGTTCCTTATTCGCTTTGCTGTCATTCTCTTTATTCTTTTCAACCTGCCTATGCTGATAGGGTTTACGTTCTATTTTGTTATATGGCATTCTGTTTTATCACTCAAAAACATTTTTTTCTATTTAAAGAATAATAATGGGTATTCCGAGAGTATCATCACCAAACAAATATTGCTGTACAGTGCACTGGCCATTGGAGGGATTGGGCTGTTTGGGTTAACAGGTTTTATGTTTATAAGCAGCCATGCCATGGCTGGATATATTTTTTTAGGATTGGCGGTGCTAACAGCGCCACATATGCAGATAATGTATGACATGTATAACAGTATCCGCTTAAGCAAACCTGTTAAAAACAAAAAGGAGTAGGGTAAGAATTCACAAATCCGTCTATCTATATTTAAGAAGGGAAACTTATTAACAGGATCGGCCTTTTTTTATCAGGATGTTTACCTTGTTTATTTCGATGATATGACCAACCAATGACAGGGTAAAAAAGGGAGCAGGTTACCAAACGGTCGATTCCATTTTTTTAAAAATAAGATTGTTAATTTAAAGATACCGATTACGAGAAGAGCTTGCCGAAGTGGTAACAATACAAATTCTTCGTATCTGGATCGTTAGTTTGTCCGCCCCGCTAACTCCAGCCCGATTTTCTCAGGCTGGCACAAAGCCAAACATACCTGCGATAGGCTGACTTTCCGGTAAGCAGGGTAGGTAGTTCGGATTACCTACGGCAAAAGAGTTCAAACCCGGCTTCTCCCGATCAATAGTACTCTAACAAATACAAATGATACCGGGGCGTATGCAAATGGCAATAAAACAATTAAGCCAGGGTTAACCTAATTTTCCAAACTTATTTGTGCTATGGCAATACGACTATATCCCTCGATCACTATTACCTTTAATCGCTGTATGAGTAATGTGATTCACGTGCGGTTCTGTGAGCGGGCGAGGGCTAATTCCTCCGGTGCCCTTTCTCTACCCGCTCTTGTCAATGGGCAGGTTAGCGGTTCCTTGTTTTATTTATGTCAGCAGTTGTTCAAAGAAACCTCCGATTTGTTTTTCGCTATCAATGAAATGAATTTCCAAAATCCAATGCCGCTTGTTTCCGTTTGCATCGGGTAAAAACATATCATTAGGATTTTCGGGGTGAACATACAGCCCGTAATTTTTCGGTTCTAATCTTTCGTGCGGGAAATGCCCGATGAGATGACCTGCAAGCTGTCCGCCATAGGCCCATCCGTATTTCCTCGCCAGTTCAACAATGTATTGATGGAAGGCAGCGCCAGTAAGTGTTGTATGTTGTGAGAACCAATCTTTTGCTTCATACCAGGCTTGTTCAATATCATTTTTTAGTTTGTGTTTATTGGGGTCGTTACCAATTACAAAGGTTCGGCCGAAGTCGGCTTCCCAATCTTCAAATACGGGACCAAAGTCCAAAAAAATAATATCATCTGGCTGCAGGGTCAGGCCAGGCGGATTTTCATCATACGGTTTTAAGGTGTTAGCTCCGGCCCGTACAATTCTTTTATGCCAGTATTTTTCAATTCCAAAAAGTTCGAGGGCAAGCTGGTAAATTTCCGAATTGATTTGTGTTTCTGAATTACCGGCCTTGATTATTTCCCGTTCTTCAATAGTGTTAAATAAATGAAGTGCCTTCGCTTCGGCTTCCATTAGTTTGGCTTTAGCGTTTGTCATACCTAATGTTTGTTAAGTACAAAAGTTCAGCTCTTTTTGCAGAATAAAGTTGCCCTGGGGCAATTAATGATTTTTACTGATTTGTTTTCTGATTCGGCTGAGGGAGGTAGGTGTTACGCCAATAAAAGAAGCCAGGTATTTTTGGGGTATTGTTTCCAGATAGGAAGGTGTATTTAATAAGTCCAGCCATCGTTTTTCGGCCGAATCTTTTTGAAGGGCGGTGAACCGGTTTACGAGGGTAAGAATTACCTCCTCCCAAAAATGCCTCATCATCTCCTGCATTTTGGGTTGTGACTGATACAGTCTATTCAGGGCGGCCTTGGGAAGGTATAACACTTCGCTGTCTTCTATTGCCTGCAGAAAATAGTCGGAAGGTTTTTCGCTGATAAAGCTATAAATTTCAATGGCGGATGATTGGGGAAAAGCAAACCAGACAGATACTTCAATATCCTCTTTAATGTAATATAAGCGCAGGCAGCCTTTTTGAACAAATACCAGGTCTTTACAAGTGTCTCCTTCTTTCAGTAAATAATCGTTCTTCTTAACCACTTTACTTTTAAACTTATTGGTAATTTCTTCCATTTCTGCGGGAGAAAGGGTTATATAATTCATGATAAATTTTACCAGGTCAGTATGCATATTTATTAAATATATCGCTTTTCATTTACAATGACCTCGAACGAACAGGCTTGCCAAAGTGAAGCAAATAGACATCCCCCATTAGAAAGGTCAGGCTGTCCGCTCCCAATCTGGCAATCCTCTTGGAAGAGGTTCATTGTTCTATCTTTTATCAGTTTATATTTAATATGTGTTGTCAGTTTTGATTGAATGACTTCGTCAATTTGAATATAAAATATATCCTTTCTTATATTGTCAAACAGTCGGATTCCACTACCTAATAAAATAGGAGAAATATGAATCCAAAATTCGTCCACCAGTCCTGTGTTTAAAAATTGTTGTATGTTGTTTGCGCCATCAAGTATTCTGATATCTTTTTCATTGGCAAAAGCCTTTATTATCTGACGTGCTACACACCCTATAAAACGGCCTCCACAAAATACATATCAATCTCCCCTTTATTCTTCGCTTGAATTTTTCCTCTGTGCATACATTTAAACCTATCTTTTACTAATTCATAGGTGGTGCCACTGATATTTATTTTTCCTGTTTCACCAGATGATTCCATTCGTGAAGCAATGTTTACTGTATCCCCCCAGATATCATAAGCGAATTTTTTATCACCAACAATTCCTGCTACAACCGGACCGGTATGAATGCCAATTCTTATTTCAAATGGTTCTATTCCTTCAATCTTTCTTTTATGTAAATTTTGCCGCATGAATTGTTGGATATCCATTGCTGCTTTCACTACATCAATAGCATGGCTTTCATTAGGAACAGGCAATCCCCCTGCACACATATATGAATCTCCAATGGTTTTTATTTTTTCAATGTTGTGTTTGCTGGTGATGTTATCAAATGCTTTGAAGAGGGTATCAATTTCGGCAACAAGTTCAGCCGGGGTAAATTTTTCTGTTATCTGGGTGAAGTTTTTGAAGTCAGTAAACATTACTGTTACATAATCAAACAGTTTTGCTTTAGCGCTTCCATTGGCTTTCAGTTCTTCGGCAATTTCATTAGGAAGAATATTGAGCAACAATGCTTCTGACCTCGCTTGATAAAAATTTTTCTTCCCTACAAAATAATAAACCATCAGGAAAATTAAAGAACCCACTGTAATAAGATTCAAAACAAAAAATATATTGATTTGTTTTGTTGTTAAATTATTTTGAAATCGGAGCGACGGTTGTAAAGGATAGCAGATTATTACCAGAAATATAAAACCTAATAACCATAGCGGTGCGTTCGATTTCTTATCGAAGAGCATTGCGCCAAGGGGTGATATAAGGGCCCATATGATTACCGCGCTGCCGCTTACAAAACCACCCAATGAAAGCATCAGGGCAAAAGGAAGCAACAAAATGAGGAGAAGTTGGCTGAACCGGAAAACCCGAAACTTGCGGCTAAGTCCGAAGTAAATAACGCTTGCCAGGGAAATGAAAGAATAAGACAAGGGAATAAAGCCGGCAAGCTTTTCTCCCAGCAGAATATACGCAATTCCCCATCCGGCTCCGGCAAAAATGAAAGGAAAAGTGCAAATGACAAGAAGTGATTTCTGAATTTTTAATTCCTCACTGTCATTTGGCATGACACCTATCATGGCGATGCGGGCAAGTAATTTATTGAATAAATTATTTTTCATCTCCTCTTGTTACCTGCAGATTGGTTTTAGTAATATTCAGCGAAAAAAAGTTTCGGCAGCGTTCTAGTCTAGCCGCAGAGCTGGTATTTTATAACTGTCCGCCCGGCAACTGAAGCCGATTGAAAAACTCCTGCCCGACTGCATCTGCAGGCGGGGAAGTGGAAGTTAAGAACTAAAAGCCAAAAAGAATTCGGTCAAGCCCGATATTAGCTAATAGTAGTACAAAAGTCAATTATTATTTCGTCTGCTATCATTGCGGCAAACCATTTGTTACCTGCACACTTTACTGATTTTATAACTATGGTCAATTGTCGAAACTCTTGTCCGCGCACTTAAATTGAAGAACCCGATGTTTGTCTATTCAGCATAGCCATTTTTTTCAACTATTTAAAAAATTATAACTTCACTATAAAAAGGAGACTCGTATGAAATACCTATTTTTTTTATTGGTGATACTGCTTGCCACTTCAACAACGCTGTTCAGGCCGTCTAATGATGAACAAACCGTGAGACAAATACTGTAGATATTCCAGGCGGCTATAAGAGATAATAAAGCCGACGCAGTAGAGCGTTTCTTTTCCAACGACTACATGGGTTTTGCGCAGGGGTCGCCTCGCTTAAACAAGGCACAACGCCTGGAAAGCATAAAATCGGGACAAATTAAGTTCAGCAATTTTAAAAAGGAAGATGTAAAGATTACTTTTTACGAAAAGGCAGCTAGAGTTATAATAAAAACGGAAGTGAAATATAAGGAAATGCAAAGTGGAAAAGATGTTATTGTTACTATCGCTGTTTTAGGATTTGTAAAAACTGATAACCAGTGGTTAATTTCCGGAGAATGCTATTTTCCAAATAATTGCTTCAGATGACTTGGGCAAAATACTAAGAAAGAGTCTTTCTCTAAAGAACGGGAAAATTAATTACGTAAGTTCAACAACATAAAAAGTTGAATCAGATATAATGATTAACTTCTCTTCTCGATTTAAAAAATTTCGTTGATATTTTATTGTTTTGCAGTCAAAGGATAAAACCATTGGATGCTTCTAAAAAGTTGCAGGTAAAGGCCTTATTTACGCAAGTGTACTCTATTACCAAATTACAAAACAATTTGAAGCGAAATCAGCCCCTGGAACTGGATGGCCTTGGACCAGGGTGGCCCGAATCCTGTCGGATTTCCTGGCAACCATTTTCATTGTATTCCTTAATTTCCTTCCGTTCTTGTTCGCCTTTCCTTCGGGTTTTGTTCGACTCTCCTTCGGGTCTTGTTCGAGTCTCCTGCGGAGTTAAAGCGCTCACTGAGCAGAAACCAGCGCTTTAACTCCGGACATGTCCCGAACAAGTCCCGAACAAGGTATGGACGAACCCGGACAGGTGATGAAAAATGGCTTGCTGGTACTGTAGCCCCCCTATTACATTAGTGGGTTGTTATTCGGGCTTCGGGTCCTCTGGCAAATTTTCTAATCAAAGTCGAAGCCGCTTTGAATGTTTTCGAATTTTTTAATTCCTGTTCTTTAAAAAAGCTGTTTGCTTTAGCTTTATATAAATGGTATTAATATGGCCCGCCTGCATAAAATTCCTCCTTTTACCGGAACGCGCGATGGCATTTGCATCTATCACATGAGGGGATCTTTTTTTGCGGACAGCCAGTTCGCTAACTGCTTAACGGGTGAAGAAAAATCCGCGTTTCCGAAAACCCCAAGGAATAGGGGGACACGTTCCTGTTAACGGGAACGGCTTTTGTTTCGATAATAGGGGGGCTATTTGAATTGAAATAATAAGGGGAAAATAAAAGTCACGATAATGGTCCATACAATGTAAACAGGAAGAAACCTGGATATAGAATTTTCCACTTCACTGATGTCTGCTTTTTTTGAAACATGCTTAAAGAGTTTGTAAGTAACGATTAACAGGTTGGTCAGTATAAGTATGTTCCCTCCTAAAACCGCTAGTCGGTTGGGAGTAATTCCCCACGCTGAAATTCTGAATAAAATGGCAGAAAGGGCAATCCCGTTTACAATAACCGTTACTACGGATAAGGCAAACAGGATAAAACGGCTCGTTCGGTTTTCGTTCTTCTTCAATGTTTCGGCAACCGAGAATAATATAATAGCCATTACGCCGATTAAGAGGGCATTAAAAACCATTAAAAAATCACGGTCGTTGTAAGGATCTTTTCCCGAAACTAAAATGGCTATTAAATACACCACCAGCGTTATCAAAACCAACGGGCTGAATATTTTTGCAATAACAGGAGATACCCGGTTAACCAAATGCGGATTTGTTTGTGTTATATAAGTCGCCACGATGGGCACGGCCGCCAGGCCGATGATACCAATATATTCAGTATAAAACTTCTCGATCTCATAACCAATGAGTTTAAAAAGGCCGATAGTAATGCCGGTGAGAATGGCTCCGGCAATCAGGATGAGTGTAGTCATTATTACCAGGTCCCCATTGTATCGCAGGAAGTCAAGTCTTTTGCAGGGGCTGTTCATCTGGTCGCCAACATAGGAAAATCCTAAAACGGCCCACAAAAACAGGGGCAGGTGAATGCAGGAAAGGATAAGGGTGTCGCTTTTAGTATCGGCGGGTAATAGATTGATGAAGAATAAAGCAATCGCAAAGGCAATACCTGCCAGTACCATTTTCCTGGTAGAAAGACCATTTTTCCAAAAGAAGTAGGATGCCAAAATGGGGAATACAATAAATCCGATATTCCTTTGATAAAATGATTCGGCGTTGATAGAAAGTATCACCGGAAGCTTGGCAATAACACCGGCTACTAACGAAGCAATGAGTACAAAGAGTAGTTCGTTTTTGCTCCCCCAGGATATTTCGGCACTTTCGTAATTCAGTCTTTCATTCCAGTAGTCTGCCAGTTTATGGTCCGTTAGGTGCGGATAAATTAAATTGAACTCCGTTTTAAAAGCCGACTTATTTTCCTGGTACAATTTTTCAATCGCCCTGGGATTGTCAATATTCGTTAGTATCTCGGATCTGTTCATAATATTTTGTGCTTGATTACGGTTCGGTTAGCTCAGTCAATTTAATTGGTCATTGTCGTGGAAAGTACTTTGAAGTACAAAGTAAAAACAAATTTTGGGAATTAGCAAGAATTTTTAAAAAAAAGGTTACCACCGGACGGCAGGCAGAAAAAAAAATCGGCTTGAGCTGTACAGAGAGAGAGGATCACCCAAAACTTTGCCAACCTGTTTGTGCACTGGTAATATGGCTATCCCCCTTAGATCACTTTTAATAGAAAGATCTGTATCAGGAAAGAGGTTCAGGTAAGATTCTGTGAGAGGGGGAGGGCTGCTTCTTTGGTAGCCCTTGCTCTATGCGACTTTCCGTTTCCTGTTATTAGTGCCTAACAGGGTACTTATTACGCTTATTCTTCCACTTTTATCATTTGAGTAACCTGCAAAGCTTGTGCAATTTTGGCCTCAAAACGATAATCACCAGGTTGATCGGGTGTAAATTCAAAATCTATCGTTGAACCATGACCGGCGCGTTGACGATCAGCCACTCTTATTTCGAACAGTCTCGCAGGCAAGTCCATTCCATCCATGGCAATCAATTTCCACTTAATAGGACTATCATCGTGTTTTAGCGAAATAAAAAACCCGGACTGTTGAGAAATAAAATAGTCGGTTAGTTGGGCGCTGATATTGATTATACGAAGACGATAGCTTACCCCTTTTGTTAAATACATGGTTTCCGGGTGGTTGCTTCCATTCATTAAATAATGTACATTATTAAACCCCTGGCTCCAATCCATTGTAAAAAAGGGAATTGAACCACCCTGGCTTAATAAAAATATTTTATCTCTTTCCGGATGATTTGTTTCTCCCGGATTCAATACAATCAACGCACCATACAATCCATCCAACAATTGCTTATTGTGCATGTGTGTATGATACATGAATGTGCCCGCACGTGGTGGAGTAATATGTACTGTAAAAGAATCTCCGGGTTGAATTAGCGGGGAAAGTTTTTTCCCCTCATTACCCCAGCCCGCCACTCCATCGTAATAGCTCTCTATTTCCAAACCATGCCAGTGAATCGTTGTCGGTTCTTTCAGTGTATTAATTATTTTAATGGCTACCGGCTGATCTTTTGTAAGAATGATCGGTGGACCAGGAATGCTGAATTGTTTTGAACCAGGCATTCCTTTTTCCAGCAACTGAAACCCTTTCCCGGCAGGATTATGAAAAGGATTTTGCAATTGTTCTCCAACCACCAGGGTAAGTGCTCTTTCGGGTCCGGTTTTCTGCACCGATTTGTTTGCAAATTTTTTACCAGGATTAATATGAATCCCCATCATCAGTCCACCCATTCCATCATGCGCATGGGTTTGCAGGTTCATGGATGCAGGATCCATGGGTTGGTTCCTTAAAAAAGATCTGGGCATAATATGATCCAAAAGATGACAATGAAAAAGCCAGTTGCCTTCTTTTTCAGGTACCCATGTCATTCTTATTGCATTATTAATAGTTGTTACGAATTGTGTTACCACCAATCTTTCTTTTTCTTTTGGAACAATGGAGTCTTTACCTCCTGTTCCAAAACTATTCACGGTAAATGGAAATCCGTGCAAATGCATTGGATGAATTAACACACTTGTATTAATCACGCGCCAATGTAAGGTATCACCTTGCCGGTAATTTAATCTTTCCGTATAGGGCCATGATAAACCATTAATAACATATTCTGTCATTATCGTATTGCTGTCACGTTGAACACCGCACATTCCAATCATAAATATTCTTTCTTTTGGATCAGCTTTTTGATTAGCAGGATCTATAATAAATGCGCCATATAACTGGCTATTCATAAAAGGGGCGGTGATAACGGAAGGAATTAATTTTTCGCTTGTATCTCTTACTGTATAAAGAAAAGTACCTGGCGACCCCGCATTAAAAACTATTTCTTTAGTTTCCCCTTCATTAATAATAAGGCTATCTCTGAACTTACCGGGACGTGAGATAAAACCATATAAAACGAGAGGCTCTTCAATGCTGTTCCGAACAGTGGCTCTTATTGCTGTTCCCTCCGGCACCCGGATGAGTGGACCGGGTACCTGCAGCTGTTTACCCATTTCTGCAAATGCTTTTATTTTTATCGGGTTGCCTGCATGTGTTTCCGGATACCAATAGCCCATTCTGGCTTCCAGGTTGATATAATAAATACCATTTCGAAATTCACCGGCGGGTTTGCCGTTGTCGTTAATCGCAACTTCCTCCAGTGAACCATCGGGTGAATTTTGAAATATTTCCGGTGCGCAACTTATAACGCCGGGACTATACATATTACCAGCTAAATCAGGTGCAGAAATTGGCTTATTTGGCACGAAGAATGCAAACGTAAAGACAAAAAAAAGGGTGGCAAAAAAACTGATGGTAAAAAAGCGCAGCCAATTTTCAGAGATGATTTTCATGGCAATATTTTAAGTTAGTGTCCTGTTTTTTTTAATGATCAGCAATCCCCGTCTTACCTCTTTTTCATATACGCCTAAGCGAAAATAATATGACCGCCAACGATCAAGTATTGCTGCAGGCGGGATATTCATTGAACGTCCTGCCCGGAACCGCTGCCCAATAAAGTTATAATATTGAAGGTAATAACTAAAAGTCAATAGATATTTGTCAAGCCCGGACTAAAGTACAACGCTGCAATTAGCCGAAGTTTCAACTTCCAGCCCCCCTTGCAGCAATACTTTTGTTATACGTAAACCCTTTCTCCTCGGTCATCTATAATGTGGGTCTGGTTGTAGTTGCAGGGTGTTTGCGGTGCGTTGAGCAAGGCAGGCTCTTGGGGAGGTTGGCCTCTTTGCCTGGGTTTGTACGCCTGCCCATGTGCCTGACTTGCCGCGTTGGCTTGTCAGGAGGGTGCAAACTTTAGTGTTTATGCGTTTCGTCTTTTCCGCAAACTTCTTCTGTGCAGATTTCAGTTTCTGTTTCCAATGTTGAGTGCTGTATGTTGAGATGTTCTAACTCGTGTTTGATGTTATGCTTTAGTTTTGAAACCTGTGTATTTGAAAGTTCGTTGGAAACTACCAAGTGTCCTGTCATGGCGTTTTGTGTGGTGCTGATTGCCCAAATATGCAGGTGATGAAAATCTTTTACGCCTTCTATTTTTAATACTTTGTCTTTTACTTTTTGTATGTCCACATTATCGGGTACACCGTCTAACGAAAGGCGTAAGCTATCTTTTAGCAAACTCCATGTACTGGCAATGATTACTCCACAAATAACGATACTCAATAAAGGGTCTATCCAATATAAATGAGTGTAATAAATAATGATACCACCAACTACCAACCCCAAAGAAACTAAAGCATCTGATGCTAAATGAAGAAAGGCTGCCTTTACATTAATATCACTTTCTTTATCCCTGAAAAACATAAATGCAGAAACACCATTTATCACAATACCAATTGCTGCAATGATGGCGATGGTTATACCTGGTAATGGCTGTGGGTTTTGAATCCTGAAAATTGCTTCGTAACCTATTGCCCCGATTGAGATTAATAAAATAACGGCATTGAGCAATGAAATTAATATGGAAGATTTTTTATATCCATAAGTATATTTTTCAGTGCTTTTTGATTTGGATAATTTAAAAGCAATCATTGCCAGTGCCAAACCTGCCACATCTAAAAAATTATGCCCTGCATCGGAAAGCAGGGACAAAGAATTTATTTTTAAACCAATTACTATTTGAATGATTACATAAGCTAAGTTTAGAACGATGCCTATAATGAAAGCTTTATTTAAATTGGTAATTACAGGTGCATGCCTGTGGTTATGTCCTGCATGATTTTCTTCTGAATGATTGTGTGCCATTTTCTTTTAAGTTTAAAATTCTATATGCCCTCTTATTGCAAAAACATGAACGGGGCCACGGTCTTTATTATACGCAGGATTATTTACAAATTGATAATCTGCCGAAATGAAAAATGAACTTGCCATTTGGGCTTTATAATATATTTCGGTAATGGCTTCTGCTCCATAATTTAATTTTCCATCGCCAATGATAAAGCCATATAAACCTGCGTCTAAAAAAGCCTGATGGGCTTTTGAAATGCCATTGATTACCTGTGCTATACCAATATTATCATTTGGTCTTTTCCAGCTATTTCCTTTAATGTTTACTCCTGCACTAATGCTTCTGTCTATTTCGGTAAATGCCCATGTTGCTGTTTTGCCATCGTTCCAACTGGCTTTTAAAAATGTACCAATGGTATTTGAAATTTCTTTTTCGGCATTGATACCAAAACCATATTTTACTCCGCCGTATTTTTTCCATTCTTTTTGTCCGGTGTAAACATCTACGCTTGTGCTGTCTCCGGTTTTTACTTCGGCTAACGTATTGTTGTATGCTGGAGCTTGTGATATTGTATGAAATGCTAACAGCCTGATTGTAGCTGGATGTTTTATTTTAAATGTTTTTTCAAACTCTAGAGTTTCGGAATGTGTTTTTGTTACTTTGTAATCCAATTGCAATCCATTTGCTTTCCGAGGAACTAACACCGATGAAAAGCGAATTGCATAAGTAGGCTTTATTAATTCTGCTACTAAACCTTCTGTGTAGCCTCTTGTATCGGCAGGATAATCCCATGCACCATTACTCATCAGCGACCAATTCATAAATTGTGAACGGGGGTCGTGGCTATAAGAATTATTATCAAAAAAATC
>JANMBO010000056.1:0-36010 GCA_031360425.1 Chitinophagaceae bacterium | reverse complement strand
GGAAAATTGTTTACATCGAACAACACTCATCCAAAAAAGAGGCTTACACCAGGGAAAGAGAAATAAAAAGCTGGAAAAGCAGGCGAAGAATTGAGAAACTCATTGGTTCACAGCATCCCGGCTCATAAGCCGGGAGGGTCGTCGGTTCGAACCCGTCAACTCCCACGCAGTCCCGGTAAGGGTTTCAGAAGAATCTGGAACCCTTTTTTATTGGGCTGGTTTAAACATAGTTTAAACAATTATGAGTATAATAGATGAACCAGTTTTATAATAAATGCTTGGAATTTAGCTTAGCTTACAACCAAACAATGCTATAATTAAGAAAGTAATTCTTTCGTTATTATTTTCATGTCCGAAACTGCTATGGCTAAAATTACTGACAATAATTATGGCTTACCCCTTATTGAAGCTCTAAGTCCCCACGAAACATTTAATACTGGAGCAAACAAACCAATGTTGATAACAGGTGTTGATGCTACAGGAGCTAAAGGTGATTATGTGGTCAAATTCCGAGCTGCAGAAAGGCTATCGGTTGAGGCGTTCATGCGGGAGTTATTGGCAGTCTTTATTGCCTCCCAAATGGAAATTAGAGTAGTAAACGCCGTAGTTGTAAATATATCGCAAGCCTTCGTAGATATTCTAGTTGGCAATCCCGCTTGGCAATATGCCAGTAAAAGCTTAGGCTTTAATTATGGTTCCGAATATATAAAAGGTTATTCGACAATTCCAATTAGCCAGGATTTAAACAATCACCAATTAGCATTTGCGCAAACTATATTTGTCTTCGATGTATTAATACAAAATCCAGATAGAACTAATGAAAAGCCAAATCTTATGACGAATGGAAACGAAATCGTAATATTTGACCATGAATTAGCGTTTGGTTTTGTTTTTGATATATTTAATAATCCTAACCCTTGGGAAATCAGAGATGCAGATTATGAGTGGATTAACAGACATTGCCTATTGCCGAAAATAAAAGGGAAAGCTTTCGATTTTGATGGTTTTTCAGACAGGTTTAATAATTTAGATGACAAATTTTGGGAAGTTGCTTGGAGCTTAATACCACCTGACTGGAAGAATGACCAGTTCGAAAAAATCAGAATTCATTTTACTATTATAAAAGAAAATAAGGAAGCTTTTATTTCAGAACTTAAAAAAATACTATCATGAAAACCATTCATTATCAGATTTTGAGGTATTTACCGGATAGGGTTTCAGGAGAGTTTGTGAATCTTGGAATAGTCGCCTATGATTATTCAGGTAAACTATTGAAGTCTAAATTCATTAACAAAATTGGGAAAATTTCAAATTTCTTCCCGACTGTAAATAGTAGGTATTTAATTAAATCAATAAAAACCATTAAAGAAGATTTAGAATTACTTTCTAATAGGTTTCAGTCAGAATTTACTTTTGATAACTTTGAATCTTTAGACAGTATTACTAAAACTATTTTACCAAAAGACGACAGCTCCTTAGTGTTTTCTGAAACAAAGAAATGCCTGGATATTGAAGTTGGCGCGACAGTAACTGATCTATTTTCAAGGTTTATCAACTTACATTTAGATGTCGAGGATGATGAGGTTAGAAAAGATAAAGAAGTTTGGCAGAAAATCTATAAAAAACATTTTGATGATTATGGAATTTCCGTACATCTGAACCATCATAAAGTAACAACTCAAAACGATGAGATTGAGTTTGACAAGGCATGGAAGAATGGGGTTTGGAATTGTTTTGAGACTGTTTCTTTCAATCTTACAAGAAGCGATACAATAAAAAATAAAGTATACAAATGGGTGGGCAAGTTGGATGAATTAAATAGTTCAAAAGAAAATTTGCACATATATCTCCTTAGTGTCTTGCCTCATGACCATGAAGAATTGAGTAAATTCATTACCAAGAAAATCAAATCAAAGTCAACTGCAAAAACAAAAATTGATATTGTATCAGAAGACCAGATTGACGTTATTATGAAAAAAATAAAAAAGGAAATTGATTCTCATTCTAAATAGTTGCCAATAAAGTATTGCTTTGTAAGCTCCCCCGAAATTCGACCATTTAAAACTAGAGATATTACTTTTGCAAAAAGGAGTATTTAATGCTGCCCCTTTCCAACTGTAAATAATGATCAATACAGCCGGGCAATTGCTGCTGGTAATGACTTACATAAATGAGCGTGGTATTGAAGCTGCTGCATAACTGATCCACCAGTGAATTGAAATAGCTGATCTGCTCATTATCCAATCCCTGGCAGGGCTCGTCTAATACAAGCAATGGCGGATTTTTGACCAATGCTCTTGCCAATAGTGCCATCCGTTGCTGACCCATCGAAATTTGCTGTAATGTTTTATGTGCTACCTCCTTCAATTGTAAAATCCCGATCCATTCCTGCACCTGATGTTGCTGCTCTTCCGATAACATTCGGAACAAGCCAACCGTGTCAAACAATCCCGAAGCAATTACCTCATAACAAGTAGATGTGTGGGGAAAATACAAATGCATTTCGGGTGATACCAGCCCGATATTTCTTTTGATATCCCAGATACTTTCCCCACGGCCCCGTCTTTTATCAAACAAATAGATTTCATTGGCGTATGCTTGCGGATTATCAGCGGTAATTAAACTAAGCAAGGTAGATTTTCCCGCTCCATTCGGTCCGCTTACACTCCATCGTTCTCCTTTTTGTATCTCCCAGTTAATGTTATCCAGTATTATTTTATCACCATACCGGATGTTTGTATTCACCATGTTGACCGCGGTTACAAATTGGAGTTTATTGGCTGGTGCCAGTAATGCTATTTGCTGGGCTGATAATAATGTTTGCTCTTCTTTTTGGAAATTTTGTTTTCGGTAATCTTTTCTGCTGCCGGAAAATAGTAAGCGGCCCTTTTCCAACACCGCTACATTCGTGATGCAGTCGGGGATTTCTTCCGGACTGGTAATTAATAATAAATGCATGCCTTTGCCGGCGATACTATTAATAATCTGGTGCAACAAAGTTCTTCCCGAATCATCCAGCCCCGTAAAGGGATTGTCAAGGATCAGCATCGCCGGATGTTGCAACAGGGCTTTAGCCAATTGAAGGCGTTTGTTCTCTCCATTAGACAACTGAATCAGCGGTTCGTCCCAAACGGTATCCAGTTTTAATAGTTGTATGTACTGCGCTGCTTCTTCCCGGTAATGCTGCAGAAAGGGCTGCAATTCCTGTTCAACGGTAAGAGAATCTTCTGAATCCTGTGATTGGAACCGTTGCTGGTAATAAAAGTCGGTGGTGTTGGACAAGGTCCGAAAGCGATGTTGCTGCTCGACTAATTCAATGGTTCCGTTTAAATAAAAATGAATGTGACCGCTATAAAATAATTTTCCGGTTATCGCTTGTGCAAAGCTTGTTTTACCACTTCCACTGCTGCCCAGCAGCGCCCATTGTTCACCCTCATTAATAATAAGATTGATATTTTGTAGCACTGTAGCCCCCGCCTGCTTGGCAAAAAGATTATCTATTTCAATCAGTTTACTGGCATTCATTTTATAATTTAAATCCCGAAGGTCCGGGTTTTTTATTGGCAGTGGCCATTAATACCGTTTGTTGAATCCGGGCAATTCTCGTTTCGGATCTTTTGGCACTATCAATCCAGAATAAAAATTGACGACGATATCCCTTTGTAAAGGATAAAAAATTTTCCAGGGCTTTGTTGCTACCCGCCAATGCTTTTTGTAAATCGGCCGGTAACTCATTCGTATCTGCCTGGTAATTGGTACTCTTCAATATATTCCATGACCCGTCTTTTCTTGCTTTTTTAATTTTATCCAATCCGGCTTCGGTCATCCATTTATTTTCTATCAGTCGCTTCACTCTTTTTTTATTCAGATCACTCCATACACTTTTAGGTTTACGGGGCGTAAATTTCAACATAGCTCTTTCGGCATCGAGTTTCCGGGGCAAACTATCTATCCATCCAAAACAAAGGGCTTCTTCCACCGACGCATCGTAACTCACCTGTGGTTTACCGGTTTTCTTTTTGTAATAAATAAGCCAAATGCCCGGGGAGGAAAGATGATTTTTTTCCAGCCATTGCCGCCAGGCCTTGCGTGTTTTGGGGTGAATCGTTTTGTATTCCGGCATATTCCGAACAGAAATAAAGAATACGAATGTAAATGAATTTTAAAAAAATCCTCCTGCCAAATGGATAGCAATAAGTAATCCGGGAAAAATTGAGATCGATCATTTTGAATTTATTTATTTTCAACCGATCCTGTTATCCACAATCGTTAATAACTACCAATCTGACAGGCAGGTCGTGTTTTGGTATATTTGTCCGATTGGGAGTTGGGGAGTCGGAAAGTCAGCAAGTCCGAAAGTCCGAAAGTCCGGAAGAAAAACACCATAAATTATGGGTGATTGTGCCGATCCTGTCTTTGGTAAGTAGGCTTTCCGACTTTCGGACTAACGGACTTCCCGACTAATTAAACAGCACCAAACAGTAGTCTAAGAACATACCATGGCAAAGGAAAAAGAAAAAGATACGAACCTGTTTGATTATAACGAAGACAGTATAAAAACACTTGAATGGCGCGAGCATATTCGTTTGCGGCCGGGAATGTATATCGGAAAACTGGGCGATGGAAGCAGTCCGGATGATGGAATATATGTTCTGATGAAAGAAGTGATCGACAACTGTATCGATGAGCATACTATGGGTTATGGTAAGGAGGTAGATATAACTATTGAAAAAGGGTCGGTCTCCATCCGCGATTATGGCCGGGGAATTCCCTTGGGGAAAGTGGTTGATGTAGTAAGCAAGATTAATACCGGTGCCAAGTACGATAGTAAGGTATTCCAAAAAGCGGTTGGATTGAACGGGGTAGGTACCAAGGCCGTGAATGCGTTGAGCAGTTATTTTAAAGTAACGGCTTTTCGGGAAGGCAAAGAAAAAACAGCGGAGTTTGAAAAAGGAATATTAAAGAAAGAGCATAAAGAAGTTAAGACAACCGAAGAAAATGGTACCCTGGTTACGTTTATTCCGGATGAATCAGTCTTTAAGAATTTTCATTATATCCACGAGTACCTCGACAAGCAATTGTGGAACTACTGCTTCCTGAATGCCGGGTTGGTCCTGAATTTCAATGGTAAGAAATATATTTCGAAAAATGGCTTGCTCGATTTGCTGCAACGCAATACCAATGAAGACGAATTGCGTTACCCGATCATTCACCTGAAAGGTGATGATATAGAAGTAGCCATTACGCATGAAAATCAATACGGCGAAGAATACTATTCGTTTGTAAACGGACAGTTTACTACGCAGGGGGGTACCCACCTGGCTGCCTTCAAAGAAGCGTATGTAAAAACCATCCGCGAATTCTATAAAAAAGATTATGATGCATCAGACATACGCGGTAGCATCAGCGCGGCGATTTCCGTGAGAGTGCAGGAGCCCGTTTTTGAGAGCCAGACAAAAACCAAACTGGGTTCCTTTACTGTATCGGAAGGCGGTGCCACCATGAAAAATTTTGTCGGCGATTTCCTGGGAAGAGATCTTGAGTTATATCTTCATAAAAATCCTGCCGTAGCGGAAGCGCTTAAAAAACGCATTGAACAAAATGAGCACGAGCGAAAGGAATTAGCCGGTATTAAAAAATTGGCGAATGAAAGAGCCAAGAAGGCGAACCTGCATAATAAGAAATTGCGCGACTGCCGATACCATTATAACGATGAACCAACCGGTAAAGAAAAAGATACCATTTTGGAAAAAGCGAAGGAGAGTACCATTTTTATTACGGAAGGGGATAGTGCGAGCGGTTCCATTACCAAGGCACGAAATGTAGAAACGCAGGCTGTATTTAGTTTGCGCGGAAAACCACTGAACTGTTTTGGATTAACCAAGAAGGTGGTTTATGAAAACGAAGAATTCAACCTGCTGCAGCATGCATTGAACATTGAGGAAGGATACGAGGACCTGCGGTATAATAATATTGTGGTGGCTACCGATGCCGACGTGGATGGAATGCATATCCGGTTATTATTGATGACCTTCTTTCTACAATTCTTCCCCGACCTGGTGAAAAACCAGCACGTGTATATATTACAGACGCCTTTGTTCCGGGTGAGAAATAAACAGGAAACTATTTATTGCTATGATGAAAAGGAAAAGCAGGCAGCTATAAAAAAGTTGGGAAGTAAACCCGAGATCACGCGGTTTAAAGGATTAGGTGAAATATCACCTGATGAGTTTGGTCGTTTTATTGGCCGGGAGATGCGGTTAGACCCCGTGATGCTACTGCCCGATACACATATACAACAGTTGCTGGAATATTATATGGGGAAGAACAGTCCCGAACGGCAGGATTTTATTATCAATAATTTGAAAGTGGAAGTTGACCTGGCAGATGAGGCGGCTTGATGTTTGACAATAGGCAGGTTTGCAGTTGGACGCTGATAGTTGGCTATTATGAGATTATTTGGCAAGGCTCTCAAATAGGATAATTCTGTATCTAATATTCTGAGTTCTGTATTCTGAATTCTGTGTTCTTTATTCTAAACTCTGTTCTCTGTATGATACACATTGTTTTTCAAGCAGCCGATGTAGACGTTCTAAAAAAAGCGATGGAACTGGACGAAGGTTTGCGGGGCGAAATTTTTGAAATAAAAGATGATTGGGGAGTAGGCCCGTTGGCTGCAATAGATACTGATGAAGGATGGAAATCGAGAGAAGATTGGTGGCGGGAACTGTTAAAAGACTCGCCCTATGGCAGTGAGATAGTAGGAAGTTTTGATGACCGGGAAACAGTAAAATCGATTCGCCGGTGGTTGGATGATCATGCTGCAGAAGAAGCCTGGATATGGATGGGCCAAAACCAGCATGATGTAACGGGTTATTATTGGCTGATGCCGCAGTTACGTTCTTTCCAGGGAAGGTTGATGGTTCTGTATCTTAATAATTTACCATTCATTAATGAAAAGGGGCAGTTGTTTTATCCGGCAAAAGTGCATGATATTTTACCGAAGGAAGCGGTAAAAGCAAAACGACTCGCCCGGGCCATTACACTCAGCGAATTTGAATTGGATCCCGATGAATGGAAAAAATTGAGTGAAGAGAACGCGATGGTCCGTATCCTGGAAGGGGGTAAAAAGATTGCAGGTAAAGATGTAACATTTTATGACAGCGAAATAATTAAGAACATAACCGGTGAATGGCAAAAAGCCTGGCGGGTGTTGTCGAATACCTTACATAGGATGAAGGTTAAGACAGGAGATGTATTTATTATGTGGAGGATGAAGGAATTGATTGGGGAAGGAAAAATTGAAGTTACGGGTGATATTACCAAGGGCTGGAAAGATTTTGAGGTGAAACAGAAAACGGCCCAGCAGGTAGAGATCTCTGAACTATAATGCTGCAGGATAAGAAATATGCACCGCCTGGAAGAAAATCGGATCGGCTGCGTATACTATTTTTCATCAGCAGGGACTTGCAGCGCTTTTAATTATTGACTGATTTTGTTTTGATAATCATACTGTTTGTTTTGCTGATATTATTTTACCCGGCCATTCGTTGATAGATCCTTTTTTGAATATGGGCTAAAACTTTTTGAAGGATTCAACTACACACAAATCGGACTAACAGGAAATAAAAATTATGAGTGCGGCAAAAAAGAAAGAAAGTTTTTTTGATAATGAAAATGGGATACAGGGTCAATATAAAACCTGGTTTCTCGATTACGCTTCGTATGTAATACTGGAACGGGCCGTGCCGGCAATAGAAGACGGGTTGAAGCCGGTGCAACGCCGCATATTACATGCTATGAAAGAAATGGATGATGGCCGTTTCAATAAAGTGGCAAATATCATCGGCCAGTCCATGCAATATCATCCGCATGGCGATGCCAGTATCGGAGATGCCCTGGTCAATCTCGGGCAGAAAGATTTATTAATCGAAACGCAAGGTAACTGGGGCGACGTTCGTACCGGGATGGATGCAGCGGCTGCGCGATATATTGAGGCGCGTTTGTCGAAACTCGCCCTGGAAGTGGCGTTCAATGCAAAGACCACCGATTGGCAATTGAGTTATGATGGCCGAAAAAACGAACCGGTCACCCTTCCGATGAAATTTCCTTTATTATTGGCGCAAGGGGCCGATGGAATTGCCGTAGGGTTATCAACCAAAATCTTACCACATAATTTTTGCGAGTTATTAGAAGCTTCCATAAAACATTTGAGAGGCAAACGCTTCGAATTGTTCCCCGATTTCCAGACGGGCGGTATGATTGATGTAAGCAATTACAATGAAGGAAAACGGGGCGGAAAAGTGAGGGTTCGGGCACAAATTGAAGAGCTGGACAAGAAAACATTGATTATTAAAGATGTGCCGTATGGAGTAACCACCACACAGTTGATGGATTCCATTGTTAAGGCAAATGACCAGGGAAAGATCAAGATCAAAAAAGTTACGGATTATACGGGCGCGAATATCGAAATACATATCGAACTGGCAGCGGGTATTTCTCCCGATATAACTATTGATGCGTTGTATGCTTTTACCGATTGCGAGGTGAGTATTTCACCCAATGCCTGTGTAATTGCCGGCCAGAAGCCGCAGTTCCTGGGAGTTTCTGAGTTGCTGAAAACATCGGTCGACAATACCAAACAGTTATTGAAACGGGAACTGGAAATAAAATTGGCCGAGCTGCAGGAGAAATGGCATTTTACTTCGCTGGAAAAAATATTCTTTGAAGAAAAAATTTATAAAGAATTAGAAAAGAAGCATGCTACCTGGGAAAAAGTTTTGATTGCCATTGCCGAAGCTTTTGTACCGTTTCGTAAGCAATTTAAAAGAGATATTACCCGCGAAGACATTGTGAAACTGACGGAGAAACCGGTTCGTCGTATTTATAAATTGGATATCGATGAACTGAATGACCAGATCAAGGGCCTGGAAGCAGAGATAAAACAAGTGAAGTTTAATTTGGCCAACCTCGTAGATTTTGCGGTGGCCTATTATGAAGGATTGCTGACTAAATACGGTAAAGGACGAGAACGCAAAACTGAAATTAAATTATTCGAAGCCATCCAGGCCAAGCAGGTGGCCATTGCCAATGCAAAATTATATGTGAACCGGGAAGATGGATTTGTAGGTACTGGCTTAAAGAAGGATGAGTTTGTATTGGATTGTTCCAATTTGGATGATATAATTGTATTCACCAAGCGGGGTTTGATGAAAGTGGTTAAAGTGGGAGAGAAGGCTTATATCGGGAAGGATATTATACATGTGGCGATTTTTCAAAAGAATGATGAACGCACTACGTATAATATGATCTACGCTGATGGAAAAGGAGGTATCAGTTATGCCAAGCGCTTTAATGTTACCGGAATTACCCGGGATAAAGAATACGACCTCACCCGCGGCGACGAGAAGAGTAAGGTGCATTACTTCACTGTTAATCCTAATGGCGAAGCAGAAGTGGTGAAAGTGGTATTAAGTCCGGCCTGCAGCGCCCGTATCAAAGAGTTTGATTTTTATTTTGAGGAGCTGGAAATTAAAGGACGGGGAAGTATGGGTAACCAGGTTACCAAGTATCCCATTAAATCGGTCAAACTAAAAGAGGCCGGACGATCTACCTTAAGTGGTAAGAAACTTTGGTTTGATGACCAGTTTGGCAGGTTAAACACCGAACAAAAGGGATTATACCTGGGTGGGTTTGCCCCGGAAGATAAGATTGCTGTTTTTTATAATGACGGCAATTATGAAATTACCGACCAGGAATTAACCCAGAAATTTGATGCCGAAAAAGTATTGCTCATTGAAAAGTTCAACCCCGAAAAAATTGTGTCGGCCATCTACCTGGATAAGAAAAACCTCCAGTTTAATGTAAAGAGATTCAAGATTGAAACTACTACTCTTCGGAATAAATTTTTCTTTATCAAGGAAGGAGAAGGTAATTATGTTGAAGCGGTAAGTACGGATGAGGAACCGGTATTAGCGGTGCAGCAGGGCCGTGGCGAACAGATCCGCAAAGCGAAATTTAAGATTGCTAAAGTGGTAGAGGTGAGCGCATGGAAAACAGTAGGAGCAAAACTGGTCGATTTTAGCAAGAGCCTGCAGATGGAATGGGTAAAACCAACAGGGGCAAATAAACAACCGGAATTGTTTGAGTAGGGAAGTTGAAAGTTTTGAAACCGGGTATTGTTGACCGCTTTGTCAATCATATAATTTTCAGAATACCGCTAATAAAATATAGTAATTAGGAATTGGTTGCCAATCACTGGTAATTTGGTTTTGGCATTTAGGTGAATATAAGGAACGCAAAGTTCGCCAGGGTTCCCGCAAAGAGCGCAAAGAAGATATTATTCAGGACCTTATTTAAATTTATTATTGAAGATCGGGTAATATTACTGCATAAAAACTAATAGCAAAACCTTACTTGAATTTTTGGAAATATCAGAATCTCAGCATTTTTCCCCCTAATTCCAAATTCCAAATTCCCAATTACTTCTTTCGCTTCAATCGTATAGCCGCGTTTTGCGTGAGACTGCTGGATAAATACACTTCATAGCGGTTAGTGCCATCACTTATCACCATTAAAGCGGTATTCGGTGGGTATTTGCCTAAGTTTTCGGCCATCATGCTAACTTCATTATACTCTTTGGTACTGTCTAGTGCCAGGTAAATATTTAATGACCGGGTACTAAGTTCCTGTTTTACCAATACCGGGTTTTTATTGAGAAAAACACTGATGATATCGCCATCTACATCACCATTATCATAAAAACTGATGCGTACTGAATCGCCTTCAATTTCGAGGTCTTTACTGTAGGTGTTTATCCGCTTTTCAAATTTCTGCACCAGCTTTTTTTCCGCTGCGGCACTTAGCTTATCCACTGCTTTTTCGTTCATGGCATCCGCCGCTATCGTAACCGGTTTGTCATTGCTGACATTGGTAACAATGAAATCTTCCTCCTGCGGTTTCCAAAATTTTTTACCGGTCACGGTATTTTTTAAAATACTGTCCTGGTTATTTTCGGATATATCAACATTCATTGTTACCCGAAGTTCCGGACAGGTATACTTGTATTTATCATCGCTGTAGAAATAACCATTGAGCGTACTCTTTACCGTTGATACCATCAGGATTCCTAAAAAGTTCATCGGGCATTCAATGCCATTGGTGGGTCCCCTGTAATGCAATACCGGCATATTCTTTATATGTACCTCGCGGGTGTTCTTATCGTAGGTGCCCCGTATAAAAAAACTTTGGTAACTGTCTTTGAAATAGTACCCAAACACGCCTTCTACCTCATCGCCTTTTTGGCGAAGAATCAGTTCCGTCAAATAATTATTGGCACTATTGCCCGAGTTAACATCTGCTTTCCCATACCAGGAGCCGGTTACAGACTGCGCCAACGAACGGCTGGCAGAAATAAGGATGAAAAAGGAAATAAATAGTCGCAGCATATGTGAAGATAACAGAAAAAATCAAGCCAGAAGTTGTTTGGTAGTTTGCAGATGGTAGTTTGTAGTTGTTAAACTTTAGGAAGGGTTTGAGGGGGAGGGAATAAGGTGTAAGCTCACTTAAATTCAGGGAGACTTTATAATATTTTTATCCGAAAATGGAACGTAAACCGGCATCAAACTATTGAAGATTTTCCTTGAACTATTCATTTATTTCAGAAACCGTTTCATCTCCCGGTCGGCATCTTTTTGCCGGAGGCTATCGCGTTTATCATGCATTTTTTTCCCTTTACCCAGTCCGATCTCTACTTTGGCCAGGCTTTTTTCATTAAAGAATATTTTAAGCGGAATAATAGAATACCCTTTCTCTTTTGTTTTGGCTTCCAGCTTACGCAATTCTCTTTTGGTGAGGAGCAGTTTACGATCGTGAACCGCCATATGGTTGTTGGCGGTTCCGAACCGGTATTCGGCAATATGCAGGTTGCGGAGCCAGAGTTCTCCTTTATCAAAAATGCAGAAGCTGTCTGCGAAACTTACTTTTCCTTCCCGGATTGATTTCACCTCGGTGCCGGCTAATACAATGCCAGCATCGTATTTGTCTTCAATAATATAATCGTGATAGGCCGAGCGGTTCTGAATAGACATCCTGGTATAAAAATAGAAGCAAATTTAAGGACATTGGCGCAAGTAAATCTGTTTACCATAAGGAGTGTTCCAGGAAGCCGGGTCATTGGTAGTATCAATCACCATTATTTTATACCCGGAAATATTGCAGCTATCTTTCAATAGTTTACAAATGGCTTCCGATTTAGTTTCCCACAACGAGTCTTTAAAGGCACTTATTACAATTGTGTCATTATGAGCCGATGAATAATAAGATCGTACGGTGGTATCATTGTTCAGAAAAATATTTAATTGGAAACCGCATGGGTAGTCCCGTTTTTTTACCATAGAAGTGGCCGTACCTATAAAATAAAAGAATACTAAAACAGCGGTTATCTTAAGAAAGCTTTTCATTTTTTTATAAACACAACAGCCAGTAAATTGGCAACATTCATTCGTGTGTAATCGAGGGTATCAAAATGTTGCCAAAGCCAGGCCGCCTGGTTAAATTCAAATAAAGACAAAAACAAGATGCTTATAACCGCGCATATATATTTATTAACTCCAGTCAATAAAATAAGGCTGGAGGGTAAGGCCTAAGCCCAGCACATATCAGGAAAGCGGAATAAAAGAAATTGATTACCGGGAAAAGGAGCGGGAGGAATAAAGGTTTTATGAATAGAAAAAAGGGTATGTAAAATTGTTAGGGGTTTCCGAAAGAGAATATAAATAAAAACTCCCGCCAACAGCGGGAGTACAATATGCAATATTATTTTTTTAATCTTCATTCTGGATTATCCGTCTAGTTCTTAAACAGCGATAATAATGTTGCGAGCTTGTCTTTTAGATCTTTGCGGGGAACGATGAAGTCGAGAAACCCGTGATCCAGTAAGAATTCACTTCGCTGAAAACCGGGAGGCAGATCTTTCTTGATAGTTTCGCGGATCACCCGGGGGCCGGCAAATCCAATCAGCGCGCCGGGTTCAGCAATATTTAAATCTCCTAACATTCCAAAAGATGCAGAAATTCCCCCGAAGGAAGGATCGGTTAATAATGATATATAAGGAATTTTCGCGTCGGTAAGTTGTGAAAGTTTACCCGAAACTTTAGCTAATTGCATTAAGGAAAACGCGCTTTCCATCATTCGGGCTCCCCCGGATTTGCAAATAATAAGCAGGGGAGTGTGGGTAGAAATGCAATAATCAGCTGCCCTGGATATTCGCTCGCCCATTACGCTTCCTAATGATCCGCCAATGAATTCAAAATCCATACAGGCCACTACCAGGGGGTTTTCTTTTACTGTTCCGGAAGCAATGCGAATGGAGTCAGTAATTTCGGTTTTGTTCCAGTTTTCTTCCAGTCTTTTCTGGTAAGATTTGAGATCAGTAAATCCCAAATAATCTTTGGCCCGGATACTTTCGAACATCACCTCAAAGTCATTGTTGTCAAAAATGATTTCGAAATACTCCGCACTACCAATCCGGTGATGGTGATTGCATTTAGGGCAGGCAAATAAGTTTTCCCTTAACTCAGTAACGGTACAAATAAAACCGCATTCAGGGCATTTGCTCCAGAGGCCTTCGGGGGTCTCCTTTTTTTCAGCCGTACTGGTGAGAATGCCTTTCTTGATACGTTTGAACCAACTTGTTCTTGTTTCATCGCTGTGTCCATCATCGCCAGCCAGGTTAGCATCAAAGTCCTCTTCTTGTCTCATGCGGTTGAAATTGGTTGGCTAAGATAGGGATTTTGAAATAAGCAGAAGATAACGGTGGTTATTCATACACCGGCCCGATTTTGAGCCATTGAAAGATAAAATTATATGTATTATATGAAGTTTGACCTTGCTGCTTTATTTTTGCGTGAAAACTTAGACGCTTCATTCACAACAGTTCTCCCGGTTATTTGTTATTGAAAAAGAGAACACCTAAAAGTCAAACTTCATTCTCATGAAATGGTCTGAACTCTTCACCTCCTCAGTAGGTAAAAAATTTATCATGGGCCTGACGGGGCTTTTTCTTATTTCTTTCCTGGTAATCCACGTAGGAGTAAATGCCTGTATTTTTAAGGATTTGTCTATGATTGACCCGGCTGATGATGGCGATATGTTCAACAGGGCCGCCGATTTCATGGGAAGTATGGTGCTTATCCGTATTATGGAAGTAGTGTTATTTCTGGGATTTTTTATTCATATTATCCAGGGTTTGCTGCTCGAGTTTCAAAACCGCAGTAAGCGGGCGCAGGGGTATGCCGTACAAATGGGCAATAAAGGCAGCAAATGGTATAGCCGGTCGATGGGATTGTTGGGTACATTACTGTTACTATTTCTTATTCTCCACTGGTGGCATTTCTGGATACCTTCCCGTTTTACGCATGCAGGATTGGAAGAGCCCTATGTTATGAGTAACCAGCGGGTAGGTCATAATTTGTTTAATCTGATGAAAGTGACTTTTAGTGAATGGTGGGTAGTTATTGTATATGTATTGGGATGTATTTCGCTTACCTACCATTTGCTGCATGGGTTTCAAAGTGCGTTCCGTACCCTGGGGCTGAGTAACACCCGGTATATTAAACTGGTCAATGCGGCAGGGTTTGCCTATTCTATTGTGGTACCTTTTATTTTTGCGCTTATGCCATTGAGTATGAAGTTGGGTTGGGTGGGGTAATGAATGCAAATTAGAAAATGTAAAGATGAGCAAATGGGTTCCCGCTTATTTGTAATTTTTAATTAATTATGATTTTATTTCCAAAAATGAATAGAGTAGACCAATCAGGAATGAGTTAAAAAAAATATTTCTTAAAAGGTGCTGGTTGCTTCATCTGCACATCTGCACAGTTACTAATCTGCACATTAATTATGGTTAATTCAAAAATTCCCGCAGGCCCATTAGATCAGAAATGGGTCGATTACAAAGGTCATTGCAAACTGGTTAATCCGGCTAATAAACGCAAACTGGAAATCATCATTATCGGTACTGGTTTGGCAGGGGCTTCGGCGGCTTCCGCGCTGGGTGAACTGGGTTATAAAGTGAAAGCCTTTTGTTTCCAGGATTCTCCCCGACGGGCACATAGTATCGCTGCCCAGGGAGGTATTAATGCAGCGAAAAACTATCAGAATGATGGCGACAGCGTCTTCCGGTTGTTTTATGATACTATTAAAGGCGGCGACTATCGGGCAAGGGAAGGCAACGTACACCGGCTGGCAGAAGTAAGCGCCAATATTATTGATCAGTGCGTGGCACAGGGAGTACCATTTGCCAGGGAATATGGTGGATTATTGAGCAACCGATCCTTCGGGGGTACCCAGGTGCAGCGAACATTTTATGCGGCCGGTCAAACTGGTCAGCAATTATTAATAGGAGCGTATCAATCGCTGGAGCGCCAGGTGTCGCTGGGAAATGTAAAAATGTATACGCGTCATGAAATGCTCGATATAGTAATGATTGATGGCAAATGCCGCGGAGTAATTTGCCGGAACCTGGTAACAGGTGAACTGGAAAGACATTTCGGTCATGCGGTATTGTTGTGCAGCGGCGGGTATGGTAATGTTTTTTATCTTTCTACCAATGCTATGGGATGTAACGTAACGGCCATCTGGAAAGCACATCGCAAAGGAGCCTATTTTGGCAATCCATGTTTTACCCAGATACACCCCACCTGCATCCCGGTAAGTGGTGATCATCAAAGCAAGTTAACATTGATGTCTGAATCGCTGAGGAACGATGGAAGAATATGGGTTCCGAAAAAACAAGGCGACAGCCGCAAGGCCACGGATATTCCGGAAGAAGAAAGAGATTATTATCTGGAAAGAAGATACCCCGCGTTTGGGAACCTGGTGCCCCGGGACGTTGCTTCGCGCGCTGCCAAAGAAAGATGCGATGCCGGCTATGGAGTGGGTACTTCCAAACAGGCGGTTTACCTGGATTATACCGATGCCATTCAGCGGTATGGTAAAATAGAAATTGGTAAGCATGGATTGGATAATGCAGATGCAGGTACCATAACCAAATTGGGGAAAGAGGTTGTGAAAGAAAAATATGGTAACCTCTTCGATATGTATGAGAAGATTACCGGTGAAAACCCCTACGAAATTCCCATGCGCATTTATCCTGCGGTGCATTATACTATGGGTGGGTTGTGGGTTGATTATGAGTTGATGACTAATATCCCCGGTTTGTATGCATTGGGAGAAGCAAATTTCAGTGATCACGGTGCGAACAGGTTGGGTGCTTCCGCATTAATGCAGGGATTGGCCGATGGTTATTTTGTTATTCCGTACACTATTGGTAATTATCTCGCCGATGAAATAAGGACCAATGCAATTTCTACCGATCACCCTGCTTTTGCAGAAACAGAAAAAGCAGTGGCTGACCGAATTTCTCAATTGATGAGTATTAAAGGAACTCAAACAGTAGAAAGTTTTCATAAGCGCTTAGGTAAAATAATTTGGGATAAGTGTGGCATGGCGCGCAACGCGGAAGGATTGAGGCAGGCCATAGACGAGTTAAAGGAATTAAAGAAAGAATTCTGGAGCGATCTCCGTATTCCGGGAGAGGTAAATGAAACCAATCCTGAATTGGATAAGGCCAACCGTGTGGCCGATTTCATTGAATTAGGCGAACTCATGTGTATTGATGCGCTCAACCGGAACGAAAGCTGCGGTGGACATTTTAGAGAGGAGATGCAAACCGGGGAAGGCGAAGCTAAAAGAGATGATGCCAACTATTCATATGTTGCTGCCTGGGAATATAAAGGGGATCATAAATGGGACCTGCATAAAGAGGAATTGACATTTGATGTGGCGAAACCATCTCAACGATCATACAAATAATTTAATAAGCGAATAGCATCGACTATGGAACATAAGACTATCAATATTAAACTCAAAGTGTGGCGTCAGCGGAACAGTAAATCGGCTGGAAATTTTGAAACCTATGATGTGAATGATATTTCTACTGAAATGTCATTCCTGGAAATGATTGATGTGCTGAATGAACGGTTGATCCGCGAAGGAAAAGATCCCATTGCTTTTGATCACGATTGCCGGGAAGGTATTTGCGGTATGTGTTCCATGTATATAAATGGACGCCCGCACGGTCCCTGGCATGCAAATACGGTTTGCCAGTTACATATGCGTGCCTACCATGAAGGAGATACTATTGTAGTGGAACCATGGAGGGCCAATGCTTTTCCGGTGATAAAAGATTTAATGGTTGACCGATCTTCTTTTGACCGCATTATCCAGGCAGGGGGCTATATTTCTATAAATACCGGCAATGCGGTTGATGCCAATTCGACGCCCGTTGATAAAGATAAGGCAGATGCCGCTTTTGCTGCTGCTTCCTGCATTGGTTGTGGTGCTTGCGTGGCAGCTTGTAAAAACTCTTCTGCTATGTTATTCTTGTCTGCCAAGGTTTCTCACCTAGCTTTATTACCCCAGGGAGCGCCGGAGCGTAAGAATCGGGTAATTAATATGGTGGCGCAAATGGATAAGGAAGGATTTGGGGCCTGTACTAATACTGGTGCTTGCGAAGCGGTTTGTCCAAAAGAAATTTCTATCACGAATATTGCCCGGTTGAACCAGGAATATTTTATGGCGGGGATGACGATGGACAAATAATGAAGTGGCGAATAGGAGACAGTACTGAAATATCCGCATTATTAAATCCGCACATTTGCTCATTTGCACATTTGCACATTTGCTCATTTGCACATTAGATTATTCAATGTTCGCTCTCATCATACTTCTCTCTTTCTACCCCGATATAAAAACGCAATCTTAAACCTACCTGGTTGTGGGGTTGGTTATCAAAATTCATTTGCTGGTATCCGATTCCCAACCCTATTACGCTACCTGCTCCGTAAATGTCGGCCCCGGCAGCAAGCCCCCAGGTAAAACCGCCTTCTTTTTTCTGATCAAAAGTGATATGCGAGTAACCAATTTCCGGATTGATCCACCAGGTTTGCGTAAAGTTATACCGGGCACCTGCGTATCCATACCATTGCGATTGATTTTCATATTTAATACCGGGAAAACCAGCCCGCACATACTGTTTACCAAACCAACGGTTAAATCCAACCCGTCCACTGATGGTCCATTTGTCGTTGAAGTGAAACCAGCCGCCCATTTCCGGGCCAAGGCCAAAATTGCTGAACTTCTTCCAGTCGCCTACCGATAAATCGGCATTAGCGCCAATGGAAAAAACAAAATCGTTTTCATAAGCAACCTCTTTGGAATACCGGATGCGGTCAGCCGCATATCGTTTAGGCTCGTCCTGTGAAAAAAGAGATTGTAAAAATCCGGTAACAAAAAAGAATAGTACAATTGATTTATGACTCATACTTTCGATTTGAGAAATACGAATTTAATGGAAATGTGGATAGGGAGAATTGATAAGTGATGAGCTTTGGTGGATGCTGGATTCTGAATACTGGATATGGGATATGGAATGCTGGATGCGGGATACTTAAGAAATGAATCAGTTTAATACTACAGACAACTCCAGCCTTCCGCCTCCCGACTCCTATCTCCACCTCCCACCTACCGCCTCCCTCAATCCATCAACGGTATTAATGAAATGCAGGTAATTTGTATATTGAGCGATAATTTTATTTTTATGAGAATTCAGCTTGCTTTGCTTTTATCCGCAGCGCTGCTTTCAGCCTGTAACCAAACAGAAAAAATGAGTAAACAACCCTTTCAATGGCCGACAGGCAGTAAACCTCCGGTAGCCGATAAAAAGCCTTTTGATGTGGGCCTGCACGGCGATAAGAGAACGGACGATTATTACTGGATGAATGATTATTTCAAAAAAGGACCTGATAGTAATAAAGTCGTGGATTTTTTGAAAGCGGAGAATGCTTATCTCGACAGTATGATGATCGGCATTAAACCTTTTCAGCAAAAATTGTTTGATGAAATGAAGGTCCGCATCAAAGAAAAAGATGAAACGGTGCCTGTATTTAATAACGGTTATTTCTATTATAACCGGTACGAAGAAGGAAAGCAATATTACGCGTATTGCCGGAAGAAGGGTAGCCTGGAAGCGCCCGAAGAATTGTTGCTGGACGTAAATAAAATGGCAGAGGGGCACGATTATTTTTCGGCCGTTGGATTTAATGTGAGTCCCGATAACAAACTGCTGGCTTATGGTATTGATACAGTTTCGCGACGCCAGTATACTATTTACGTAAAGAACCTGGAAACAGGAGAAATTTTTAAAGACGCGCTATACCCGGCCACCGGGCGGTCGGAATGGGGCAACGATAATAAAACCATGTTCTATACTGTTACTAATCCGGTTACTTTATTATCAGAAAAAATTAAAAGACATACGCTGGGGGCTGAGGTAAAAACGGATCCGGTGGTGTATGAAGAAAAAGACAAGTCGAATTATATTGGAGTTGGGAAAACAAAATCTGACAAATATATTATTATATACTCCGGCGGTACACTATCCTCTGAAATCAGGATCCTGGATGCTGATCAGCCCAATAACGCATTCACTATTTTTCAACCCCGGTTAAAAGAAGTATTGTACCAGGTAGATCATATGGGGGGTAAATTTTTAATTGTTACCAATAAAGAGGCAAAGAATTTCCGATTAATGGAAACTCCGGTTGGTAAAACGGGTGTTGAAAACTGGAAAGATCTGATTCCACACCGTACCGATGTACTGTTGGAGGGAATTGAGGTATTTAAAAATCACCTGGTAATTACCGAGCGCAAAGAAGGGTTATTGCAGATACGTGTTCGTAACCTGTCTTCTTCACAGGAACACTATCTCGATTTTGGGGAGCCGGCCTATGCGGCGTATGTAGGCGCCAATCCGGATTTTAATGCAACCACTCTCCGGTATAATTATACCTCTCTTACTACGCCCAATTCAACGTATGATTATGGAATGGATTCGAAGGAAAAGAAGCTGATGAAGCAGGTAGAAGTAGTAGGTGGGTACGATGCAAAGGAATATGTTACGGATCGTTTGTTTGCCACGGCGCGCGACGGGGCCCGCGTACCCATATCCATCGTGTACAAGAAAGGGTTTAAAAAAGAGGGGCAATCTCCCCTGCTGATGTATGGGTATGGATCATATGGTGCCAGCATGGATGCTTCGTTTAATTCAAGCCGGCTAAGTTTACTGAACCGTGGTTTCGCATTTGCTATTGCGCATGTCAGGGGCGGGCAAGAAATGGGACGGCAGTGGTACGAAGATGGCAAGATGCTGAAGAAGAAAAATACTTTCAACGATTTCATTGATTGCGGAGAATTTTTAATAAAAGAAAAATATACATCTAAAGAGCATCTGTATGCGATGGGAGGTAGTGCCGGTGGGTTATTGATGGGAGCCATCGCAACAGTTCGTCCCGATCTCTGGCATGGGGTAATTGCTGCGGTTCCTTTTGTAGATGTGATTACTACTATGATGGATGAAAGCATTCCACTTACCACAAACGAATTTGATGAATGGGGTAATCCCCGCACCAGCAAGGAAGCCTATGATTATATGAAATCGTATTCTCCCTATGATAATGTGGAAAAGAAAGAATATCCCAACATGCTTGTTACTACCGGACTGCATGATAGCCAGGTACAATATTTTGAACCGGCCAAATGGGTTGCCAAAATGCGGGAATTGAAAACGGGTAATAACCTGCTGCTCCTGCATACTAATATGGAAGCGGGCCATGGTGGTGCTTCGGGACGTTTCGATTATCTGAAAGAAGTAGCGTTGGAGTTTGCGTTTTTGCTGGCATTGGAAGGGATAGTTGAATAGTTTATCGTTTGTGGCGCACGGCTGATTTGGTAGCTATCTAAAATTATTGGTTTTTACAGCCATCAAGTTTGGTTACATATCAATTGTTTATTTCTTTAAATAATTCAATAAAAAGACACCAGTGAACTCTATGCTTAATGGTTGGTTTTATTTACCAGAAATTTCGCGGGAGAAGCAACCATAAACCATAAACTTTAAACTAAAAAAACGGGCATTTTTCCATACCTTCGCGCCTCAAAATAACAGCGCGCATGATTGCAGTGAATAATGTTACCCTTTCGTTTGGAAAACGGGTATTGTTCGATGAAGTAAATCTTAGTTTCAATAAAGGGAATTGTTACGGGGTTATTGGTGCCAATGGTGCCGGTAAATCCACTTTGTTGAAAATATTATCGGGAGAAATTGAACCCAATAAAGGAACCGTAGAAATTACTCCCGGCGAACGGATGGCAGTGCTGAAACAAAACCAGTTTGAGTTTGACGAAATAACTGTTTTGAACACCGTACTGATGGGCCATAAGAAATTATGGGATGTGATGCATGAAAGAGATGCTATTTATGCCAAAGCCGATTTTAGTGAAGAAGATGGATTGCGCGCGGGCGAATTGGAAGGTGAGTTTGGTGAAATGGGTGGCTATACCGCAGAAAGCGATGCGGCCAGTATGCTGAGTGAACTCGGGGTAGAGGAAGCGTTGCATGGTACTTTGATGAAGGATATTAATGGGGCTATGAAAGTGCGGGTGTTATTGGCACAAGCGTTATTTGGTAACCCCGATATTTTGTTATTGGATGAACCGACCAATAACCTGGACGTTGATACCATTTCCTGGTTGGAAAATTTTTTAGCCGATTATGAGAATATTGTAATTGTGGTTTCGCACGACCGTCACTTCCTTGATGCGGTATGTACTCATGTGGCTGATGTAGACAGGCAAAAGATAAAAATTTATACCGGTAACTATACCTTCTGGTACGAGAGCAGTCAGCTAGCGGCGCGCCAAATGTCGGATAAGAATAGGAAGACGGAAGATAAGCGTAAGGACCTCCTCGATTTCATCGCCCGTTTCAGTGCCAACGCATCAAAAAGTAAACAAGCTACTTCCCGTAAGAAAGCATTGGAAAAATTAGTAATCGAAGACATTGCTCCTTCCAACAGAAAATATCCAGGTATCATATATAAGCAGCAGCGGGAAGTAGGCAACCAAATATTGAATGTAGAAAAGTTATCGAAATCCTCCGATGGCAAAGTGCTCTTTAAGCATATCAATTTTACGATAAATAAAGGTGATAAAATTGCGGTGGTGGCCGAAGACCAGATGGCAGTCACTACTTTTTTTGATATTATCAATGGAGAAATGAAGGCAGATAGCGGAAAATATGAATGGGGTACAACGGTGACCACCGCGTATCTTCCAAACGACAACACCCAATATTTTACTAATGATTTGCCATTAATGGATTGGTTACGGCAGTATGTTCCCCCTCATGTAACCGATGTGGATGAACCCTTCCTGCGAGGCTTTTTAGGGAAAATGCTATTTAGCGGCGATGAAATACTAAAGAAAACATCGGTGTTAAGCGGGGGAGAAAAAGTACGTTGTATGATCAGCCGCATGATGTTGCAAGACCCTAACGTTGTGGTCCTGGATGAACCCACTAACCATCTCGATCTGGAATCCATACAATCATTCAATGAAAGCATGATCAATTTCAAAGGGATTGTGCTGATTTCTTCGCATGACCATACTTTTCTGCAAACCGTGGCTAACCGGGTAATTGAATTGACCCCCCATGGAACCATTGATAAGTTGATGAGCTTTGATGAATACCTCGAAGAAAAGCATACGAAGAAGATGCAGTTAGCGTAAACGGTAGCTGAGTCCCACCTGCATGTTAAACATATAGTACCCAAGGTTTACCTGGGTATGAAGGTTTATTTTTTTGAATCCCATATGTAATGTCTGCGAAAAATTATACGGCAATATTTTGCTGGGTTGGTTGGCCGTATTGAAATACGTTAATCTTCTTGTAGGGAAACCCAACGCTACTTTATAGCCAATGGTTTCATCATTTTTGAGTTTGGCTATAATATCGCTGGTAAGAGAAATGGTGCTATAGTTCTGATTATAATCATTAATATTAGCCGCAGTAACTGGAAGTTTATTTCTGAAATCATAATAGTTTCCCCATTCATTCTGCCACGCAAATTCGGCTCCGATCACTCTCCATTCGCCGCCATTCACAAAGGAACGGACCAGGTTAATGCCCCCAAACAAGCCTATGCTGGCAAAACTTTTAGGGCCGCTCAGGGAATTGATAAGGGAATCATTGAGATTGCCATTTATATACCAGAAGATATCTTCAAATTGGGGATAGAATGCTGCTACCTGGTATCTCCCAAAAACGGCATTCGATCCATAAAATGCCTGGAAATTTCCAAAGGCATGTGCCCGGTGAAAGCCTCCTGAAAGGCCAACCAGTTTGTCCTTTAGATTTTCGTTAGCCCAGCCAGTACTAAGCGAAAGATCTGCGTAAAAAGCGGGCCCGGAGTTATCATTCTTAAGAGGCATAGCTTTGTATCCGTTTGTATTACCATGCATGGGACTTTGGTAATAAGCTCGTTGGGTACAACCGGCGGATGTAATAAAAAAAAGGATCCATGCAAAGGTTCGGTTAAGTTTCATATGCAATAGCTGACAATTGTTTTTGGAAGAATGCTGCATAGTCATGTATCATCAGCTTTTTTTGCATAAACAACATGAAAACAGGCTGTTAGCGCAATAAATCCTAACTTTAAACGCTTATAGTTAAACCGCTTTTTGTTGCGTCGTACATCGCTGATACTGCTGTGCTTACTCAGTGCGGGATTAATAACTGCTTTCGCCCAGGCGCCGCGGACTAATCAACCTTTGTCTAACCTGCGCAAGAAATTTATTTCCACCAATCAACAGATTGCATTGGATACGCTCAGTATTGTTCCTAAAACAATAACTATTTTGGGAGTACCCGATAGTCTTTATACTATTGATTGGGTAAACGCAACACTCACCTGGAAACAAAAACCTCCTTTCGATAGTGTACTCATAAGCTACCGGGTATTTCCGGCCCGTTTAAATGCTTCCGTCAAGCGTATGAGTTTTGACAGCGTAATGAACAATTTTATGGGCAAGCCCTTCATTCCCGATTACGGGGGTACAGAACGGGATAATCGCTTTTTTAATTTCGGCAATCTTACCTATAATGGAAGTTTTGGAAGAGGAATATCTTTTGGTAACAGCCAGGATGCAGTAATAACTTCCAACCTGAACCTGCAGTTGAGTGGCTACCTGGCCGATAGTATTGAAATCCTCGCAGCTATTACCGATAACAATATTCCCATTCAACCCGATGGAACAACGCAGCAATTGAATGAGTTCGACCGTATTTTTTTACAATTCAAAAAAAGAAACTGGCAATTGAGTTTGGGAGATATTGATATCAGGCAGCAACAGAGTTATTTTCTCAGTTTTTACAAGCGGTTACAAGGGGTTGCTTTTGAAACCACCAATGCCATTGGAAAGAAAACAAGCACCCGCACCCTGGTAAGCGGATCCATTGCCAAAGGAAAATTTACCCGAAATATTTTCCAGGGGCAGGAAGGAAACCAGGGGCCTTACCGGCTCGAGGGAGCCAATAATGAATTCTTTTTTGTTGTACTGGCCAATACCGAGCGCGTTTTTATTGACGGAGAACTTTTGCAACGGGGGGAGGACCAGGATTATGTTATTAATTATAATACAGCGGAAGTATCGTTTACTCCCAAGCGGATGATTACGAAAGATAAAAGGATACAGATTGAATTTGAATATGCGGACCGCAATTACCTCAATGCAAATATTTATCTCACCAATGAAACAACCTTTGGAGAAAAAGCAAAATTGCGGGTAGGATTTTTTAATAATAACGACGCCAAGAATTCTCCCATCAATCAAACATTGAACCCCGATCAGAAAGACTTTCTGAAACAACTGGGCGATAGTATTCAAAAAGCATTTTATCCTAACGCGATGCTGGATACGTTTGAGGCAGGTAAAATATTGTATAAAAAAATTGATACCCTGTTTAACGGGGGGGCTTCCCGCGATTCTATTTTTGTTTACTCCAACGCACCGGATAGCGCGAGATATAGTTTGTCATTTATTGAAGTAGGGCAGGGTAACGGAGATTATATTCCTGAATTCAATGGCGCCAATGGTAAAGTATATACCTGGGTGGCACCTGTCAATGGGGTGAAGCAAGGACGCTTTGAACCCGCTATTTTTCTTGTGACACCTAAAAAGCAACAAATATTAAATGTTGGGATAGATTATGCATTAAGCAAAACCACCCAGTTAACCGCCGAGGGTGCCATGAGCAATTATGATGTCAATCTTTTTTCGTCTTTAGGGAAAGCCAACCGAACCGGCTTTGCTACTAAACTTCAATTAAAGAACACCCAACCCATTGGGAGCGTAAAAAAAGGATTGAGAATAATTACCGATGCAGGGTTTGAGTGGGTAGAAGCAAAATTTAAACCCCTGGAGCGATTACGAAATATAGAGTTTACCCGCGATTGGGGCCTTCCGTTGAAGGTGGTACAGGAAGATGAGCGTATTGTCACCTTGGGTACTCAATTGGCCGACGCAAAAAACAATTCTATAAGATACCAGTTTACCAACTTCCATCGCGGGGATGGATTTACCGGTTTGCGTAACAGTGTGTACCAGCTGCAACAGGTTAAGAACTGGCGGTTCAATAATATTTTCATGTTATCGCAGGTTAGTTCCAATACCGATAAGGGATACTTCCTGCGTCCCACGTTAAATATTACCCGGCTCTTTCCAAAATGGAAAAATTATTCATTGTCGGGTATGTATTCGGTTGAGCATAATTCCATCCGGAAGAAAGCTACCGACAGCCTGGCCGTCCAAAGTTTTTCTTTCCAAACTTTACAAATTGGATTAAAATCGGATGACAGCAAGCCGAACAAATGGGGTATTTCCTATTTTACAAGAACGGATGCCTATCCGTTAGGTAAAGATCTTATTAAGGCAGATCGAAGTCAAAATGTTAACCTTTCGGCCGAGTTATTGAAAAGTGAGCGTCACCAGTTTCGGTTCAGTACTACTTACCGCAAACTGGAGATATTAAAACAATCCATTACCGGATTGAAGGCTGACAATAGTTTGCTGGGCCGGGCGGAATACCTGGTGAACGAAGGCAAAGGATTTCTTACAGGAAATGTTTTGTATGAAGTAGGAGCGGGGCAGGAGCAGAAAAGGGATATTACTTTTGTGGAGGTACCGTCCGGACAGGGGGAGTATACCTGGAATGATTATAATAACGACGGTATTCAACAATTGAATGAATTTGAAGTGGCCCTATTCCGGGACCAGGCCAAATACATACGCATTTTCACTCCTACCAATGAATTTGTAAAAGCTAACTATAATACGTTCAATTATAGTCTCTCGTTAAATCCGCGTGCCGCCGTTAATCTATCCAAAGCAAAAGGGATGAGGCTATTTGTCTCCAAAATCAGCCTGCAATCTTCTTTTCAAACCAGTAAAAAAGAAATCAGTAATGGCAACCTGCAGCTAAATCCTTTTAGTTCTTCGGTAAACGATTCGGCCCTGATCATTCTCAACAGTGTTTTTGTTAATACTTTTTCCTTTAATCGTTTTAGTTCAAAATGGGGAGTGGATCTTAATAATACACGCAATACGAGCAAAGCATTGCTCACATACGGATATGAAACCCGCGTGTTGAAAGATTGGAGCCTCAAAAGCCGGTGGAATATTACCCGAACCATACTGGTTGATGCTACCGGACGGAAAGGGATTAACAAACTGCTGAATTCGAACCCAAAGTTTGGAAATCGCAATTATAACATTCGTCAGTATATCCTTGAGCCACGCATCAGCTTTACCAAAGGATCCAACTTTCGCGTGGTAGTAGGGTATAAACTTACCGACAAAAACAATGCAGAAGGGGACCAGGAAAAATCAGTGAATCATTCGCTGAATACCGAATTCAAATATAATATTCTGCAGAGTACTTCTATTCAATCCAAATTTACGTATAGCAGTATCCGGTTTACTTCTATGAATCCGGTACCTAATACCAACTCTCCGGCGGCGTATATAATGCTGGATGGTTTGCTGCCTGGTAAAAACTTTTTATGGAGTATTGATCTCACCCGACGGTTATCCAACAATCTTGAAATAAATATACAGTATGAAGGACGTAAGCCCGGAAGCTCACGGATAGTGCATGTGGGCCGGGCTTCAATCCGGGCCCTGCTTTAAGACGATGAATACGCAATACGAGATGTGAGATGCTGGAGGCTGACAAGGAGATAAAGATTACTGGATAAGAAATACGATATAAAAGATACGAGGTACGGGATACCGGATGCGGGATTGTTTTCGATGATCACTAACAGCCTTTCCTTTTTTTAATCAATCAATTCTTCTGCAATTATTCACTATTGACTTTTCCCTACTGACTAAAAAAGCCCGGACAGAAATCTGTCCGGGCTTTGTATAATTTCAGTAATGTATTAGCTAAACAATCCGCCTTTTTTCAATTCGCGAACGCCTTCGCCAATCTTAAATCCGTTATGGTAAACTTCAATTTTGTAGTTTCCTTTCTGGAAATCGCTATTTTGTTTCCAGGCAAAATCAATATGCTTCTTTTTTCCGGCTTCAAAGTCAACACTTACTTTTGCAGTAAATGGCTTTTCGCCTTCTTCGCGTGTAGTAAAAGTTCCAGAACCCAGTGCTTCTACTGCCACAGGTTTTCCATCAGGACTCGTAATAAGAACGTATACTTCAGTTGATCCTGTTTGAACAATACGGTTATCAACATCAAAAGAAATAATCAACTTATCTACTCTTTTTGCGGTAGAAGTTATTTTTTCTTTACCATTTTTCCTTTCATTGATAGGAGTGATGGCGATATTGGATGCATTCAGGGTAGAGGCCACATCTACTTTCTGCTCTAGTTCTTTTTTGGCAGTGGTAGTGGTTTCCAGGTCGGTGGAAAGCTGAGTAGTCTTAGTTTTTTCTGTCGAAAGATCCGTATTCAGTTGTACGTTCTCTGCTTTCAGGCGAACAACTTCCTGCTCAAGGCCGGTGATTTTTTCATTCAGCTCAGCAATCAGCTTTTCAGCTTCTTTCTTTTCAGCTACGGTAAGATTCTGCTTTCTGATTAAGCCATCGATACGGCCACGCAGTTTTTTAATTTCACTGTTGCGCTCAGATAGTTTTCCTTCCATGTCCTTATTGAAACCGGTAAGAGAATCTAAACGACCCAATGCCGCGCTATAGCTCTTATCGAGTTCATTTTTGGTAGAATCTACCGTTATGTACTCTTTTTGTACCTGTGCGAGATTTTTATCGGATTTGTTTTTGTCCCATAAAAAGTATCCCCAAGTGCCCAGGATACCTACTGCCAGCAAAGCAATTATAAGATTTTTTGAATCTCTTCTGGGAGGCGTGCTTTGAGGAGTAGCGGATGGATAGTTGGTAGTGCTCATAATTAAATATTTATTTTTTCGGTTGTTAAAGTGGGTTGAACCCTTATCCCTGTTATTTCGAACGAAGATTTTCATAAACCATGCCAAAAATGGTACCTGGGTAGGGTAGTATAATGGTGAAATCTCCCCAAACCCTTGCCAGTAGTAGATTCTGCCTGTGCACAAATTGCATAAATATGAGTCTTTTTTTGGCTTAATATTGCCCAGCTTTCTAAAAAAATTAAGAAAAATGACCGCTTCATCGATAATCGAAGCATGGAAAAAGAAACTATTTAGGCCGGTTTATTGGCTGGAGGGGGAGGAAGATTATTATATTGACAAGGTGGTTGATCACGCTGAACACCACATTCTTACCGACTCGGAGGCTGAATTCAATCTTACGGTGTTTTACGGCAAAGATGCCCAGTGGCCGGAAGTAATTAATGCCTGCCGGCGGTATCCCATGTTTTCCGAACGACAGGTAGTTTTGTTGAAAGAAGCGCAGCACATGCGCGACATTGAAAAGTTGGAGCCCTATATCCAGAATCCTCTTTCCTCCACCATTTTTGTGGTTTCTTTCAAAGAAAAAAAAGTTGACGGACGCACTTCTTTTTCGAAGCTCTTAAAAAAACAGGCCGAAGTTCTTTCTACTAAAAAAATGTATGATAACCAGCTACCCGACTGGACCAACGATCTGGTTAACTCCAAAGGATATGAAATATCACCCAAAGCATTATTGTTATTGGTGGATCATATAGGGAACGACCTGAACCGTATTGAGAACGAAGTTGAAAAAATCCTGGTAAACCTGGGCCATCGCAAAAGTATCCACGAAGACGATATTGAGAAATATGTAGGAGTAAGCAAAGAATACAACCCCTTTGAATTACAAGCGGCGGTCATGCGAAAAGATATGGAAAAGGCCATTCGGATTGTACAATACTTTGAGGCGAACCCTAAAGCGGCCCCTATTCAATTAGTACTTCCCACCTTGTATAACCTGTTCAGCAAAACCTATATGTGTTTTGGGCAAAAAGCGAAAGATGAAAAATCAGTAGCGGCGAATATTGGGGTCAATCCATTTTTTGTGAAAGATTACCTTTTAACGGCAAAGAATTATGGATATGAAGGCGTGGAATCTGCCCTGTTGTTGTTACACGAATATAACCTGAGAAGTGTAGGTGTGAATAATCCTGGCAACAGCGATGCTTCGCTGATGAAGGAATTGATGTTTAAGATAATGATGTAAGCGTATAAAAAATCCCGATGCATTCATCGGAATCTGTGCTCACTAATGGAATAAAATAAACAATTTTCGCCGTTGGCAAAATCTTTTATCAACCTATACCAGGTTCATGTGGGGCATATAAATTGTAAAAGAGACTGCTAACCTGTTCATTGAAGCGCAGATGCTCGCACCCCCACACCTTATTTTATATTTACTATTACCACAAACCTGAGTGCATACCCTGCACCTTTTGAAGTTGCCATTTATGCAACACAAAAAGTGATTCTTCAACTGAAAAATGGGACCAGAATTATTTTGGATTAATAATATCTAATTAGCTCTTAGTTTCAGAATTGCAGGTCAAATATTCAGCTGAAGTTTGGGAAGAAAAAGTCTTTTGCCCAGGTATTAATGGTAATACCTGAAATACTTTCCCCGGTAACAGTTACGATCCAACCTGCGGCCTGTACCGGGGCGTACCCCCGGTTTTTAATTTTACTTCCCTGGCATTACTTACAGATCATTTATTTGTTTGACAATTGAAAGTTGCTTTTATTTATTGCATTGACGAAAAATAAATCCTCTTTTGCCTACTTCAATCAATATTTATATTTCATCATGAGCCAAAAAAGAAACACCAAAAGCAATAGGTGCCATTTTCTTTGAGAGGATTTACCATACGAAAGCAGCAAAGACCGTTTTATCTGAAAAACAACTTGCACAATTTGAAAATAATATATATTCAGATTGAAGATTCGAATGGCAACAATAAACTCAGACCCGGTGTTCAATACACACAAAATACAACGCTCCTTTTATTTACTTTAGTTATCCAAAACGAAAGAAAAGCTTTCGCAGACCTTTATTAATCTGCATTTTGTTATATATTGTATTCAGTATTATTAACCTGCCGTCAGGTAAACCGGCACTGAACCAGGCGGGTCGACGACATTAATCATCATCTGACGCAAAACTCCGAACGTGGTGTGCAATTACCACCTGATACATGAACAACAAGACATCCCCTAAGAGATATGAAGAATTAGATGCTTTACGGGGCATAGCTGCATTAATGGTTGTATTTTTTCACTTTACATTGGGCCGGCCAGAAGCAAAACTGGGATTTAAATTAGGCACTACCGGCGTGGATTTGTTTTTTATTATTAGTGGATTTGTAATATTTATGAGTTTAACAAAGGTGAAGACTAGCTTAGATTTTGTTATCAATCGGGTTAGCCGGTTATATCCGACCTATTGGACCTGTGTTACATTTACGTTTATTTTATTGTCAATTAATTCAATCTATTTATACAAAGGGGCAGGTCAAATTGATTTAATACAATATTTGGGAAATATGACCATGTTCCAGTTTTATTTAAAAATACCCGACCTTGACGGTCCTTACTGGACTATGATTATTGAAATGATTTTTTACATAGGAATATTGTTCCTATTTCATTTCAAAATGCTCAAATATTTAAATATAACTGGAATAGGAGCCTCGATCTTTGTAGTTATAATAACTTCATTTTGGGGGGAGATACTATTCATTAAAAGAATAATAAACGGGATACCGTTGCTGCAATTTATACCCTTGTTTTTTGCAGGAACAATATTCTATAAAATTTATACGGGGAAAAGCAGAATTTTGGAGAATTACTCCATTTTAATAATCTGTTTAGTCTGTCAGATATTATTGTATAATTATTCAGGCAGGTCTTATTTATTTATCAGTCAAAATGAATACGCACTGATGCTAACCCTCTATTTCTTCTTATTTACCCTTTTTGTTAATGGCAGGTTGAAGTTCATCGTTTCCAAAACAACTCTTTTCTTTGGCAAAATATCATTTGCTTTATATTTAATTCATCAATACCTATCAATCGGTTTTATTATTCCAATACTGACAAATACCTTTCAGGTTAATTTTTGGATTGCCGCACTGCTTTTCGCATTGCCACTTATAATTGGATCAGCGGCATTTATCACCTATTATATCGAAGTTCCTTTAAGCAAAAGAATGAAAGAAAAATTGCGCAAAAAACTAATTTTCCGTCCAGCACGGTTGGGCGCCAACTAGGAGTATTGGCATAAATGAAATGCACACCTAAAAGTTTACAAGCAATGTAAGTCGACAAAACTTCAAATAGAGAGGGATAAAACCATGTACTAGAAAGAAAAAACCTCCCGTCACTGGAGGTTTTTGTGCCCACGAAAGGAATCGAACCTTCACATTCTTGCGAACGGCAGATTTTGAGTCTGCTGCGTCTACCAATTCCGCCACATGGGCCTGAAACAGGACTGCAATATTACTGCATCAGGGCAAACCAGCCAAAATACGATTGAGGTATTTTTTCTTGAAATAATAAGCTTTCACCTGTAATAATTCTTTTTCTGAGGTAAAATAATCCTGGTAATTCTCAATAGCATTTTTTACCGGCTCATATAGATCTTTTTGCATCTTTTCAATAGTCGACCTCACTTCTGTCATAGTTGCCTGGTCTCCTTCCATTTTGGCGTCCATCAGTTGTTCATTGATCTCCATTACTTCCATTAAGAATGCAGCAGGTAGTTCGTATTTTTCTTCTTCTTCCAGCAATTGTTTCAATTGCAACACATATTTTATAGTTTCATCCGGATGCTGAAAGGTTTTCCAGGCTTTATTGAGCAGCGATGATTTTTCTAACACGTCCAGTTGATTTGCCGCCTCCGTCTGTGAATGAAAATCAGGGTGGTATTTCCGGCTAAGGCTGTAAAATTTCTTCTTTAAATCCGCTGAATCTACCTTCAATTGCACCGGTATTTCAAACAATTCAAAATAATTCATATAGTAAAGGTAATTGCCCCTTTATAGATTGTAAAATGTAAATTGCCGCCGCAATATGGCCATATGATTAAAATAGGACTGATACGAGAAGGTAAAATCCCTGCAGACAACCGCGTGGCACTCACCCCTGCGCAATGTAAATGGATTCATAAGAATTCGGATACGGTAAGGATTGTTGCCCAGCATTCCGGCTCCCGCTGCTTCTCTGATAAAGAATATACCATGGCGGGCGTAGAGATAACCGAGGACCTGGGCGATTGCGATATATTACTGGGAATAAAGGAAGTTCCGGTAGATCAATTAATAGCTGGTAAAACCTATATGTTCTTTTCGCATACCAAAAAGAAACAGCTGCACAATCAAAAACTATTGCAGGAGATTCTTCGCAGAAAAATTACGTTAATTGATTATGAGTGCCTGGAACATGAAGATGGATTGCGCATAATTGGATTTGGTTTTTTCGCGGGCGTGGTGGGAGCGCACAATGGAATGATGGCTTATGGAAATCGTACCGGGTTATATAAACTGGGCCACGTATACAAACAACGCAGTTTCCGGGAATTGATTCATACCTATTTTGGTTTGCGCTTGCCTAACGTAAAGATCGCCGTTACCGGTTCCGGTCGGGTGGCCCATGGAGTATTGGAAGTGATGAACCTGATGGGCATTCACGAAGTAGAACCAGACGATTATCTTAGAAAAAGATTTTCCTATCCGGTGTATACCCAATTGCGGGGAGGTGATTTGTATAGAAATAAGGAAACGGGAGGGTATACCCGGCAGGAGTTTCATGAGTATCCGGATAAATACCGTTGCATATTTTCACCCTATACTTCCCAAACTGATATTTTAATGAACGGAGTGTATTGGGATAAGAATGTACCGCGCTTGTTTGAAAAAAATGAAGTGACCACGGAGAACTTTATTATACAAACTATTGCCGATATTACGGATGATTCGGGTGGATCGGTGCCTCTCAACCTGGGCGATCAGACGATAGAGGATCCTATTTATGGGGTAGATAAAATCACGTTTCAAAAAACAGCCCCTTATTTAATGAGCTCCATCGACTTAATGGCTGTCGGTAACCTGCCGAACGAATTACCGCGTGATGCCAGCCGATATTTTGGAGAACAATTGATAAAATTTGTATTGGAAGATTTAGTAAAAGGCGGTTCTCCTATTATCGACAAAGCAACTATTGTAAATCATGGCGCATTGACCGAATATTTTTCTTATCTAAAAGAGTATGCTGGTGTGTGAAGTAAGGAAGTCGGAAAGTCCGGAAGACCGCAAGTCCCGTGCCCAGGGCCGTTAGCCCTATACCTTCAGCCTTAAGCCTTCAGTCTTCTACCTTTCGCCTTTTAATTCTACTACAGGTTCAAATAATAATCCTTCATTAATTCTATAAATTCTGCGGTATACCTGCCATCTTCCCGGCGAATAATCAGTTCAAATTCCGGAGAAAAATTTTCTTTACTCCGGCTGTAATGGAGGATAGCACGAAAGGGAGTATGCCCGTAAGTTTGTCTCACAAAAAGTTTTTCGGTTAATGAAAATCCCTGCCGGCTGGCCAATTCATTAAAATATTCCCATCGATGAAAGGGGAGCAGTACGCCAAATGCTCCGGGTGATTGAAGATTAGCGTCAATAATTTTAACCAATTCTTCCAGGGTAAGTAATTTGCTGTGCTTAGCCACCTGCTCCGATTCTTTATCAGATGCCAGATCATTTTCAAAAAAAGGCGGGTTGCAAATAATGAAATCATATTTAAGCGGAAATAACTGGGTTCTTGCATCGCCTGGTAAAATCTTACACCGTTCCTTCCATTTGCTTTGACTTATATTTTCTTTTAATTGCTTAAAGGATGGAAGATCTATTTCAATACCGTGAACGTCTGCATTTGTTTTTTGCGCCAGCATCATCATTAATAAACCAGTACCACTTCCAATATCCAGAAGGGTAGCATAAGTAGGAACTTTAGCGGCAAACCATGCGCCCAGTATGCAGGCATCTGTACATACTTTCATGGCGCATTGATCCTGGTAAATAATGAATTGTTTAAATTGGAAGTAAGTGTTGGACATAATGACGGAAAGCAGCTTAAAGATTCAGTTTGTAAGTATTGAGTAAACCCGGAGGTCCTATGCTCGCAGATCTATCTTAATTTCAGAATACAGTAATACAGAATTCAGAATCAGGCGTTCCGAATCTCAAGTCACCCCTACGCTACACAACTTCGTTATAAATTCGGCAGATAAAAAATGCGTCGGTGGGCGAGCCCTTACCGAGTATATAGTATTCCGTATCTCGTTTCCCGTATCTCGCATCCCGTACCTCGTATCTTGTATCTTGTATCTTGTATCTTGTATCCAGTATCTAGTATCCAGTATTCCACCTTCGCCAAAGCTTCGATGGGCAAGCCCGCATCCTCCACCCGCTTCTTCCTCACCACTCAGCTCTTGCGCTTGCCGTAACAGAAAGATCTGCAAAATCAGCAGCAAGATATTTATAATGACCAGTGATGGCAATCATAGCGGCATTATCCGTGCAATATTGAAAAGAGGGAATAAAAGTATTCCATTTTTCTTTTTTCCCCATTTCTTCCAGTCTATTGCGCAGACCGCTATTCGCTGATACGCCCCCCGCTATGCAAATATTTTTTATTCCTGTTTCTTCAGCAGCTCTTTTTACTTTATTGAGTAATATGGAAACTATGCGATGCTGAATGGATGCGCAGATATCAGGCAGGTTTTGCTGGATGAATATTTCTTTTTCTTTTTCCGTTGCCGCGAACGCTGCTTTATAAATGGTACTCTTGCCTGCATTCAGCAGAAAGTATAATATAGAAGTTTTCAACCCGCTGAAGCTGAAATTCAATCCGGGTATTTGAGGTTCGGGAAATTTGAATCGAAACGCATCTCCTTCTTTGGCATATTTATCAATGAGTGGACCCCCGGGGTAGGGAAGACCCAATAGCCTGGCCGATTTATCAAATGCTTCCCCGGCCGCATCATCAATTGTTTCTCCAATTACTTTTAAATCATATGGTGATTGGCACCGCACAATTTGTGTATGTCCACCGCTTACAGTAAGGCATAGAAATGGGAAGGAGGGTTTTGGATCTTCAATTAAATTGGCCAGCACATGCGCCTGCATGTGATGTACAGCTATCAGTGGTTTGTTTAAGGCAAGGGCCAGTGATTTGGCAAACTGCGTTCCTACCAGGAGTGAACCAATTAACCCGGGAGACTGAGTAAAAGCTATCGCGTCTATCTCATTCAGGCGGCAGTCGGCTTTTAGCAGGGCGGCATCAATGACAGGAATTATATTTTGTATATGCGCCCTGCTTGCCAACTCTGGCACTACACCCCCATATTGCTCATGAACGGTTTGGTTGGCGATAAAATTCGAACGTATTGTTCCGTTCCGGCATACAGCGGCAGCTGTTTCATCGCAGGATGATTCTATGCCGAGTATCGTAGTTGATTGGTTGATTGGTTGATTGGTTGATTGGTTGATTGGTTGATTGGTTGATTGGTTGATTGGTTGATTGGTTGATTGGTTGATTGGTTGATTGGTTGATTGGTTGATTGG
>JANMBO010000046.1:0-16289 GCA_031360425.1 Chitinophagaceae bacterium | reverse complement strand
CCAGGCAAGAGAAGCACAAATAGAATTGGGATTGGAAAGAGTGAGGGCAAGGGCTATGGCCATGCAAAAATCCGATGAACTATCCGAATTGGTTGATACCGTATTTAAAGAATTAACCAAACTTGATTTTGCATTAACCTGGTGCATTATTAATATCATAGATGAAAGCTCCATGTCAAATACCGTATGGGCAGCTAACCCGGAGATAAATAAAGCACCTGAGTCTTATCACATGTTTTTTGAAGATTATCCTTTTCATCATGCCATGATGAAAGGATGGAAGGAAAGAAAAACGAAAGATGTTTATGTGCTGGAAGGTGAGGAAAAGAAAGTGTACGATGAATATTTATTTAATGAAACAGAATTCAGAAGGGTGCCTGCTGCTGCACAGGCAGCGTCGAGAGCCATGGATAAATATGTTGTTACTTTCACCTTCAGCAATTTTGGAGGGTTACAAACGGTTGGAGATGTTCCGCTATCAGAGGCTAACCTTGATATACTAAGCCGCTTCGGAAACGTTTTTGATCTCACCTACACCCGTTTCAATGATTTATTAAAAGCCGAAGCACAGGCAAGAGAAGCTCAAATAGAAGCTGCATTGGAAAGAGTGCGAAGCCGCAGCATGGGCATGCAAAAAAGCGATGAGCTGAAAGAAGTCATTAAAATTGTGTATCAGCAACTCAGGCATTTAAATATTTATCTTGACCACGCAGGTTTTGTGGTAGACTATACTCCCGGAGGCAATTGGCATTTTTGGATTGCTGATGAGCAGGATATTCCTTCTAAAATAACGCATCCCTATTTTGAATCTGTTTGGGCAAATCAATTCAATGAAGCAAAAGAAAAAGGTGCAGACTTCTTTGCCACCAATTTAAATTTTGAAGAAAAGAACAAATTTTACAATGAGCTTTTATCTCATATTCCTGGATTACCTGAGGCATCAAAAGATTTTTATTTAAACTGTCCCGGCCTTGCAGCAACCACTGTGTTGTTTGATAATATTGCCCTTTATATAGAAAATTTTTCGGGTATTCCTTATTCAGATGAAGAGAATAGTACATTGATGCGTTTTGGAAAAGTATTTCAACAGACCTATACCCGTTTCCTCGACCTCGAAAAAGCGGAAGCACAGGCAAGAGAAGCAAAGATTGAAGTAGCGTTGGAACGTACCCGTACACAAAGCATGATCATGCAGCATTCGAAAGAACTGGATGATACTTTACGTGTCTTTCATCAACAGGTACTATTATTGGGTATCCCTTCAGCCTTTTCGTTTTTATGGTTGCCGGATGAAGAGAAAGACCGCCATATCTTTTGGGCTGCCTGGGCAGAAAACCTGCCTGCCGGTCAGGCAGGTATTGAGGGTACAACAACATTCAGCAGTAAGGCCATTAATTATCCGTTGGATAGAAACGAACCTGCCACCGCTCAATGTCTTATTGATTGGAAAGGCAAAGATTCCGTTGTTTCCTATCATGTGCCGCCGGCCGGAGTTGAAAGTTATTTTGCTGCGTGGCAGGAATTGATTGCCGGAGTAGAACAACTGAAACCGGAATATTTTTCCAATGGACTCTACTATGTTGAAGCTTTTATGAAGTATGGCTGCTTTGGTGTTATGGTTAAAAGCGAATTGTCTGAAGAAGAAAAGAAAATTCTCTATCGCTTTACTATTGAATTTGAAAGAACCTATACCCGTTTTCTTGATTTGCAAAAAGCCGAAGCACAGGCAAGAGAAGCACAGATACAATTGGCGATGGAAAGAGTTCGTGCAAGAACAATGGCGATGCAAAAGAGTGATGAATTGCCGGATGCCGCCTTATTATTATCTACTCAGGTAAAAGAATTAGGCGTACAATTATGGAGCACTTCATTTCAACTATGGGACAACGACAGGAAAGCGGTTACGGCATGGACAGCCCTCAAGGATATTATGCTGGAGCCCTTCAAAATACCAGCTATGGAAGATTCGTTGATGATAAATATTAGTGACGCTGCAAAAAAAGGCGAAATTCTTTATGTGGAAGAAATGGGCGGAAAGGTATTGGAGAATCATGTTAAGTATATGAATTCACTTCCGGGTGTGAAAGAAGAATTTGAGAAAGTATCTACAGCTGGATTTTCCTTCCCGACCCATGACATTTTCCATGCGGCTTATTTTTCGACGGGCTTCATTCTGTTTATTACTGAGAAGCCCTACCCTGAGGCACATGACATTTTCAAACGCTTCGCAAAAGTTTTCGAACAAACTTATACCCGATTTCTTGATCTGCAAAAAGCAGAAGCACAAGCAAGAGAAGCAAAGATTGAAGCAGCATTAGAAAAAGTTCGTTCGAGATCAATGGCCATGCAGCATAGTAATGAGTTGCAGGTAACCGCTCTGTTATTATTTCAAGAGGTACTCGCATTGGGTGTATCGCAGTTGGGTTGTGGATTTAATATTTGGGATGATGACAGGAAAGCATTCAACTCCTGGATGGGTGGTGGGCTTGGCGAAAACACACTTTTGCCTACATTTAAGGTTCCCAGTTCCGATGACATTTTCCTGCATATTCGTGAAGCCGCAGAAAAAGGCGAATCATTATTTGTAAGCGAACTGTCAGGAGAGGAATTAGAAACGCATTACAAGTATATGTTTTCCCTGCCGATATGGAAAGATATCATGGCTGGTTTTACTCCTCCAACATTCCAGGTAGTGCATTGTGCATTTTTTTCACAGGGCTTTCTTATGTTCATTTCTCAGGAACCTATACCTCATGCACATGATATTTTTAAACGATTCGCCAAAGTGTTTGAACAAACATATACCCGTTTCAATGATTTAAAAAAAGCAGAAGCACAAGCAAGAGAAGCAACCGTTGAGGCTTCATTGGAAAGAGTTCGTGCAAGAACCATGGCGATGCATAGTAGTGAAGATGTAAGCATTGCAACCATGACCATGTTTAATGAGCTGGAAAAGCTTAACGTGCAAAATTTGCGGGGTGGAATTTTAAATATCAGGCCTGATGAAACAATGGAAGTATGGTCGATCAATACATTGGAGGACGGAAAAATCGTAAGAGCTATTGGCAACTTTGATATGACCTTACATCCTTTCTGGCAACAACTTTTTATTGCATGGAAAAAGAAAGATGAATTTTTTTACTTCGATATGTCTGGTAGAGTGAAAGAAGATTATGTAAGGATTCTAGATGCCAGGCGGGATTATTTACCAAATGGAATGCCACCACTGCCGGACTGCCATGTTCAGGGGTATTATTTCGGTGAAGGTTTTATCTGGACTTTTTCTTTGCAACCACACCCGGAAGATCATAAAGAAGTGTTGAAAAAATTTGCATCCGTATTCTCTCTGACATTCCGTAGATACCAGGATTTGAAGAAAGCAGAAGCACAAACAAGACAGGCACAGATAGAAACAGCCATGGAAAAAGTTAGAGCCAGAGCATTAGCTATGCAGAAACCTGATGAGTTAGTTGAAGTAGCGCTGGTGCTTCGTAAAGAAATGGGTTTGCTGGGTGTGGAAGAATTAGAAACAAGTTCTATATATATACATGATGAAGTATCGGGAAAAACCGAATGTTGGTATGCTATAAAAAATAACAAGGCCGAAGAAAGCAAATTAGTTACTGATCATATGATCATTCAGTTGCAGGACACATGGGTGGGCAGGCAGATGCTGGAATTTTATAAATCAGACAGAAAACAAATTTCCATTCCCATGCAGGGGGATAACAGGAAAGAATGGATTCATTATTGCACCCAACATTCTAAAGCAATAGAAAATTTTTATGGAGAAAATATCCCTGACCGTACTTATCATTTAAATAAATTTTCAAACGGGTATATTGGTGCAGCATCACCCGGCGAAATATCTGTTGAAAGTTGGGATTTGCTGCAAAGGGTCACTTCCGTTTTTTCCTTGGCCTATACCAGGTTTAGCGATTTGCAAAAATCAGAAGCCAATGCAAAAGAAGCAGTGAAACAAGCGGCTCTTGATAGAGTGCGTGCAGAGATTGCTTCCATGCGCACGGTTAGTGATCTGGAAAGAATCACTCCATTAATATGGAATGAACTTATGATACTCGGTGTTCCTTTTATCCGCTGTGGAGTTTTTATCATGGATGAGGAACAAAAACTCATTCATACATTTCTTTCAACACCCGATGGAAAAGCAATAGCCGCATTTCATCTGCCCTATGATACACCGGGCAATTTTAAAGAAGTGGTAAACCACTGGCATAATAGACAACTTTATATTGACCATTGGGGCGAACCTGAATTTATCAATATGGCCGATACATTGGTAAAGCAAGGGGCCATTGAAAAAAAGGAACAATACCTCAATACAATACCTGCAGGTGGATTTTATCTGCACTTTCTTCCATTCTTACAAGGTATGTTGTATGTAGCAAATACTACACAGCTGGGAAATGAAGAGCTGACACTTATTCAATCTGTTGCAGATGCATTTTCTACTGCCTATGCACGGTATGAAGATTTCAATAAACTGGAAGCAGCCAAACAACAGGTAGATAAAACCTTAGTGGATCTGAAGCAAACACAGGCACAATTGATACAATCCGAAAAAATGGCTTCATTGGGAGAGCTCACGGCTGGGATTGCCCATGAAATTCAAAACCCCTTAAACTTCGTCAATAATTTTTCGGAATTGAATATTGAGTTGATTGATGAAATGCATCAAGAAATGGATAAAGGAAATCTTGATGATGCAAAAGCCATTGCAAACGATATCAAAGACAATGAACAAAAAATAAATCATCATGGCAAAAGAGCCGATGCCATTGTAAAAGGCATGCTGCAACACAGCCGCAGCAGCAGTGGGGTAAAAGAACCAACCGATATCAATGCATTGTGTGATGAGTATTTGCGTTTGGCTTATCATGGTTTACGGGCCAAAGACAAATCATTTAATGCAACGATGAAAACAGACTTTGATGCAGCCATCGGCAATATCAACGTCATTCCGCAGGAAATTGGAAGAGTGATCCTAAACCTTATAACAAATGCATTTTATGCGGCCCCCCTGCCCCCTCCCGGAAATACCGGGATAAACTCCAGGGGGTTCAAAGACTCTAACTACAAACATGAGCCAACTATCTGGGTGAAGACTTCCAAGACCCCCCCTTTGGAACCTGTCCCGAATTCATTTCGGGAGGGCAGGGGGGCTGAGGTCTTAATTTCTGTTCGTGATAATGGACCCGGCATTCCTCAAAAAATACTTGACAAAATATTTCAACCCTTCTTCACCACCAAACCTACCGGGCAGGGAACAGGTTTGGGTTTATCATTGAGTTATGATATTGTGAAGGCGCATGGTGGTGAATTGAAGGTGCAGACTAAAGAAGGAGAAGGGAGTGAGTTTATTATTGTATTACCTGTTGTCTGAATCACAGATTAACCGGATTAAAAGATTACACGGATAAAAAAATACAAAATGATAAATTTAAAAACCCCATCAGTGAAATCCATCCATCCCTACCTAGCCGGCAGGCAGGCAGGTGTGATTCAAACAAGCTATGATATTGTAAAGGCACATGGTGGGGAGTTGAAAGTTGAAACGAAGGAATGTGAAGGAAGTGAATTTATTATTGTATTACCTGTTGTCTGAATCACAGATTAATGGGTTAAAGGATTAGCCCGATTTAGAGCATGAGTAAAATTTTGATTCATTGAAATTAAATCGGTGAAATCCACCCATCCCTGCCTAGCCGGCAGGCAGGCGTGCAAATCTGGGATTCAGACAATTTACGATATTGGGAAAGCTCATGGCGGGGAACTAAAAGTGGAAACAAAGGAAGGGGAGGGAAGTGAGTTTATTATTCAGTGCCTCTTGTCTGAGCTATCCTGCCTGCCGCAGGCAGGGATTTATAAGATTTTTAGGATTACCATGAAATTTATTTATATCCCCAATCATATTAATCAAAATAATCACCAAAATATTAGTTCAGACAATTTACGATATTGTGAAGGAGCATGGGGGAGAGTTAAAAGTGGAAACCCTGCCTGCCGGCGTGGTAAGGAAGGAGGGGGAGGAGAGCGAGTTTATTATTCAATTGCCTATTGTCTGAACTATCCTGCCTGCCGCAGCCAGGGATTTATAAGATTACCATAAAATAAATTTAAGTCGGCAATCATATTAATCAAAATAATCACAAAAATCTTAGTTCACACAAATTATGATATTGTAAAAGCTTATTGAGGGAATTGAAAATGGGGAATAAAGAAGGGTAAGGTTCTGCGTTTATTGTTTTAATTTAATATAATACCTATACATGAAAGTTTTTTTTATTTCAATACAATTTATTACAGTTTTATCATTCACATTAAATGGACAAAACCAAAATACTGATAGCCTGAAACAACTATTGAAAAATGCACCGGCAGACACCATTCGTATAAAGTTGTTATTAAATGTTGCAAATAGCTATTATTTTTCTAAACCCGATAGTTGTCTTTTTTATAGCGAAGAGGCTTTGAGCCTTGCAAAGGGTTTGCAACGTACATCCGACGAAGTTATAGCATTAAATTTTTCTGGTGAGGCATTGAGGTTTCTTGGCGATTATCCCCGGGCACTTAAAATGCAAATGGAAGCACTTGATCTGAACCGGAAAATGAATGACCTGATTGGCGAAGCAACCACCCTCGGCTTTATTGGATTAATTTATGTTGAATTCCGAGAATATCGCCAGGGTCTTCAATACCTGTTTACTTCATTGGAAATAACCCAACAGATTACCGATCAGGTGATAATGACCTTTACTCTTACTAATATTGGCAATGCATATAGCATGTTGAATATGCCAGATTCTGCTTTGTATTATCAGCGACAGGCATTAAATATCTATACTGGGTTGACACATGGTCCTTTGAAATCGCTTATACTAACAAGGTATGGCAAGGCATGGGCGAGCCTGGGTAATAATGATTCAGCACTATTTTATTATCACAGGGCTCTTGATAATTCTATCAAAGTAAAAGACGGTGTTAATATACCTAAAATTCAAGGACGAATCGCCTTGTGGTATGAATCGAAAATGAAATATGATTCCAGCTTCTATTATGCACGGCAGTCTTTTACAAATGGGAAACAATCGGTTCAATCTTTAGAAATACTGGAAACAAGTAAATTGCTGGTAAAACTATTTCGTCAGGCAAATAATTCTGATAGTGCTTTTTTCTACCAGGATGTTGTCAATCAAATGACTGATCGCTTATTCGGCCCGCAAAAATTTAAACAATTGCAATTGCTGATGCTGGAAGAACAAGAGCGACAGCAAAAAATAATACAGGATCAGGATCGATTCAGGAATAAAATTAAATACATCGCTTTGCTTTCTGTATTGGGTATATTTCTATTGTTAGCATTTATACTCCTGAAAAATAATCGGCATAAGCAAAAAGTGAATTCCCTTCTGCTAAAACAAAAAAATAAAATTGAACACACCCTTGATGAATTGAAAGCTACCCAATCTCAATTGATCCAATCCGAAAAAATGGCAAGCCTTGGTGAACTCACGGCCGGTATTGCCCATGAAATTCAAAACCCCTTAAACTTCGTCAATAATTTTTCGGAAGTGAATATTGAGTTGATTGATGAAATGCATCAAGAAATGGATAAAGGAAATCTTGCTGATGCAAAAGCAATTTCAAATGACATAAAAGACAACGAAGAAAAAATAAATCATCACGGCAAAAGGGCCGATGCCATTGTAAAAGGAATGCTGCAACATTCAAGAAGCAGTTCAGGTGTAAAGGAGCCCACCGATATTAATGCTTTGGCAGATGAATATCTGCGGTTAGCTTATCATGGTCTTCGGGCAAAGGACAAATCCTTCAATGCTACATTAAAAACCGATTATGATAAACGCGTCGGAAATATCAATATCATTCCGCAGGATATCGGAAGAGTTATTCTCAACTTAATCAACAATGCTTTTTATGCAGTGGCCCCGCCACTCTCCGAAGGGGGAATTAGGAATCCTCCAAATGGATACGAACCCACTGTTATTGTAAAGACTTCCTTGAACCGCCCTTCGGGGGGCAGGGGGGCCGAGGTTTTGATAAGCGTGAAAGACAACGGAAAAGGAATTCCCCAAAAAGTACTGAATAAAATCTTTCAACCCTTCTTTACCACCAAACCTACCGGGCAGGGAACCGGGTTGGGTTTATCGTTGAGCTATGATATTGTAAAAGCACATGGCGGAGAATTAAAAGTAGAAACAAAAGAAGGAGAGGGTAGTGAGTTTATTATTCAATTGCCTGTTGCCTGAATCACGGATTAGTTGGATTAAAAGATTGCACGGATAGCATGTTTGAAAATTTAGAAAAGACTCGTCCCCTGAAATAAAATCAGTGAAATCCAACTATCGGTGCAAATCCTTGCCTGCGGCAGGCAGGCTGGTCCAGACAATAATCAATATATTTTAAATGCATTGAATGGAGAATAGGAGTCAGAAATCCAGGACAACCGCCCCATCTCATCTATTAAATTATAGAAAAGTTCTTCTTCTATCTGGCTAAATCAAGCCGTCTTGGTCACCAGCCCGATTCGTTTATCAGGATTAATGTAACTTGTTCCAGCAATGATAAAACAGACGCCAGGAAGCCGCAGCCTAATGGAAAGGCGGAAACAGGAAAAATTGCACCCCTAATCCAGATACCGCAGGAAAGAAAATTTAAGATAAAATTTTAAATAAATATATTGCTGTTGACATTTCAACCTCCACAGACCATGAAGAATTTTTTACTCTCTCTATGCTGTTTTCTCTCTTTGGAAACAGTTATCGCACAAAATAAAAAGCTTGACAGTCTCGATCGTCTTATTAGCAAAGCTGCCTCAGACACGGAAAGGATAAAACTTGCTATACTGAAAATGGATATACTCGGCACAATAAATCTAGACTCTGCCATCAGCCTGGGAAAAAAAACTCTCCAAGCCGCGCAGCAGATCAAACACTACAAAGCAGAACTTAGACTCCGACTAAAACTGGCAAACAATTATTGTTATAAAGGCGCCTATGGACTGGCCGAAGAACAACTAAACTTTTTAGAACATTTCATAAAGCCAATGAAAGACTCTGCTGATTTCGCCGAATTTTATGGTACCAGGGGGATGATGTATGGCATGCAGTCTAAATACGATACTTCGATTATTTTTTATGAGAAAGTTATTGGAATTTATGAACGCACAGGCAAAAAAAAATTCATAGCCAGCACCTATTCAAATATTGCGATTGCTTACCAGCAGCAATCAAATTACCCACAGGCTTTATTGTATCAGCAAAAAGCACTGGAAATTTCTGAAAAAAATAAGGATGAAATTCAGCAGTCTTACACGATCATGAATTTGGGTAATACCTTTTCGAATATGGGCGATACAGTAAGAGCCGAAAAGAGTTACTTACATGCAATTGAATTGGCAAAAAAAAATGCCCTTATCAATGTTGAATTGTATGGATACAGCAATCTTGCTTCTATGTATGTAAAGCAAAATAAATGGCCGGAGGTGTATGAATTTGCTATGAAAGCGGCCGTTCTTGGAGCCTCAATGGGAGACCAGGGAATACAGGCTGCCAGCCTGTCTAAAGCCGCCACAGCCCTAGCTTTTACCAATAAGAACGCCGAGGCGGAAGCATTGGCAAAAAAAGCAATAGCGATCGCTGATTCATCAACCCAACCCTTAAATATTTACCAGGCCTATTCCAGCATGGGAAGCATATTGAAGCTTAAAGGCAGTTACGCAGAAGCCATCCCGTATTTTGAAAAAGGATTTTTGGCAATGAAAGGATCAGATATCTACGACATAGATTATGGAGAAGTGTATAAGGAGCTATCCGATTGCTACGAAAAAACAAAGAACTACAGCAAGGCCCTGGAAAATTATAAAATTGCCTTGCAGATAAGTGATTCGGCACGAAGTAAAGATAATATCAGGAAGAGTACCGAGCTTACTATGAATTATGAGTTTGATAAGAAACAGCAGGTACAGCAGGCACAGCAAAAAGTGAAAGACGAATTGGCCAGAACCAGGCAACTTGGTTTAATAATGGGCCTGGTACTGGCCTTTTTGCTTGCAATGGTTGCCTTTATTGGTTTTCGGAATAAGCAAAAATCAAATGCGTTACTCAAGAGTCAAAAAGAAGAAATAGAAAATACACTAACGCTGCTGAAATCCACTCAATCCCAACTTATCCAATCGGAAAAAATGGCCTCCCTGGGAGAACTCACTGCAGGAATTGCTCACGAAATTCAAAACCCTTTGAATTTCGTCAATAATTTTTCGGAAGTCAATACGGAATTAATTGATGAAATGGGACAGGAAATTAATAATGGAAATTATGATGAAGTGAAAGTGATCGCCCGGGATATTAAAGAGAACGAACAGAAAATAAACCATCACGGCAAACGGGCTGATGCAATAGTAAAAGGCATGTTACAACATAGCCGCAGCAGCAGTGGTATAAAAGAGCCCACTGATATCAATGCATTGGCAGATGAATATTTTCGATTGGCGTATCATGGGCTGCGGGCAAAAGATAAATCATTCAACGCCACCATGAAAACTGAATTTGATGAAACGATTGGAAAAATCAATATTATTCCCCAGGATATTGGCAGAGTGATTTTAAACCTGATTACGAATGCGTTTTATGCGGCCCCTCTGACTCCGCCAGCTGACGGAGGGTTCAAAGACCCTAACTACAAACATGAGCCTATTGTAAGGGTGAGTACAAAAAAAGTAGGGAATAAAGTTTTAATATCGGTTCGTGATAATGGCCCCGGCATCCCGCAAAAAATATTAGATAAGATCTTTCAACCCTTCTTTACCACCAAACCCACGGGGCAAGGAACGGGATTAGGTTTATCGTTGAGTTATGATATTGTAAAAGCACATGGGGGAGAATTGAAGGTGGATACCAAAGAGGGAGAGGGAAGTGAGTTTGTTATTCAGTTACCAATTGCCTGAGTTAAGATTATCTTGATTAAGGGATCACAATGATCAAAATATATACCAATCCCATTAATCCGTAAATCAACAAAATCCATGCCTTCCGCAGGCTGGCGTGATTCAGACAATTTATGAAATTTAAAAGCCCATGGTCGGGATTTGAAAGAGGAATCGAAATATGTGGAGGGCTTGCGGGCCGAAGCTATAGCGAAAGCAGGAAGTGAGTATAATATTCAATTGCCAGTTGAATATGTAAAATAATTGCACAAGTGAAAATTATTTATAAAACAAGAATACTGTGCGTCCTTCTACTTTTTAGCTTTAGCCGGGAAATCCAGGCCCAAAAAGAAACCCTAAGATTTGAACATATCGGTATTAAAGAAGGGCTTCTAAATGAAAATATAACCGCCATATTACAAGACAGTAAAGGCTTTTTATGGTTCGGTACTTTTGATGGATTATATAAATATGATGGTTATTCATTTACCAAATACCAGCTTGATCCTTTCGATCCCAACTCTCTCTCCCAGAATTTTATATACACCATTTTTGAGGATAGGGATGGTACCATCTGGACTTCATCATTTGAAGGTTTATGCAAGTTTGATAAAGCCACTGAAAAATTTACCCGCTATAAACCTTCTCAGGGTGGCAAATTCTCCAATCCAAATATCACTGCAATTAATGAAGACACTGATGGAATGATGTGGTTAGGCAGCGCCTCAGGCGGACTGTGCCGGTTCAACCGGAAAACAGGAAAATTTTTGCCCGAGAATTTTGATTTAGGTTATCCCCAGTCAATAGATGGCCAGGCTGAACCTCGCGACATTATAAACTGCATTTATAAGGACCAGAGTGGTACCTTATGGGTCGGAAATAATTCCGGCTTACACAAGTTGAATACTAGTCCTACAAATGCAGAACAACCCTCCGGAGTTAGCTTTACATCTTACCGGCACATCCCGGGTAATCGAAATAGTTTAAGCAGTAATGTTGTATCAGCTATCCTTGAGGACAGAGCAGGAATTATTTGGCTTTCAACCGATAATGGATTAAACAGTTTTGATAGAAAAGCAGGCATATTTAAGCATTACCAGCATGACCCCAAAAATATTCATTCTATCAGCAGTAACAATCTGGCGCCCTGGTTTAGGAGTGGAATTAAAGAAGACAAAGAAGGAAATTTATGGATTTGTACTAACAAAGGATTAAATAAATTTAACAGGGATCGCAGCATTTTTACCGCTTATTTTCACAAACCCGGCGATGAGTATAGTTTAAGTTCAGATACTATTCTTTCACTGGAAATTGATCAGGCAGGTATCTTATGGGCGGGCACCTGGGGCCAAACACTTAATAAAGCAAACCCGAAGCATAAACCTTTCGGGCTTATCCGACACGATCCATACAATGTTAATTCTTTAAGCAATAACAAGGTCACCACGATAGTGGAAGATTCATCCGGTATTATTTGGATAGGCACCTATGGGGGAGGATTGAATCGCTGGGATAAAAAAACTAATCAATTTGCTCATTTCAGGAATGATCCTTCCAATCGCAAAACACTGACGTCCGATGCTATTCATTATATTTTCGAAGACCATCACGGAAACCTTTGGGTATGCAATGGTGGAGTATTATCCAGGTTAAATAAGGAAACCGGCCAATTTACTCATTATAACAGTGATGAGGCGAATATTAAGGAAGAAGGTCATAAGTATATTTTTTCTATTACTGAAGATCGCCAGGGACGTCTTTGGTTAGGTACTGCAAACGGCCTCAAAAGTTTCAACATAAAAAAGGGTAAGTTTGATAAACATTATTATCACAATCCACGGGATTCCAATGGTATCAGCGATTACACAGCAACAAATGTTTTTACAGATTCAAGAGATAATTTATGGATAGGCTATGGCAGTATCGCAACTGATAAACTAAACAAACGAACCGGCATCTTTACACATTATAAACACAATCCCTACGATTCTTCGAGCATCAGTTCTAATATTGTAAATTTTATCTTCGAAGACTCAAAAGGGAACCTTTGGCTGGGAACTTCAGGGGGAGGCTTATGCTATTTCGATTATCAAAAAGAAATATTTTCAACTTTTACCAGCAAACATGGGTTACCCGGTAATACTGTTTATTCTATTGTAGAAGACAACAGGAATCAACTTTGGTTAGGTACCCTTAACAGATTATCACGATTTAATCCGGCAACAAAAACTTTTACTAATTACGATTATAACGATGGATTGCAAAGCAATTTTTTTGCTGCAGGTGACAGGGACAAGGGCGCTTGTTTTAAAGGCAAGGATGGCACATTATATTTCGGAGGTAATAATGGATTCAATTTTTTTGATCCACGACAAATTAAAGCAAATAGCCAAATAGCACCTATAGTTATTACCCAATTTAAACTGTTTGATAAACCGGTAAAGGGCGCTAATGAGTTAAAAGCAATTGTTTTCGATCACAACCAAAATTTCTTCTCTTTTGAATTTTCCTCTTTAAGCTTTTACAATTCAGCTAAAAACCAATTTGCTTATAAACTGGAAGGAGTGGATAAGAATTGGATATATAGCGGAACAAGGCGCTATGTTAGCTATACCAATATTGAACCCGGCACGTATACTTTTAGAGTAAAAGGAACAAACAACGATGGCGTTTGGAATGAAAAAGAAACTTTTATTTCCATCACTATTAACCCGCCGTGGTGGCAAACCTGGTGGGCTTTTGCCTTGTTTGCTTCATTGTTTGCAGGATTTATATATGCATTGTTCCGGTATCGATTAAATAAAATCCGCATGCAACATGAATTAGTAATACAACAACATAAAGCATCACAAATCGAAGCAGAAAGCCGGCAGGCGTTATTGTTTGAGCGCTTACGCATAAGCCGAGAACTTCACGATGATATTGGAAGTACTTTAGGCAGTATTTCAATCTATAGTGAGGTGGCAAAAAAACGTACTGAAAAAAATGAAAATACTGAAGAAGTACTCTTTAAAATAGGTCTTGTTTCACGGGAGTTGATAGACAAAATGAGCGACATTGTATGGAGTTTAAATCCTAATAATGAAAGCTTTGAACAATTACAAAACCGCATAATAACTTTTGCAACTATGATGCTTGCTCCCCAAAATATTAGATATCATTTTAATGCTGATGAAAGATTAAAAGAACGGCGTTTCACCGGTGAGCAGCTTAAAAACATGTTTTTGATTTATAAAGAAGCCCTGCACAATATTGTGAAATATGCAGCATGTAAAACGGTAAGTATAACCTTGTGTGTAAAAAATAATCATTTAACAATGGCAATCAAGGATGATGGAAAAGGTTTTGATGCAGCTGCAACAATTTTAAATAACCAATCTGGAAACGCTTTCCCGTTAGGCAAGATGGGCGGGGCTGGAATTAAAAACATGCATGAAAGAGCAAATGGCATGAATGCAAAGCTGACTATCACTTCAAAAATAAATGAAGGCACCACTGTACAATTTACATTAAACTTATAAATTTATTTTCCCGGCGAACTACCAAACTTGGTAATTGATATTCCAGAAAATGAACAGAACCTTGCAAATAAATAATGGCAGATGGGCGGTATTAAGGTGATCATTTTGGATGATAACGATTCGATGAGAGATTCCATTTCTATGCTTTTACAGGACAGCGCTGATTTTACACTTGCAGGTTCTTATTCCCCTTGCCTTGATGCGACAGAAAATATAACCAACACAAAACCAGACGTAGTTATCATGGATATTGATATGCCAGGTATGAACGGTATTGAAGGGGTGAAGCTGATTCGTAAAAATTTTCCCACTATACAAATACTAATGCTCACCCTCTTTGATGATGATGAAAAAGTTTTTGCAGCCATCAAAGCCGGTGCAAATGGTTATATTTTAAAGAATGCAGAACCTCAGCATCTGCTACATGCCATCTCTGAAGTATATAATGGGGGTGCGCATATGACTCCTGACATTGCAAGAAAAGTATTGCACCAGTTTCAAACAATACTGCCTGAAGAAGAAAAAGACTATCATTTAACTTCAAAGGAAAAAGAAGTACTCAGCTTTTTAGTGGATGGACTGCCTTATAAAATGATTGCCGCTAAACTGAATATTACATATGATACCGTTCGAGCCCACATGAAAAAAATTTATGAGAAGCTACATGTGGCATCTATGACAGAGGCTGTAGCAAAAGCAATTAATCAAAATATTTTTCATGGTAAATAATTCAGCCGGCTGTATTTCATAATCTCGATTATTTTAAAAGAATTTCAAGAGCTATTTGCTGTTGTTTAAAAACTGGATATTTTTTTCCTATTACCATAAGCCGCCGGGTAAGTCTGCCTCCCTATTCCATCCTGCACGAAACCAATACTACCATTGTTGGTAATTGATTTACCCCTCATTTAATTTTATTTTGTTCTGCATTGTTAGCTGGTCGTGTAATCAACCGAAGCAATAATTTAAAGAGCTACAGTTACACAGATCAACAACATAAAAATTCAGTCTAAAAAACATCATTATGAAAACAAAACCGGAACGAAGTCCGCCTATTTTGGATCAAGCATGTTTTCATTGAGCTTAATAATACTACCGGACTATATTCTCCGGTTTTAAGCACTTTCGTGCTCAAAGCATTTTTATTTTTTAACCATTAATTTATTTTTTATGAATCGAACAACCAAAACTTTATCCGTCGCCGGATTAGTCCTTCTAATTATAACTTCATCCTGCAAAAAAGAAATTCTTCCCGACAATTCTACAGCAAAAGCAAATCCCGATAATTCTTTAGCAAAATCAAAGTCAGTCTTACCCATCTTAAAAAAGCGGCTGGTGACGGGCCTGGAGGAGCTGCAGGGCAGTACCGTTGGTCCTGACAAGGCGTTGTACGTCACCGCACCCCTGGCCGGCACCATCTGGCGCATAAACCCGAAGACCGGCGCCGTCACGCTCTTTACTACCGGATTGCCGAAGCGCAACCCAGACCCGTACTTCCAAGGTGCTGGAGTGGTCGATGTCGCCTTCCGTGGTGGGACTGCATATGCGCTCGTTACCGGTGTTGCAACGGATCTCGGTGGTAACGACATCGTAGGCATCTACCGGGTGGACGGCCCGGATAGCTATACCATTATGGCGGATATCGGCGCGTGGTCCATTGCCCATCCCCCTGTGCCGCCCTTCTTCGTGCCCACCGGCTTCCAATACGCGATCGAACCCTACCGCGACGGTTTCCTCGTCACTGACGGGCACCATAACCGCGTGCTTTATGTCACCCTCGACGGCCAGATCGCCGAAGTGATTGC
>JANMBO010000026.1:0-59326 GCA_031360425.1 Chitinophagaceae bacterium | reverse complement strand
ATGGTCTTCATGACAAAGGGTATCACCTGTTTTAATTTCCTTAAATCCGACTGCTGCTCCAATATCGCCCGCCTCGATAAAATCTATCGGGTTTTGTTTATTGGCAAACATCTTCATGATACGGCTGATTCTTTCTTTTTTCCCACTGCGTACATTAAGAACATAAGATCCCGCATCCAGGCGACCGGAATAAACCCGGAAGAAAGCCAGTCGACCCACAAACGGATCCGTCATGATTTTAAACGCCAGGGCGGCAAACGGTTCTTTCGCATCCGGATGACGCAAAATTTCTTCTCCGGTAGAAGGATCTGTTCCTTTGGTAGCTTCAATATCCATCGGCGAAGGAAGATAACGGCAAACAGCATCAAGCGCCGTTTGAACCCCTTTGTTTTTGAAAGATGAACCGCACATCATGGGTACAATGCTCAGGTCGATGGTTGCTTTACGGATCGCCTCATGCATTTCGTCTTCCGTTATAGAATTCGGGTCGTCAAAAAATTTCTCCATTAATTTGTCATCATACTCCGCCACGGCTTCCACCAGTTGTTGTCTCCATTCCTTTGCTTCCTCCATCATATCATCAGGCACCGGAATTTCATCGAAGGTCATGCCTTCCGTTTCCATATGCCAGATAACTCCCTTCATTTTAATCAGGTCCACTACTCCTTTGAAATCATCTTCAGCCCCAATAGGTAATTGTAAAGGAACAGCTTTTGAACCGAGCATTTCCTTTACTTGTTTTACCACATTCAGAAAGTCGGCACCACTACGATCCATTTTATTTACAAATCCTATACGTGGTACATTATAGCGGTTTGCCTGGCGCCAAACCGTTTCACTTTGTGGTTCTACTCCATCTACCGCCGAAAACAAAGCGATCAATCCATCCAATACGCGCATGGAACGCTCCACTTCTACAGTAAAATCAACGTGACCGGGCGTGTCGATAATATTGAAATAATACTTCTTTGTATTCGCATCTACCTTTCCTAATAAAGTAGGAAAATTCCATTGGCAGCTTACGGCAGCGGAAGTAATGGTAATACCTCTTTCCTTTTCCTGCTCCATCCAGTCGGTGGTAGCTGCCCCATCGTGCACTTCCCCAATTTTATGAATCATACCGGTGTAGCGCAGGATACGCTCCGTGGTAGTAGTTTTGCCGGCATCAATGTGGGCCGCAATACCAAAGTTTCTTTGAAATCTTAAGTCTGCCATGATTATTGTAGATTGAAATATTTAGTTCCCAAGTTTATGGTTTTGATTAAGCTGCTGATTGCGCTTTTTTACTGCTAATTCCCGGCTCAATTCACCCCTAATTTAGGCGGGCAAAGGTAATTAAATTCAGCAGAAAATGAAGCATTAATGAGAATTTAATACGCTTGTGGGAAATAGGGCAATAAAAAAGCCCTGCAACAACAGGGCTTCTTATTTCATTAGTATTTATCTCTTATATTCTAAAGTGAGCAAAAGCCTTGTTCGCTTCCGCCATTCTGTGTGTATCTTCTTTCTTTTTGAAAGCCGCTCCTTCACCTTTTGCCGCGGAAACAATTTCACTTGCCAATTTTTCTGCCATACTGCGTCCGTTTCTTTCGCGACTGTACCTTATTAACCATTTCATACTCAACGAAATTTTTCTTTCTGCTCGTACTTCTGCCGGTATCTGGAAGGTAGCTCCGCCAATACGACGACTGCGAACTTCTACCGCGGGTGTCAAATTTGTTAAGGCTTTTTTCCATACTTCATATCCATTCTCACTGGTTGTTTTTGCAACACGATCAATGGCATCATAAAATATAGTGTACGCAGTATTCTTTTTGCCCTCCCACATCAGGTTGTTTACAAAACGGGTCACCAATACATCATTGTACCTGGCATCAGCGGCTAAGGGAATCTTTTTGGCTTTTGTCTTCCTCATTTATTGAACGATTTGAATACTGTTAATTATTTTTTAGCTTTTTCTCGTTTAGTACCATATTTAGAACGACTCTTCTTTCGATCTTTAACCCCTGCCGTATCCAGGCTACCACGAACGATATGATATCGAACGCCCGGGAGGTCTTTTACACGACCGCCACGAACCAGTACGATTGAGTGTTCCTGCAGATTATGTCCCTCACCCGGAATATAGGCAATCACCTCGATTTTATTGGTCAAACGTACTTTAGCAACTTTACGTAAAGCGGAGTTTGGCTTTTTGGGAGTAGTTGTGTACACCCGGGTACATACACCACGACGGAAAGGACAGCTGTCCAGAGCCCTTGATTTACTCTTCGCCTTTATTATTTGTCTTCCTTTACGTACTAATTGTTGAATGGTAGGCATTATTGACCTTTTATTTTGGGACGGCAAAGGTAAGGGCTTTTGCCTTAAAATGAAAAAAAGGTCTGAAAAAATATTCACTTTCAGATCACAATATTACCGGACCAGGGTTACGGTTCCCTTAAGACCGACTAATTTTCCTGTTAAGCCATCAATATACTGCACCACCCAGCCATAAGTGCCCATAGGTTGGGGTTTTCCCAACACGGCCCCATCCCATCCAATTAACTGGTCGCGGCTTTCAAAAACCTTTTGTCCAAAGCGATTGAATATTTGAATGCGGTACTTAGTAATACCCTCTCCATATTTTATCCTGAACCGGTCATTCCGGCCGTCCCCATTTGGACTAAACGCATTGGGAATTCCCAATGGGCAAACCTTAAAAGTCACTTTAATTGTATCAGATTTTACCGTACAATCATTGGAAGCCTGAACTGCAAATAAACCGGGTGATCTGACCCTGAATGTAGAATTTGTGGATCCATCTTGCCAAAGGAAATGCAAGCCTGTGCCATTATTTTCCAGGCCGGTTCTTAGCAATAGTTCTTCTGTTTCGCAGATGAGGGTGTCGCTGCCAAGCCATAGACGAGGGAAAGGTTTATCTTTTATATTAATAGTATCCGTTGTAAAACAGGCATTTGTCAAATTGGTAGCTTTAAGCCAGTATTGCCCTGTTTTATTAATATTTATACTTGATGAAACAGCCCCTGTATTCCACAAGTAGTATACATTATTCAAGAAGGGATCAATCAACACCTGTTCATTGGTACAAATCGTTTTGTCGGGGCCCAGGGTCAATAATGGTTTGTCGTAAAAAACAACATTGGCTGAATCACTAAAGGAACATCCAGCCTTTACCGTTATTTTATATTTCCCCCCGGTAATTATTTTAGTAACAGGCGATCGGGAACCATTACTCCAATTATACCTCACCCCTTCATAATAGGGGACGGATAGCTGAAGACTTTCTTCATTACAACCCTGGTAACTATCGTTAAGACCAAGAATTAAATTGCCGCTATATATTTTCTTACGGATTGTATCAATGGAACAAGAGCGGTAAGCAATTAAAGTAACTGTATAAAATCCATTTGCGGAGTAACTATGCGAGGGAGTCAATAAGGATGAATTATTTAATATTCCAGATGCCGGATCTCCAAAATCCCATTTTACGGAGGATATATCACCCGGGCGGTTTATAATAAAATTCAGGTTAGCACTTTCACAATTCGTTGCCGAAAAATCACCGGCACTAAAATCCGGATCCGTATAGCTCTGAATAAAATTAGGCAGACCTAATGCTACTCTTCGGCCTAATGAAACAGCGCCATATTCAAAGTTGCAGAAAGGCGCCGCATTGTTAGGCTGATGAATAACTGATAAAAAGGAATCAAAGGAGTTGGTAATATAAATTTTTTGATCAGGACCTAATTGCATACTTCCAGCGTAAGGGTAATTCAATTCCGCCACTAATAGGCGGGAGTTTTGAATTTCTGCGATTGTAGAATAATTCAGATTAAATTGATAAATAAAACTCCTGGCTCCGCCATAAGCTGCATAAACATACAAATAACGGCTATCTGGGGAGAACTCAAGTCCATAGGGCCCGGTTTCAAAACCAGTAAAACCTGGAGGCGATACAAACAATTTTTCTACATTACTTACATCACCCGTTAGCCGACTGAAATTTCCCAATTCAATATAATTAATACTCCATCCATGGGCTGCCGCCACTTTCACGCTGTTGGGAGAAAATTTCATGCTGCCCAAGGTTCCCCAAATATGTCCAGTGAGTGTATTGGGAGTAAACGAGATGACGGGGTCAGTATCTATGCCACTTTTTCCAATACGAAAACTATAATACCTGTTCGAATTCCATAAGCGAACCAATAACCAAACTTCTTTATTATTACAACCGTGTACAGCAGTTATTTTTTCTGTAGTACTTTCAGTAAGAATAATATTGCGGGAAATAACTTTACCAAGGCCATTATTCGAATTGATATTAATAATGGAATAGCTGATTCCTTTCGGACCTCCGTGATTATCTACCACAAAAACGTAATACAAGGAATCATTACCCGGATGTGGTATTATAATGGAGGATTGTGTGCTCGATATATTTCCGTTGAGATCATATCCGTTGTCCATTACTTCGTGGCTCCGGTTCCAGATAGCTACCCCATTAGTATAAAACAACAGATTGCCTTCCTTATCGCAAATGGAAGCGCATCCCTCAGATGCGCGCATACTACTATTGAATAAAGGAACAGGTGAACCGCTGTTAAAATCAAGTCCTGTCTTTTCCCCAAAATACCAAACATTAATTTCGTTTTGCCCAAAGGCAGTGAGAAATGCACAAGACAACAGTATGGTAAGCAGCCTACACATTATATTCCTAAACGCATAAAAGAAGGAAGTGGTTGGGATTACCAACCACTTCCATAAAATTAACCGATATTAACGAATTGCAGATAGGACGTTCAACCAGGACATCTTTATGATTTCCTGATGGAATCTGAATTTTTTCAACTGTCGGCTACTCAAATCTTCATCCCGGAAAATGAGAGAATAAGGGAATTGCTGAAATATTTTCAATCAGAATAGCGGTACTTCCCTAATAACAAAAAAAGGGTACCCGGAATCTCCTGTTTACCCTTTTCGATGAATATCTATTATCCACGACAAAAAATCTTATACTTTAAACATCCAGCCATGATTATCAGCTACTTTTCCTTCCCGGATAGCATCTAGATTTCTTTTCAATTCCAAAGACACCTTGCATTCTTCTGTATTAAATCGCATTACAAATTCTTTGTATTTCAATTCCTTTATCATAGAAATGGTGGCTGCAGTACCGGTACCAAAAACTTCCTGCAGATTACCGGCTTTATAAGCTTTAATAACTTCATCAATACTTAATGGTCTCTCTTCAATACTATAACCCATTTCTTTTAGCACAGTAATGGCGCTGTCTCGGGTAACGCCGGATAAAATTGTCCCTGATTCCAGGTCCGGAGTAATAATTTTCTTTCCCATTACAAAAAACACATTCATGGTTCCAATTTCCTGTACGAATTTATGTTCAAAAGCATCGGTCCATAGTACCTGGTCGTACCCTTTCTTTTTCGCTTCTGCGGTGGCAAGCATGGCGGCACCATAATTACCAGCCGCTTTTGCAAATCCCACTCCCCCAGGGACCGCACGGGTATATTGTTCTTCTACATAAATGCGCATGGGGGCTACGTAATAAGGGCCGGTAGGGCTTAAAATAATCATGAATTTATAGCGATCTGATGGGCGTACCCCAATCATTTCGTCGGAAGAAAACATAAATGGACGAATATAAAGAGAATGGTTTTCAAGGGCCGGTATCCAGTTTTTATCAATTTCAATCAGGCGGCGCATTCCCTCCATAAATAACTCTTCCGGCACGGTAGGCATTTGCATTCTCTCGGCAGAGATATTAAATCGCTTGAAATTATCGTAAGGGCGAAAAATAAATGCATTTCCTGCAGGACCTTTATAGGCCTTAATACCTTCAAAAATTGCCTGGCCATAATGAAGTGCTGCCAATGAGGGCGAAAGTAGTAATGGTTGGTAGGGTTTTATTTCAACATTCTTCCACTCACCCTTTTCAAAGTCGGCCTCAAGCATATGGTCAGTAAAATATTTGCCAAAAGGAACGTTTTCCAATGGAAAATCATTCAACTTACTCCTCTCCACCTTTATAACAGCTATATTATAAGTTTCCACCATATCAATTGTTTATTAGAACAAAGAAACAAACAAAGTGCATGCTTCCCAAATATCAACTCCTCTTTTTCCTAACGGGTGTTAGGATTGATTGTTGTATGTAGTTTATATATTAAATAAGAAGCTCATTAGTGTTCACATTATACAGTTATCATTCAACCTGGGTATATGATGAATCATTTGGCTTATTTACTATTACGCTATCACCACTAACTTAGCAGGTCGGTAATGCTGATTTTATTACATCTAAAATAACCCATGAAGTGAATTTTGAAAAACTCATTTTGCCAGCGGTTTCAATTGCCGGGCTGTACAGCAAATCGTTGATAGAAGAACAAAGAGAAAAGCCCTCTATCAAAGACACTACAGAGAACAAGGTTAACCCAGGTTATTTTTTTCTGGGAAAGAATAGTGGCCAGACATGTTTACTGGTAAATTTTCCCGGAGATAAAATCATTCCCGAAGAACAACTATTATTTATTACCCGTTTGTTGAGTGCCTGCAAATTGACTATTGATGATGTAGCGGTTCTTAACCATACTCTTCAACCTATTGAAATTAAGAAACTGAAACTACAGTTCAACCCCTACCGAATAATACTATTTGGAATTACACCGGCAGAAATAGGTCTGCCCGTAAATTTTCCTATGTTTATGCCCCAGACCTATGATGCCACTACATACTTATATACTCCTCTTCTTACCCGACTAAACCAGGAAAATGAAGAAGGTAAATTGTTGAAAAGCAAATTATGGGTATGTTTACGACAAGTATTTCAGTTTTGACAAACAAACCAATTTCTTTTAACTACAGACTATGCTCAAACTGATATTTGCTACCAATAACCAACATAAGGTGGAGGAAATTCAGGCTGCCATTGGTAATAAAATTGAGGTGATCAGTCTTAAGCAAGCAGGTATCGATATTGAGATACCCGAACCCCATGATACGCTGGAAGCAAATGCTTCTGAAAAATCATTAACCATTAACAGGGTTACCGGAGAAAACTGCTTTAGCGAAGATACCGGGCTGGAAGTAGGAGTGCTGCAAGGAGAACCGGGTGTTAAAAGTGCTCGCTACGCAGGGGATGAAAAATCATTTGAAAAAAATATAAAGAAACTATTGAAGAATTTAGGTACCCAGGTCGATCGAAGAGCGCGTTTCCGTACGGTAATCTCTCTTATTTGGGATGGTATGGAGTATTTGTTCGAAGGTTCCTGTGAGGGAACCATCGGCGCTGAAACAAAAGGCACAAAGGGTTTTGGTTATGATCCTGTTTTTTACCCTCTCGGCAGCGACCGCAGTTTTGGACAAATGAACATGGATGAAAAGACCCAATTCAGTCATCGTAAAAAAGCGGCCGATAAATTGGTTATATTTTTGCAGGAACGGATTCAAACCGTTGAAACTGATCAAAATCAATTCTAACATTAAAAGCTGGATACCATAAGCAACCATACCACCACCGAAAGCGACTTAATTAAAGGATGCATAGAAGGAAACCGCCGAATGCAAGAGGAATTGTACCGACGTTTTTCTTCAAAAATGTACGCCGTTTGCTTCAGATATGCAAACAATGCCGATGATGCACAGGACTTGTTACAGGAAGGATTTATAAAGGTGTATAGGAACCTACATCGCTTTCGGGCAGAGGGATCCTTTGAGGGTTGGATCCGGCGCATATTTGTGAATACATCTATTGAGCAGTACCGCAAAAAATCAATTGCCCTCAGCAGCGTTAGTGAAAAGGAAGAGAATAGCATTGAAGATGCCGATATTTCTGCGCTCGACAACCTGGCACAAAAGGATATTCTTACTATTATTCAGGAATTATCACCAGGATATAAAACAGTATTCAACCTGTATGTAATAGAAGGGTATTCGCACAAAGAAATAGGTGAGCTGCTGGGCATTAGTGAAGGCACAAGTAAATCTCAGCTGGCCAGGGCTAAAGCGCTATTGAAGAAAAAAATTGCGCAATACTTATCCGATACAAAGAAATTCTATTCCCGTTAAAACGCTTTTTTCTATGTCCGTAAACATTCAAAATAAACTATTACACTACGAAATACCTCCACCGGCGGGCGCCTGGGAAAAAATTGCCCTCTGGTTAGAAACAGAGTTTGATGTTGCTGAAGGTAATATATCCAATAAGCTCTCCGATGCCGTTCTTGAACCACCTGCAGACGTTTGGCAGCATATCATGCAAACTCTCGATAAGAAGCAGGAACAGGCAAAAGTTATTCCCTTTAACTGGAAAAAACTGGCTGCAGCGGCTGTCATAATCGGAATACTCGTTACAACCGCTATCTACTATAAATCATTGCAAAGCTCAGCTTCTTTCGGTGAAATGGCTGGTAATAACAGTAAGAATATTGATACTGTTAATAGAAACATGCCCAAGTTTGATAACGATGATGCAATAGATTTAGCAACGCTTTCGATTGAAGATAATATTCCTCGTGAAGCCATTCTTTTCCATACTACGAAAAGAGTTATGGCTACGCCGCGCCTGCTTACCTCTGAAATTCCACTCATCAAAGAAACATTCGAGGAACCTTCGATGCAATATATCACAAAACAGTCGATACAACTGGCAGATGCTACCAAAGAAGTATCCGTTGAAGGTCCGCCTCTTCGCGACGCCACTGGTAAGGTAATAATGGATCTGAGTTTGCTTACAACCCAGTCGGCCAATTATATTACTGTTACCGGTCCTAATGGTGAACAAACTCATATCTCATCCAAGTTTGCCAATTTTCTTGCCTATCTCAATAACAACAACTCAGGTGAAAAAGAAGAATATCTAGATTTTATTATCCGCCAAAGTTCCGTTTGGAAAAAAAGATTTGAAGACTGGAGAGCCAAAATTCTTCAGCAAGCAAATTTCTCTCCCAGTTGCGCTACTTTTTTCGATATTCTGGAGCTGAAAGAATTGATCAAAGAGTGATAGGATAAACCTCGATCGGTTACATTTACTGCAGAAAAAATTTACTCTCAGATTCTATCAACACCTATCGGAGAAAAATGCAGCTTAACATTATATGGCGCTAGTTCAATAAAAAATTATCGGGAGCAAAGAGATAAATAAATCTTTATTTCTTCTTGCTGTCATAAGCTGTTAATCAGTAATTTCATTGCCAATATTTCATATGGCCAGAATAAAAATTGAAATTCCTCGACAATTTTCTTTCCATGCCTCGATTCCAATACGAATTACAGACATCAATTATGGAGGTCATGTAGGAAATGATTCTGTTTTATCGCTAATCCACGAAGCCCGGGTAAGATTTTTACAACACCATGGTTTCAAAGAATTGGAAATGGAGGGTGCCGGATTGATGATGAGCGATGTGGCGATTGAATTTAAAGCTGAACTGTTTTATGGCGATATAATTGATATATCCGTTGGGGCAGGCGATTTCTCCCAAATTGGATTCGACATCTTTTACCGTTTTGAAAAAGTAATGAAGGATAAAAAGACAACTGCGGTAATTGCCAAAACGGGAATGGTTTGTTATGATTATACAGCTAAGAAGCTGGTGTCAGTACCACAAAATGTTCGGGAAAAACTCACAAAGGAAATAACATCGTCAAACCAGTGACGCCCAAAAATGCTATCCTGCATTCCAAATTTTCCATGACTCCTCGGCTTGAATCTTCAACATATCCAATCCATTTTGTACAGAAGCTCCACGCTCCGCACCTTTTTGTAAGAATAAAGTTCGTTCAGGATTATAAATAAGGTCGAATAGGCAGTGCGATGCCCCAATAGCCTCATAAGGAATGGGTGGTGCTTCAACTACCATCGGAAACATTCCCAGCGGAGTAGTATTAATTATCAGTTCCGATTGTCTTATAATTCCAGGGGTTAATTGTTCGTACGATAAATTATTGGTTGTAGGTTTACGTGAAACCAATATATAGGCAATCTTCAATTGTTTTAATACATATTCTACGGCTTTGGAGGCCCCGCCTGTTCCCAAAATAAGCGCCCGGGAAGGCAAATGAGAATAACTATTTTGAAGTGATTGTTGAAAACCTATTACATCAGTATTATGCCCTGATAACTTCCCGTTTTTTATGTGAATACAATTACAGGCCCTTGTTTTACTAACTACTTTTGATTGCTCATGCAAGTAACCGATTACTTTTTCTTTATAAGGAATGGTAACATTTAATCCTGTCAGGTCGGGATACCTGGCAAGAAGCTGTGGAAGCTCTTCTATGTTTGCCAGTGGAAATGTTTCGTAAACAGAATCAGTAATTCCTTCTCTCAGGAATTTATCAGTAAAATAATTTTTGGAGAACGAATGCCCAAGCGGAAATCCTATCAACCCAAATCGTTTCATTGCTGCGATTCTTTATTGAGAAATAGACTAAACGTATCACCACGCAGACCAATTCGCATTGTTTCCAACGGAATAATTTCGTTAGGAGCTATATTTCCCAGGTTTACGTTACAACCAAGCAATTCTATAAAATACAATTGCTGTGATTTTTGAGGTGCTTCCCATATTATCTTCTCCCCTGGAATTTGGGTAAGTATTTCCTGAACCAACCCTTCCCTAACTTCTCCACTACCCCGGTAAATTCCCACGTTGCCTGCTTCCCTTGCTTCGGCAATCACATAGGTTGAGCCCGACTTAAGCTCCGCCTGCATCAGTTCAATCCATTTATATGGTGGTAAAATATGTGCCGCATCTTTGCTACCCACCTCACTCAATACAGTTCCATATTTAGTGAGCTTTTCAATATATCCGCATTTTTCTGCATGAGGAATGGTTATAGAACCATCACTCACTTCCATATAACTAATTCCAAAGTCTTTGCAAACTGCTATATAATCTTCGAACTGGTTCCGAACCAGGAAGGCTTCAAAGAGGGTTCCACCAAAATAAATTGGTATATCATATGAATGATACACTTCAATTTTCTCCCGAAGATTGGGTGTAACAAAAGAGGTTCCAAATCCCAACTTAACAATATCAACATGTGGACTGGCAACACTTAAAAAATTATGCACTTCCGTAATGCTAAGTCCTTTGTCCATTACCATTGTTATTCCACTGCTTCTAGGTTTCTTTATCCGGTCGGGAATCTGGGAGAGGTTAAAATTCATGCCTATTACATTATAGCCTTGTAAAATAAATTTGAGTGGCGCAAAAATAGGAAGAATAGGGTAGCCAAACTTCAGATAGACTTATTCCGTTTGTAGCGGGCTGCAATATCTACCACCAATTGATTTCTTAGTAAGGCAGGATTGAGTTCAATCAACTTTTTTAGCATTTTTGGTGTTTTATTCATTGCTTTTTCTAATTGAAGTAAGGCTTCTTTCGATTTTCCAAGAGCGAAATGAACTGCACAGAGATAAAAACCGAAAACCGGTTTATCATCTGTCATTTTTATCGCCGCTTTCACTTGTTCCAGCGCCTCCTCATAAAATTCGCCATAATAAAGACAACGAATCAATGCCTCCCAACCCGATACATTCCTGGGACGTTGCCTCACCACATTAGAGAAATATTGTATCGCCTCCTTATAATTACCCAACTGCATCTTACATTCTCCCATGGCCAGATTATATTCCGGCTGCATTCGATAAAGGTGAAGCGCTGTTTCCAGGTGCTTAACAGCTGTGGTCCATTGCAACTCATTAATATATGTACAAGCTATTTTGTAATGCAGCTTGCTGTCCTCCTGGTTAAGATGAGATGCTTTGCGGTAATAAAACCGTGCCTGGGCAAAATTCTTCAATCGGTCGTAACAATGTCCTATTGCTTCATAAATCACATCTTCCGGCCTCGATAGTTCCAGCACTTTCTCTAACGCTTCAATTGCCTCGCGATATTTACGCATCCGAATGTATGCATCTCCCATATTCCGGTAAGCATAATCAAATTTTTCATCTATGACTACAGCGTACTTATAAGCATCAACCGACTTTTCATACAACTTTAGTCCCTGGAAGGCGGCCGCCAGGTTAAACCATGCCAACTCACTATAGGGGAAGTCTTCAATTATTTGCTGGTGTAACTGGATACTTTCCTCATTACGCCCGGTAAAATCGGTCCAAAAACAAATTTTATACAGGGCTTCTTCATTATTTGGATCTTGCTCTAATATCAATTTCAGGCAATCAAAAATTTTGTCGAATTCTTCATAGTCATCATAAACATCTGATAACTCAAATAATAGCTCCAGCCGCTCTTCTCCTTCAAAAAGCTGTAACGCATTTTCCAACAGCACAACTGCATTTTGTTGCTGATCCAGTGCCAGGAAGGCATCTGTTTTTAATATGTACAGGTTAATATCGGTGCTATCCAGTAATTCAGCATGACCCAGAACTTTCAGGGCTTCCTGGTATAGCCGGGTGGCGATGAGGAGATCCGCTTTTTTTATCAACAAGGTGGATGAATAAGGAAACTGCTCAACCCCCAGCTCTGTGGCTTCCAGAGCCTGTGTAAAATCTTCCACGTCATCGAAATAATCAATAATTTTTTCAAACGCCTCTTCATCGAGAAAAGAGTGACTTCGTCCCGCTTTCAAGTTCTGGAATTGTTTTACCAGCTCCCGCACATCTTCTCTATCCTGATGGTATGGATTGTCTTTCATGTAAGAGGGTTTATGTAAGATACCCTATGAAAAATCTTTGAGCAAGTTTTTTTTATTACCACTTGTTGAAAAATGAAAAAAAAACCTACTGACAGCCAACCACTTATTCCAACAGGTCGTATTTATTGTAAAAATAATCAGAAACGAACAGATTTTTTTATGGAATCGGTAACATTATTTCATCTGAAAACGTTAATACAATACTAATCTTAGTTCAAAGCAGTTAAATAAGTCTAAAAAAAAAATTATATTTTCGTTGAATATGCAAGAAAAATCTACGCTAAAAATTAACCACATGTTAAAAAAATCCATCATTTGTATGGCAATGATAGGGGCGGTGGCGCTTGCATTAGCCAGTAGCGGCGGAGGAGAAAAGAAACGATCAATCGCTTCTGCGGGAATAAATATTTTGAAAACAACTCCTGGTTTTTCATTAAAAGCAGGCCGGAACTATTCCACAGCTCTCACATTAAGTTCCAGAACTTATAATTTAGCCCTTACCAATACGGTTCTTACTTACCGGAAAGGCAACACTATTTATATTTTACCATCTGCCAACAGGTTCTGTAAGCCCAATACTGGGAAGAATAACCTCAATATGTTAAATCTTAAAGTCAGATTGCGCAAATAAAGCTAGTTCGCGTTTGTTTTCTTGCTTTCGTCGTAGGTCATCTCACGGTACCCGGATTTAGGTATGTCAAACTTGGAAACAGGAATTGAATTCATACTTATTTTAGAAAGAGTATACCGGATATTTAGTTTACCCTGTACCAATTGCCATTCCAGTGGCAAGCCATCAAGATTCTTAAACATCATATTCTCAAATTCCCTGTTTTCGGGAACTATATCCGTAGTGTAATACACGTCAAAAAAGGTACCGTCTGCCAGCTTAGCCTGTGCTTTTAGACACTTATAGCCAGCTATCATTTTTGTTTCATTCGTATTGGTGAAAACAATGCCATCATACTTCTTATTTTTTTCAATCCAATTCTCTGCTGTCATACGAATGAGCAATTTCTGGCCGCTCACTTCCCGCAAGGCTACTGCCGTTCCAGCTTTGGCATCATGTATAGTGGTAGAAGAAAACAAGGCACTCGTCATTTCACTTCGGCTTAAATGACCTTTTATATATACGGTAGTTACCGCCCCATCAAATGCATCTGCAATTTTAGGTTCATGGCTTCCGGTAGATACCTGCATATCGTAACTGAGCATCAACTCCGATATTTTCTTTCTTTGGGAAAAAGCAGATACCGATCCAATTAAAAGGAGAAGCAGTATAGTAATTTTATTATTCATTGTAAGCGTAGTTTCTTTTATCTGTTACAAAGACGTGTCCAAAAGCTATTTGGGTTGTCTAAAATAGTAAAGACCTGCCATTTTATAGAGTAAAGCAGGTCTTTCACCATAAATTCTTTAACAAAGCAACAACTTATTTTTTAGCCTGCTTATTTTTTACTTCCTGGATCTTTTTTTGCGACTCCTGCATTTGTTCTAATCTTTCCTGCCACTTCGATTTTGTTTTTGGCTTCTTTCGGTTGGCCTCGAGTTTGGCTACTATTTTGTCGTGGTCTATGATATAATTCTGAATGACCCACTGTAATATTAGAGTAATAACATTCGATACGGTGTAATACCAGGTTAATGCAGAAGGAAGTCTGTTAAAAATGAATATTAAGATAAAGGGGAATATATAGGGCATATATTTCAGGGCTGGATTTCCCTGGTCGGGCGTCATGTTCGCATTATACAATGAGATGAGGAAACTGGTTGCAGCCGCAGTAAGCGTAAACAAACTTAAATGATTACCTAACCCCCACACACTGATTGGAAATTTCACAATGGCATCATAAGAGGCAAGGTTGTGCGACCACAAGAAAGATTCGCCTCGCAATGCGATGTTGGAGTTAAAGAAACTATACAACGCGAAAAAGATGGGAATTTGTAACAGGGCAGGAATACATCCTCCCAAAGGGTTCACGCCTGCTTCCCGAAATAATTTCATTTGCTCCATTCCTACTGCCTGCTGGTCGCCTCCCAACCTTTCTTTCATTTTATCAATTTCCGGACGCAGCGCTTTCATTTTCGCACCACTTAAATAGCTGGAATATACTAATGGAGAGGTAGCCAGGCGGATGAAAATAGTTAGGAATGCAATCACCAATCCAAAGCTGTTTATAAACCCTTTAAAGAAATCAAATACCGGCATCACAATGAATTTGTTGATTGGCCGTACAAACGCATACATATCGCGACCCAGGTTTATGATTTTATCCATCCCTTCTACTGGCTGCTTTTTTAAGATCTTGTAATCATTAGGACCAAAATATAACTGCATGGGGAAACTTGCCTGGTTACCCAATGGTAATTTCGCCTGCAGGTTAGTAGTAACATTTGCAATTCGTTTAATGGTATCACTGGTTTGTCGCTCAAATTTAATTTCTCCCCCTGTGAAATTATTCTTCGCAATAAGGGTTGTGTTAAAAAACTGCTGAGCTACACTCACCCATTGCACCGGCTTTTCTAATTTCTTTTCGGTTTTGGACATGATGTAATCAAAATCGCCATTTTCCGAAAAGCAAATATTAGTTTGCTGACGCTCATAAACAACGTCACTTTCATGTTGTTGGGGTTGCGATTGCCAGGTGATATTAAAAGCTCCTTGTGTTAGCAATTTATCTGCTCCTGCCAAATTAACATTCCAATCAACCAGGTATTCATTTGGTTTAAGCGTATAGGTGTGAGTGACCATTTCTCCATTGTTACCTTGAGCGGTAAAGGTGATTGTTTTTGAACTATCCGCATTTGTTACCAAATAGCCTGCGTTAAACAGCAGATCACTTATCTGCGCGGGACTTTGACCTGGAACGGTATTAATTGCATAAGATATTTTATCAAAATCCGATCCTCCCAATACAACCGGAGTACTATCTAAAGTGCGATATTTTTTTAATTCAATTTTTTTGGGTTGACCCCCTTTATTGGAAAATGTAATTTTCAACAAATTATTCTCCGCTACAAGGAATGATTCAACTCCTCTATTTCTAAATCCGGGAATGGAATCGGTCATCAGAACCGTTTTTGCTAGGCTGTCTGCTTTGATCGCTGTAGTTGATTCGGAAACCTTCGCAATCCGGGCCAACGAATCCTCTTTCTTTTGCTCCTTTGCCGCCAGTTCCTTGCTGCCCTTAGTAGAAGTAAAAAGATATACAAATAACAGAACGGCCAGTAATACAAAACCGATCACCGTATTGCGGTCAAAATTCATTATGCTTAAATTTTAAGAGGTGCAAAGATAAGGGCTGGAGGTGAGAGTCTGGAGTCTGGAGTCGGAAGCATGGAGCTTTGCGGTGGATGTCCGAAATGGGAAGAATGGAGTCCTGGGCCAGTAGTCATAAACCGGGAATTGGATTTTCGATTCCGAAATCCCACCTCCGGGTACCTAGTTTAAATCATCTCGCTTTGTAACAGAGGATTTTTTACCGCATTCTTCAGATCAGCATATTCCCTGGCTGCTTTAATAAAATGAACGAAAACAGGCTGCGGATTCTCTACTGTACTTTTCAATTCAGGGTGGTACTGAACACCTATAAAAAAGGGATGATTAGCCAATTCCACAATTTCCACTAATCCACTTTCGGGGTTTTTGCCGCTGGCAATCATACCAGAAGCTTCATATTGCTCAAGGTATTTGTTATTAAACTCCCAACGGTGGCGGTGTCGTTCGCTAATTATTTCTTTCCCATAAATTGTACGGGCCAGGCTACCGGATTTTAGCTCGCAGGGATAAGAACCCAATCGCATAGTTCCCCCTTTGGCGGTAACTTTCTTTTGTTCTTCCATGAGGTCAATAACCGGGTCTGGTGTATCGGGATCCATTTCTGTTGAATGCGCCTGAGAGAGCCCCAGCACATTACGGGCAAATTCAATAACCGCCATTTGCATGCCCAGGCAAATTCCAAAAAAAGGAAGTTTGTTTTCCCGGGCATATTTTACCGCTATTATCTTGCCCTCTACACCACGTAATCCAAATCCGGGCGCTACCAGCAAACCATCTAAATTGCCCAGTTTTTCGCCTACGTTTTCAGCAGTAATAAATTCACTATGAACATTAACAATTTGCACTTTGCATTCATTCATGGCCCCGGCGTGTACAAATGATTCAAGAATCGATTTATAGGCATCCTGCAATTCAATGTATTTTCCGATTAACCCAATCGTTACTTTACTTTTTGGATATTTCAACTTATCCAAAAATTCTTTCCATTTCGTTAATTCTGGTTCCTGGAAATTAGTAATATTTAGTTTCTTCAGACAAATAACATCCAGTTTTTCACGCATCATCGTAAGGGGCACTTCATAGATGGTAACTGCATCTGCCGCTTCAATAACAGCCTCCTGTTTAACATTACAGAAAAGGGCAATCTTTCTTCTTATTTCAGGTGACAATGATTCTTCTGTTCTGCAAACAATAATATCCGGATGCACTCCTTCCTGGCTCAGCATTTTTACACTATGCTGGGTGGGCTTTGTTTTTAACTCCTTCGCTGCTTTTAGGTAGGGTATTAATGTTAAATGTACCACCACGGTATCTTCATCTGGCAACTCCCATTGTAACTGGCGCAATGCCTCAATAAAAGGCAAACTTTCAATATCCCCTACAGTTCCTCCCAATTCAGTTATTATTATATCATAGATCTTATTTTGTCCTAATAACAACATCCGCCTTTTTATTTCGTCGGTAATGTGTGGAACTACCTGAACGGTTTTACCCAGGTAGGCCCCTTCTCTTTCTTTATTAATAACTGTCTGATAAATTCGGCCGGTTGTTACATTATTGGCCTGGGAAGTAAAAATATTAAGGAACCGTTCGTAATGACCCAAATCAAGATCCGTTTCCGCTCCGTCTTCTGTTACAAAGCATTCACCGTGCTCATATGGATTCAGGGTACCCGGATCGACATTGATGTAAGGATCAAATTTCTGGATTGTCACATTCAATCCTCTTGCCTGCAACAACTTTGCCAGCGAGGCGGCAATAATTCCTTTACCCAGTGAAGAAGTAACACCGCCGGTTACAAAAATGTACTTGGCCATAATGTATGGTTGATTCTATTTAAAATAATATTTATGGAACAGGCCCAACAGATCAATTCAGCACTTGTCGTCTTCCATTCTTTCTAAAAAAGAATAGCGCACTCTTAAGCAGGAATATAATTCATCAAACCTGCATAAATCACATCCGTAAAATCAGATAAGGTAGCCCATCCCAAATAAACTATTGACCCGTTGAAGATACCCGGTGTTTCCCGGAAAAGCGAAGAATTTCCAAGAGGTCGGACAAAACTAATGCTATTTTTTTTCCCGGTGAAATTATAAAAGGAGCATGTGGAAAAAATGAAGTAATCAATATTCAAGCGCTAAGAATCCAATAAATTCTTAACCTTGTCTTTTAGTTTGTTACGGGTACGGGCATTCAGATTTTTCTTGATCCAAAGCTTCAGCCTTCCTTTCATTGTTTTTTTCAGCACTTCCGTATTATGCTGGTTAAATACCGAGGAATAATAAGATACGCAGAGACTGGTAAATTCGTATCCCTCCTGATAAACCGATTCCCGGTATTCCATAAATAATTTTTTTACCAATGGCAGACTGTCTTCAGTAAACCGATCTTGCTGCTTAAAGAAAAGTATCCCCTCTTTCAGATTTATGCTGCTGAAATGAAAAAATACCAAGGGAAAAGATCCGTTAACCATGTAATCATTCCCCCGCTTCTCAATAATTCTTTCATGCAAATTCCAATAACTAATATTATACCCTGGGTGCAGTATTACATGCACCTTCTCAAAAAAGACCGGAACCATATTTAACCATTTTTGATCTACAAAAAGACCTTGCGGTATTTTATAAAAACAATGGTAACGCATCCGCTCGCACCACCAGTTAACAAAACGCCTGCTATTTTCCGAAGTTCTTATTGAAAAGAAACCTCCATTATAGGTGCCGGTTGCCAGGTAAGCTATTTCATCAGGCTGCTTTCCATCAAAGGAAATTGGATTAAGAATATGAGGGGTAAGAAGTATATCAAATTGCTGGTGTAGTTGTTCAACTTCATAAAAGGAGGAATACACATTGAGGTCCGAATCAATATAAAGTATTTCTTTAACCTCTGGTTCCGAATTTAGAATGTATTGGCAGAAATAAGATTTAAGCGCACAACTCAGTTCGGAAATATTGTAGCGCTTCGCCATTTCATCCAAGTATTCTATTCCAATTTCGTCAACACGTACTATTCGATATCCCTCATACCAGGGCCCGATTTTCTCATCAGGATGGTCAATTAACCCAATAAAAAAAGAATACCCTTTATTGAATTTAAGGAACGAGGCAGCCGCTGTCCTCGCCATCGACAAAAAATTATTGGTGCAAATTGTAAAAGCAATTTTCATAATATAAATGCGGCGTAAAGTTATCTGATAAATACAAACTGATCCACAATTATAGCGAACGCTGTTTTAAGAGAGGTCATCCCAATTTTCGAAAGGAAGAACGGAAAAGTATTAACCAAACCGGCCACAAATAACTACTTATGTGAATAACCATTCATAAAAAGTACCATATTGTTTGAGGGTAAAGTAGTCGTAGAAAAAACAGGAGTTGGCCTGATATTGTCAGCTGGTTTGTTAGCTATTTCAGTGGCATTTTGCTTGGTGGCGTGCATTGCCACAATACCAACTATTTCAAATACCAGGATTAACAGACTGATACGGTCTTTTTTCATAGATACCGGGGTTTTTGGGGCATGTAGATAACGCAAAAGGAACACAATTTATTTTATTTTACAAGTTTATTTACAATTAAAAGGAGCGTAAAATTACGAACAAGATTCGTTAAAACACGAATTAATCTTTCGCAATTTTGTCATAACTAGCTACTATTCCTTTTATTAGCGAAGAACTAAATCCCTGGTGTTCCATTTCATTCAATCCGGCAATAGTGCATCCCTTGGGGGTAGTAACTTTATCAATTTCCTGTTCGGGGTGAGATCCTTTTTTTAATAACAAATCGGCAGCCCCTTTTACGGTTTGAGCAGCAATCAGGCTGGCCGTTGCTGCATCAAAGCCAATTTCAATTCCTCCCTGAATATTAGCACGAATATATCGCATGGCATAGGCCGTACCACAGGCACCTAATACGGTTGCTGCATCCATTAATTTTTCATCAATCCATGCCACCTTTCCCAACTGGTTAAAAAGTTCTTCAGCAAACTTCAATTGCTCTCTAGTTACTTCATGAGCCGCCAGACAAGTCATGCTCTCCTGAATTGCTATAGCCGTATTGGGCATGGCTCTTATTACAGCCACTTGCTTGCCCGCTGATTTTAGAATTGCGTCAATCGTTATCCCGGTAACTACGGAAACCAATAGGTGATTTTTGGAATGAATACTTGCTTTCACTGAGGCAAGAACATCCGACGCCTGAAAGGGTTTAACAGCCAGGATAACCAGTTCGGCAAATTGAACCGCTTCGTTATTATTATCACTTACCAAAACACCTCTTGATTGCAACGACTGAAGCGTTTTAAGATTTCGTTTAGTAACCATGATGTGCTTCGGTAAGGAAAAACCACTATTGATTAATCCTTCCGCTATAGCTGTTCCCAGGTTTCCCCCGCCAATGATTGCTATTTTTTTGCTCATAGTAAGTTGATTTAATGAAGCTGCCATCCCGCATAATCGCAGAATGGCAGCAACACCTTTTACTCTGTAAAGTTAATAATACTTTCCTACTAATAAATAATTTCTTATATAATCACCTACCCCCTGCTCCAGCGAATAAAACGCTTCCTTATAACCGGCATTTCGCAATTTCTGCATATTCGCTTCAGTAAAATACTGGTATTTGTCCCGAATATCTTCGGGCATATCAATATACTGAACTCTAGTTGATTTGTTTAAACCCGCAAAGGTTGACTTCACCAGGTCTTCAAAAGTGCGGGCTTTCCCCGTGCCCAGGTTATAAATACCAGAAACTACCGGGGGATCCTGCATTAGTAAATGCAGGAATTTATCAGGGGACGTTTGATGCAGCGAGTTTTCCATTAACCAATAGCAAACGCTAAGCAGATCCTTTACATAGATAAAATCGCGTAGTTGGTGACCGTCTTTAAAATCGGGGCGGTGCGACTTAAATAATTTTACTACCCCTTCTTTCTGAATCTGGTTAAAGGAATGCCAGATAACACTTGCCATTCTCCCTTTGTGATATTCATTGGGACCATACACATTAAAAAATTTCAGCCCGGTCCAAAAGGGCGGGTGATCTTCCTGGTGCAATACCCATTTATCGAATTCATTTTTTGATATTCCGTACGGATTTAGAGGTTTTAGCTGATGACAGAGTGCATGATCATCGTTGTACCCCCATTCACCCGATCCATAAGTTGCAGCCGAGGAGGCATACACGAGTGGAATATCCTGCACGGTACAATAGTTCCAAATCTTGCAGGAGTATTCTACATTTAGCTTTTGGTGAACCGAATAATCAAATTCCGCTGTGTCTGTTCTGGCTCCAATATGAAAAACAAAATCAATAGGAGGCTTGTTGACAAATAGCCATTCAAAGAACTGTTCGCGTTCCACTTTAATGGAAAATTTCTTTCCCAGGAGGTTGGGGATTTTATCCTCTCTCGAAAAGTCATCGACTAAAATAAGATTAGAATATCCTTTTTCATTTAAATAAGCGGTTAAGCAGCTTCCAATAAATCCTGCAGCCCCGGTAATTACAATGCTTCCTCCACTTTTCGGCGGAAGCTTCGATGGTAAGGGGTTGTTTATCTCATTACTCATTTATTATAATCATTTTTTTTGTGATCCTGAATGGTGAAATTAGTCCGAATATGGTCACGTCAAATAAAAGACAGGTGATTTTGCAAATTTCCTGGGTGAGTCGACTAAGTATCCCTCGTTTGGCAATACGAACGATCGCATGCAAATTGTTCTCCTATACTTTGCAATGGTAAACAGGCCCGATCCTGGAACAAGTGAATTTTATAAGGCACTCAGCGCCTCTTCACTTTCCTGCCCAGCCAACAAATCAGCTATCGCGTTATTATACTTTTCTTTCCAGGTATGTATAGATCCCCAATTCATTCCATCTACCTCAATGGAGCCAGGAGTTACTTCTCCCAATTCTTCATATGGGTGGCCCGCAATGTATTTTTTGAATGTTGGCAATTTGGAATTCTTAACACTTACCACCACCCTGCTTTGGGCTTCCCCGAACCAATAGCCATCTTTTCGAATCTTATAATCACTGGCTACTACATCAATACCCAAGTTGCGGTTAAAACACGATTCAATCAAGGCAACAAACAATCCGCCTTCACTTACATCGTGCGCCGATTCTATTAATTTGTAATCGATGAGTTCTGAAATTTTATGGTGAAGGGTAAGTTCTTCCTCCAAATCGAAATAAGGAGCCGGGCTAAATTCAATCCCCTGGATTTTATGTAGGTATTCTGACGAATTGATGTCAGCCCGGTTTATTCCGACCAAAAAGATTAAATCACCAGGGGCTTTAAAATCCATTGTCATTTTACGATTCACGTTATCCAGCAAACCAACCATGCCGATCGTAGGGGTTGGGTATACCGGTCCATCAGGATTTTGGTTATAGAAACTCACATTTCCTCCTGTTACCGGGGTTTCAAATTTTCGACAGGCATCCCCCATTCCCTTAAGCGCGTGTACAAACTGGTAATAGACCTGCGGGTCATAAGGATTTCCAAAATTCAGGCAGTTGGTTACACCCAAAGGCTCTCCCCCACTGCATATAATATTGCGGGCAGCCTCTGCCACGGCAATCATTCCCCCTACATAAGGATCCGCAAATACGTATCGGCTATTGCAATCAGTTGTTAACACCAGTCCTTTATTAGTGGGTTTAGCAATGACAACTGCAGCATCGCTGGGAGCATTGGAAGAGGCATTCACCGTTCCCACCATACTATCGTATTGAATATATACCCATCTTTTGGAAGCAATATTCGGAATACAAATTAACTGCTCAGCAATCGCCTTTAGGTCGTCAGGTACCTCAATACTATCTGGATTAAATGCTTTTATTTTTTCAAAATAATCGGGTTGAATATAATCTCTTGAATTTTGTGGAGCTCCTCCTCCCAATACCAGTTCGAAGGCAGGTAATTCCGCTTCCAGCTGTCCATGCATATAAAATCGCAATAAACCATCGCCCGTTACTTCCCCAATTTCGCTACAGGGCAGGTCCCATTTTTCAAACACCTCCATCACTTCTTTTTCTCTTCCTTTTTCCACCACCATCAGCATTCTTTCCTGGCTTTCACTGAGCAGCAATTCCCAAGCTTTCATATTTTTTTGACGGGTGGGAACCTTATCCAGGTCAATGCGCATCCCCACTTCTCCTTTTGCACTCATTTCAGAAGTTGAACAAATTATGCCTGCTGCCCCCATATCCTGCATCCCCACTACAGCGCCCGTCTTAATTACTTCCAGGCAGGCTTCCAATAATTTCTTTTCCTGGAATGGATCCCCTACCTGAACGGCAGGTAGTTCTTCCGTACTTTCTGCAGTAATATCTGCGCTAGCAAAAGAGGCCCCGCCGATCCCATCTTTACCAGTAGCACTTCCTACAAAAAAAACCGGATTGCCGATTCCTTTAGCAGTAGCAGAAATAGTTTCCTCGTTTTTTACTATGCCCACACTCATGGCATTTACCAATGGGTTGGTTTGATATTTTTCTTCGAAATAAATTTCGCCTCCCACGGTAGGAACCCCAAAACAATTACCATAATGGCTGATACCATGAACCACCCCCGCCAGCAAATGTTGCGTTTTTGTTTCTGTGAGCTTTCCAAAACGTAAAGAATTTAAGGAGGCAATAGGGCGTGCGCCCATAGTGAAAATATCGCGGTGAATACCTCCTACTCCTGTTGCCGCTCCCTGGAATGGTTCAATGGCAGAGGGATGATTGTGAGATTCAATTTTAAATACAACACCATAACCATCGCCAATGTCCATTAATCCGGCATTTTCATCGCCCGCTTTTACCAACATTCGTTTACCATCGCGGGGAAGTGTTTTTAACCACTTAATAGAATTTTTATAACTGCAGTGCTCACTCCACATGGCGCTGAAAGAGCAGAGTTCATTGAAATTGGGAGTTCGGCCAAGTTTTTTTTTGATGAGTTCGAATTCTTCTTCTGTGAGGCGGAGCTGTTGCGCGGTTTTTACTGTTACTTCCATATTATTTTATAACGGACATGCTGAGAAAGCGCAAAAGTACGAAGCACTATGCAATCTTATTTATAATTTTATCCCTACTAATCTATTTATGACTATAGCTTTTGTGCATAACAATAAAGCCTTTTTACCCGGCCTTTATGGTTACCGGCAATTCTTCACCCGGTATGGAATACAATGCGAGGTGGTTACTCCCGACGAGTTAGGCACCCTTCACCGGAATGTGGAATGGCATTTCCTCGGAACGGATATTACCAAACCAAGGGAAGGAATTTATAAAATTCACGAATACCCGTCAACCTCGCTTCATCCTTTCCGAAAATGGAAAGATTGGGTGAAGAGTTTTATGAACACCCAACCAGATTTCAGGATCTTTCAAAACGAGTTTGTAAAGGAAAGCCTCAACTTTCATGATTCTATTCCATTTGGCTACCGCGAATTGGGTATTCCGGAGGAATGGCTGAAGAATAATCAAGCATTGCAAAAAGAATTTGATTTTATTTATTCAGGAGATGTATCTGCTTCCCGAAAAATAAAAGACCTTATCAATTTTTTTACTGCCACGTTGAAGGACCATTCACTCCTGATACTAAGTAACCGGTACGAGGAATTACAAGCGCAGAATCTCCCGCATCGAAATATAATTTTCAAGGGACCCGTAAAAAAAGACCGCGTAAGGGAATACCTGCTAAAGTCGAAATTTGCCATTAATTATATACCCGATATAGTACCTTTTAACCGGCAAACCTCCACGAAATTGCTTGAATATATAGCGTGTAAAATTCCGGTAATTACCTCCCGTTATCAATGGATGAATGAATTTGAACGATTAAACGGCGGATCTTATTTCTACTTGAATAAAGATATGAGCAATTTTACCTGGGAAGCCGTCAATAACTTTTCTTATTCCTTTCCCGATTTATCGGACTGGACTTGGGAAAAACAAATTCGCAAATCGGGGGTATTGGAATTTTTAATGGCGACTTTTCCGGAGTTGAAGTTCTGAAAAGGATAATGGCGAATTATGAATGGCGGATGGCGAATTCTTTATTCAATAAACTTATTATTGAAGGCTGTCAGTACTTACTGGGAGAGTTTTAAAATTGTAGCATTCGCCATTTTCCAATTCGCCATTCGTATTTCAATCGGGCAAATCCCTGCTCAGCATTTCAATATACTCATCTACTACTTTATGAATATCAAATTTCCGGATCACCAGCAGCCGGCCGTTTCGTCCCATTCGAGTTCTGTCTTCTTCACTTAGATTGATCATCCTTTCCATTTTATCGGCCAGGTCAAACGGATCGTTCAAATTGCAGATATAACCGGTTGAATTATTCAATACTACTTCTTTACATCCCCGGTTTAAAGAAGTGATGATAGGGAGCTCCATACTGGCAGCTTCCATGAGGCTGCGGGGAACCCCTTCGTTATAAAATGAAGGAAACACAAAGCAATCGGCCTTTTTCAAAAAAGGTCTAACGTCTTTTGCGTATCCCCGGTAATGGATCAATCCTTCTTTTTCCCACCGGTTCAAATCATCCTGTGAAATGGAATCGGGATGATGTTTTTCGAAAAACCCGATCAATTCAAAACGAACATCATAATTTTTCTTTCTTAAAATACGAGCCGCATCAGCATAAAGCCCAATACCCTTACTTTTCAATAGTCGCGAACTCATCAAAAAAGTAAACTTTTCATCGGTAGGCTGAAGTTCATTTTGATCAGGGGAAAAATAACCGGTGTTTACTCCTTCGCCTGGTAATACTTTCACCTTCTCGATATTTACAATTCGTTCGCTGATAAAAATACGGGCATCTTCATTATTTAAAAACCATACTTCCTTTGTCTTCCGCAATGCTTGCCTGTATAAGTTAGTTATAACCCAGTACAACCAGTTACGCCGGGCAAAAGCATAGCCCAATCCGGTTATTACCGATACAGAAGGAATTTGATTGGCAGCGGCCGCCATCGATCCATAAATATTGGGTTTTGCCACGTAATGAAAAATAAAATCAGGCTTTAGCTGCCGGTACATTTTCTTTAAACGGAAATAAAAACCAATATCTTTCAGCGGATTCTCTGATTTATTATTAAAATGGAGCGGAATAAACCGGCAACCCGTTTGAACCAACAAAGAAGAGAATTCATCATCCGGGGCAAGCACTAGCACCTGGTATCCCTGGTCGAGCATTTTTCGGATTACTTCCAATCGGAAATTGTAAACAGACCAGGCGCTGTTAGAAACAAAGGCAATGACAGAATATGCAGAAGAATTAGCCGGCATTCAGATAATAATAACTGCAAATCTATAGCTTTGATGGCTATTTGAGCAGTTACGTTTTGTTTTACTTTCCTATCCCGTACTAATTATAAATTAATACTGAATCCCGTATTTTATTAAAGTATGCACAAAACTTCCTGGAGTAAAAGGAAACTAATTCTTTACAGCTTGCTGGCATGCTGTATTTTTTTGCTGGTACTGGAATCCGCATTCAGGATATACTTTTGGTCGGAAATGAAAAACATTCATAGTTCGGTTTATATACAGGGAAACACCATTCAGATGGATGATTCCGTTCTGGTATTCCGAAACAGACCCTTTTATCTGGATTATGATCGCCGCTTTCAGCATAATGAAAAGGGCATGCGCTCTCAACCCGGTGATGTTTGGATGCCGAAAAAAGACTCCAGCGATTACTGGGTTTTTCTTTTTGGTGCTTCGTCCATGGAAGGAATGGGATCCAATAAAGATGGAGAATGGCTGGATATTACGGGAGTAACAGATTATCGCTACAACGAAAACATTGCTTTTTATCTTCAACAATATTTGCAGGAAAAAATACCTGATAAAAAGGTACGCGTATTTAATGCAGCCAATACCAGTTATACGATTGAGCAAAGTTATCTTCGGTATCTTCAACTTGCTTCTCAATATAAAATGGATTGGGTAATTTCAATGGATGGTCAAAACAATCCCCCCGCATTGGCACAGGGAGTAAGCGTTCTGGAAGAGGTGAAAACGGATTGGCAACATAATCCTTCAAGAAAATTTCCGCTTAAACTGGTTATTCCGCTCACGAGCCACTCGGTATTTATAAACTCATTCAAGCAATACCTTTTTCATATTAAGCAATCGGCTCGCCTTACAACCAATATCAAAAACAACTTTCCACGCAGGGATTATTGGGTTAAAAACAATTCGCCTTCGTTACTATTTAAAAAAACAGGTGATAATACCCGACTTGCCGTAGAATTATTTTACCAGCAGCTTTTACAATTCGATAGTTCATTAACTGCCCGAAATCAAAAACACCTGTTGCTGGTTCAACCCCATCTAATTTTCCGTGATACTCTATTAATGAACGAGACGGAGAAAGCCTTGCTGCGTTATTACCAGCATGCTTTTAATAATCCCTGGGAGAATAGTTTCTTAAAGCAACTACGGGAAGAATTTTCAATAAAGGTTGGAAGCACCAATACTTCGGTACAATTACTCAACCAAACCGATACGCTCGGTAGCCAGGTATTTGTAGATTACTGCCATTTTACTTCAACAGCAAATCGGTTTATTGCACACCTTATCATGCAGCATATACTGGCTGAAACCCGCCCATCCAGAAAAGAAGCACAGTTCGGCTTTAAAGAGGTTTTGCCTAACTTGGGTCATTAATCACTCAGCTTCTTCTCCGTTATCATGTTGGCAACATTATTGATCGTTTTATTTTATTTCATTTTTGTTTTCCTGCTTAGCAGGTGGAGCAAAAAGCAACCCAATGGTTTATCGGTGAAAGAAATAGCATTTGCCTATGGTCTAAAAGCGATACTGGGGATACTATATGGCTATATTTTCTTAATCTGGTATAATGGGGACGATACCTGGTATTTTCATAAAGGATCTATTGATGAGTATCAGAAATTATTGAAAAGCCCTGTCCAGTTTTTTGCCGATCTTAATCCGTTTCCTGCATTTAACCGCCACGAAACTTTTTCAAAAGGATGGTATTATTATCTTTCTGACCTGGAGTTTTGGCTAATCAGTAAACCGCTGGCATTGTTTAATTTTTTCAGCGGGGGCAATTATTATGTAAATGTGATGTTTTTCAATTTCATTGTTTGCTGGGGACATCTTTGGTTGTTCCAACTATTCGTCAAAGAATTTCCTCGCCAAAGAAAGGCCTTATTTATCGCTGTTTTTCTCATCCCCACTGTGGTGTTTTGGTTAAGTGGAATACGGGGCGATGGGTTCATTATTTTTTTCCTGGGTTTATTATTGTTGCACTTTTATAAATGGGTGAATAAGGGAAAAATCAATTCCTGGATATATATCCTAATTGGATTGGCTGGCATTATAGTACTAAGAAGTGTATTGGTATTATTACTGATTCCTGCCTTGCTTAGCTGGTGGATTACCGTGCGTTTTGCAATACCGATATTTAAATGCACTACGATAGTTTACGGATCTTGCGTACTTCTGTTTTTTGGAAGCCTGTTGATTTCTTCCCGGGAAAACTTTCCCTCTATTGTGGCCAGCCGCCAGTTGGAATATTTTGGATTGAAAGGAAATACGAGGTTTCATCTCGATACCTTACAGCCATCGGTAAGAAGTTTTGTAACTATATTACCCCAATCCATAAACAATACCTTTTTGCGACCTTATCTCTGGGAGGCAAAAGGATTCCTGCAAGCGTCTGCGGCCATCGAAGTGCTGTTGGTAATTTTATTAGTATTACTTTTTATTTTCAATAATAATTCAGGGTTTAAGATGCATTTTAAGAAACCCCTCATCCTGTTCTCCACATTATTTGCTGTCACTTTATACATTCTTGTCGGGTACACAGTTCCATTTCCCGGAGCCATTATAAGATATAAAATACCGGCAGAATTGCTTCTAATAATTGTATTATCAATTGCGATAAACTGGAAAAAAACTTTCACATTTAAATAATATTATATATTTTAATTTTTACGTTTTTTAGGTCAAAAACGAACATATCCTAGGTACACGGGAACAAATTTTCCACATTTTAGCAACTCTGACAACACTAAACTGATATTTATTACTCCAATTTGATATTTTTAGCTTTATTTTGCTGCACGAAAAAAATACAAAAATGGAAAATTTACGCTTCAAAGCAATCAACGATTTATCTACCCAGGTAAAAGAAGTTGAAGTAACCGGTTCTGCAAAAATTACAGCTATTTTTGGAGAAAGCGTTTTCACTATTAGAACCGCCCGCGAATTCCTGAGTGATGAGGCTTATAAGAGCCTGCTCACTTCAATACGGGGAGGTAAAAGAGTAGATCGCGCTGTAGCCAACCAGATAGCGGCAGGCATCCGGCAATGGGCCGAATCAAAAGGGGTGACGCATTATACACACTGGTTTCAGCCATTAACCGGAACGTCCGCAGAAAAGCATGATTCATTCTTTACTATCAAAAGTGATGGTACTGGTATTGAAGAGTTTGATGGAGCAGCCCTGATTCAACAGGAGCCTGATGCCTCTTCTTTCCCGAGTGGTGGTATTCGCGCAACTTTCGAAGCTCGTGGTTATACAGCCTGGGACCCTTCCTCTCCTGCCTTTATTATGGAGATTGGTCATGGCAAAACACTTTGTATACCTACCATATTTGTATCTTATACAGGGGAAACACTGGATTATAAGGCTCCTTTATTGAAATCACTTGAGTCGTTAAATAAATCCGCTGTTGAAGTATGTAATTATTTCGATAAGAATATAGCAAAAGTTACAGCTACCCTTGGGTGGGAGCAGGAATACTTTGTTATAGACGAGGCGTTTTTTAACGCCCGCCCTGATTTGGTAATGAGCGGTCGTACCGTTTTTGGACATGCTCCAGCCAAAGGACAACAATTAGAAGACCACTATTTTGGATCTATTCCGGAGAGAACCTATGCTTTCATGCGCGACTTTGAAACCGAAGGTTATAAACTCGGCATTCCATTGCGTACCCGCCACAACGAGGTGGCTCCTTCCCAGTTTGAATGCGCCCCGATCTTTGAAGAAGTAAGTGTAGCGGTTGATCACAATACCCTGCTGATGGATATAATGGATCGCGTTGCACGCCGGCATAAGCTGCGGGTACTACTTCACGAAAAACCATTTGCCGGAATAAATGGAAGTGGGAAGCATAATAACTGGAGCATGGCAACAGACACAGGAGTAAACCTGTTAGCACCCGGTAAAACGCCGAAGACAAACCTCATGTTCCTTACCTTCTTTGTAAACACTATCAAAGCGGTGCACGACTACGCAGATATTTTAAGAGCTTCTATTGCCTCTGCCGGTAACGATCATCGACTGGGAGCCAATGAAGCTCCCCCGGCCATCATTTCGGTGTTTATCGGGCAATACCTTACTAAAGTACTGAACGATGTAAAACAGCGGGTGGGGGGTAAATTTGATGAGCAGGATGAAGCGATTTTAAAACTGGACCTGCACCGAAGCATTCCGGAACTGTTGCTAGATAATACCGATAGAAACCGTACGTCTCCCTTTGCTTTTACCGGCAATAAGTTTGAATTCCGTGCGGTGGGTTCCGCAGCCAACTGCGCCAGTGCTATGACGGCCCTAAATACTATTATGGCCGAAACACTGCGGAAGTTCAAGAAAGATGTGGATTCGCTCATCGAAAAAGGAGAGAAAAAAGAGATCGCGATAATGCATGTAATCCGCGAGTACATTGTTGCCAGCGAAAAAGTATTGTTTGAAGGTGATGGATACAGCGAAGAATGGCATAAAGAAGCTGAGAGAAGGGGATTAGAGAACGTTCGTACTTCTCCGCTCGCGCTGGACGCATATGTTACCGATAAAGCGAAACATTTGTTCGAATCGAACAATGTATTAACTCATATTGAACTGGAAGCAAGACACGAAATTGAACTGGAGAAATATATAAAACGTGTACAGATTGAAGCGCGTATCATGGGCGAACTCTGTACCAGTCATATCGTTCCTTCTGCAGTAAAGTACATGAACGTATTGATCAGTAATATAAAAGGATTGAAAGAAGTAGGTATCGCTGAAAGCGCCTATGCCAATCAGCGACAAATATTGGAAAAGATCGCGGATCATACCAATAAAGTAAGCGACCTGGTTGAAAAGATGATTCAAGCGCGTAAAGTAGTAAACAATATGAGCGAATCCCGTACCAAGGCAATCGGTTATCAAAGCCAGGTGAAGGATGCGTACTTCGACCAGATCCGTTACCATGTCGATAAACTGGAAATGCTGGTTGATGATCAATACTGGCTGTTACCTAAATACAGAGAAATGCTTTTCTTAAGATAGACTTTGTTCACTGACGAAACAAGCAACCAGAGAGCCCACTCCGCAAGGAGGGGGTTCTCTGTTTAAATGAAGAATACAGAATGAAAAATATAAATTGTAAAAAGTAAAGACAACAGACTGAGTAATAATTTTAACTTTCCCCGTATCTCCATTCGATCAGATTTAATGCAACCACTACTGACGAAGTATCCAAAATGAACTTTTTTCTATCTGATTAGCCCTTGGGTAATTCACCGGAGGCCTATTGAACCATTTTGAAAGTCTCTTAGAAATTATGTCTGGATTAACCTACAATAAACAATTCCCATTTCGTTGATAATTTATCAGCGTTACTCAAAAAGAAAAGGTCGAACTTTAACAGCCCTTTAAAATCTTCATGCAACGTTGGTCCGGAGTTTTCTCTCTTTAACATTACCGAAATTTGAACACTTGAAAAGAACGATACTTATAATCATAGTCTTGGGAGCCGGCTTCTTTGCAAAAGCACAAAAAGTAGATAGCCTCTTCTTCAACTTGTATACCGACAGCCTCAAAAAAGGGGTACATAACTATATAAATGTTGATGGAAAACTCTCGACCGGGCAATGGCTACCACTTACTGATAAACAGGTTTCTTTTTCCGCTTCTGCCGGCGTTTTTGAAGGGAACAGCCTGGTTATAGATACCGCCTTTAAAGGCGAAAAGATCACAGTAAAAGTGATCCTCAAAAGCAACCCGGCCGTATGGAAAGAAACGGTAATCTATATCAAGAAATACAACGTTCCTGAACGTTTAAAAACAGTTGAAGAAATCATGGGACAACCCCCTCGAAAGAGTAAAGGCAAAAAAACACCGGGTAATTTTACCCTTGCATTGTTCTTTTTCGATAGAAATTCTGTAGTTTGAAGTCATATTGTTTCAAACCCCTGCCCATAAAGTTTCTCTTGTTCTAACTCCTTAAAAAGGGCCCAATATTCACCTTAAATAGTGTCCAAATATTCGTGCTAATGAGCGTTCAATTATTCGAGTTCATTAGCGTTTAGCATCCTCCAAAAATTTAGCTAATCCAATATCTGTCAGCGGATGCTTTAACAATCCAAGGATAGAATCAAGCGGACAGGTGCATACATCAGCGCCGGCTTCAGCGCATTTTACAATATGTAAAGCATTGCGGATAGAAGCAGCGAGTATCTGGGTATCAAAATCCTGTATTGCATAGATATGGGCAATTTGTTCAATTAATTGAACCCCATCCCAGCTGCTATCATCAATGCGACCAATAAAAGGGGAAACATAGGTAGCTCCTGCCTTGGCAGCGAGTATCGCCTGACCCGCAGAAAACACGAGCGTGCAATTGGTTTTAATTCCATTTTCCGAAAACCATTTTAGTGCTTTAATACCGTCTTTGATCATCGGGACCTTTACCACGATATTCGGGTGAATGGCGGCGAATTTCTTTCCTTCTTCAATCATGCCGGCAAATTCGGTAGAAATAACCTCGGCACTTACATCCCCATCCACCATTTCGCAAATGGTTTCATAATGCTTCATAATGGCAGCCTCTCCTTTGATTCCTTCTTTAGCCATTAAAGAGGGGTTGGTGGTTACTCCATCGAGAATCCCTAATTCATTTGCTTCTTTAATTTGGGCAAGATTGGCGGTATCAATAAAGAATTTCATAAATACTATTTGAAAAGATAAAGATTAAGGTATCCTCCAGGACTAATCAAAGGAGAGCGCCCATTTAAAATTAATAAGCCAATTCAAAATTCATTTTCAAATTGGCTTACTGATAAATTAGTTAAAAATGGCAGGCTACTCACATCGCACCGCTACAACCGCCTATCCTTGCTGCCTTCCGACCCTGGGGAGGTTCGGCAGGAGCTGGTCGTGTAAGACCTGCCGGGGCAAATATAAGACAAAGGGAATGCAAAATATAAAATGCAAAATATAAAATCTAAAGAGACCCTCATTTTATATTGTACAATTTATATTCCGGATTTTACATTTCTTAGCGACCAAGACCTTGCCTGCCTGTCAATGAGTTAACCCGGGTATATCCCACCAGCTCGTCGGCCCGGCCAGCTAGTTGCCGATAATAAACCAATATAGTGTACTCGTTTTCTGTTTCCCAATAATTGCCTTCCGTAAAATCAAATACGGCGGTCTTTTTTCTGGCGGTCTTATCAATAGTAACATAGCAATAATCATAATATCCTTGTTTTAAAAACAAGGAAGTTTCATACACCCCTTTCTCGTTATTAAACTGCATTTTCGCATCTTCATTCAAATTGTAATTGGTTAATTGTCCGAGCAGGTAAACATCTTTCCCAATCAGGATATTATTATTGGGAGGCACAAAACTGAAATTAACCGTTGCATAATCAGCCTGCCAGAAAGGATTCACACTTTCGATACACTCTATACTATACATACCATTGTTATCCCGGAAAAAATTAAACCGTTGTGCGGACCGATCCATATCGGGCTTCACAAAAACTTCGGTTGCGGTAGTCGAATATTTTGCATTGGCCACCCGGTCACTTTGTAACCGGAAGCTCCGCAAATCGAGCCAGCGCCATTCTTTACCTGCCGGAAAAATGCAATCATTTTCCGCATTAAACTCGAGCTGGTTGCGGGAGAAAAAACTTGGCCTAAGGTCGGTAATCGCGTTATCCCATCGGTTATTCTGCAATATCACAACCTTAATCTGCTGCAGGTGATTTACTACATTTAATTGTTCGTTGAGATTTACCTTTAATTGTATTTTTTGATGCGTCCGGAAAATCTGCCCATTAAACGGTTGTTGTATCTGTGCCACCGTAACTGCTTTTTCATCCACCACCAGCATACGTTTGCTGATAATGAGTTTAGCCGTATCACCGTCGCGAAAAACTTTTAATACATAATTACCAGAACGGGAAGGAACGCAGTTGCGATCTGGCAAGGAAGCCTGGTAATGAGTATATTTTGTGTACGCGATGGAAGATATCCGGTACGTGTTCAGCCGTATTTGGGAATACCCTTTAATAAAATCAAATTGGCTGAGCATGGCGGGGGTCCAATCAGCATTACATAATTGAAAAGTGTAGGAATAATTTCTTACTCCGCCATCCAGGTCGTCAAAATGCAATTCGAGTTGTTCAGAGCTGTTGAGCCGGATTACGGGTAACCCTAATTGATTGCCGAAAGGATAGAGTTGTGCCGACTTTATGCGCGGCGAGTATACCGCGTCAGGTATTTGTGCATGAACGGCCGTGCACAGCAGAATAAAAAAGAAAGAAACAATTATTTTCATTCGTTAAAAATAGTTTCAATTCTCAAAAAGCGTTCACAATCTTCGTTAAAAACTAAAAAATACTTCGCGGGCTGTGAATCAGCGGTTATTTTTGATGAACCAAAATCATGCCGGTGAACATCGCCCGTTTTATTGCCCGAAGATTAGCATTCAATACCCAGCGGAGTTTTTCCCGGTTTATTATCCGGCTTTCCGTTACTGCCACTATTATCAGTGTGGCAGTGATGATTCTGACTCTCGCATTTTCCAACGGCTTTCAGCAAACCATCAGCAACAAAGTCTTTAGTTTTTTTGGCCATATCCGGGTGCAGGATTATAACGCCCTCCAGGTTTCCATTGCCGAAGAAATACCCGTACTGAAAAGCGATTCTGTTCTGAACCTGGCGAAGATTAACCCCTCCATAAAAACGGTGCAGGCGTATGCTACTAAAAATGCCATATTAAAAACTTCCGAAACCATCGAAGGCGTACTATTTAAAGGAATAGAAAAAGAATACGATTTCGACAACCTGCAGAATTTCCTGGTGGCCGGGCGCTGGATACGATTTGCCGATAGTGGATACAGCAATGAGGTCAATCTTTCGGAATCAATGGCTAAGCAACTCAATCTAAAAGTAAACGACCAGGTTCTTATTTTCTTTATTCAGCCTAATGGAGAATCGCCCCGGCCAAGAAAATTAATAGTAGCCGGAATTTTTAAAACCGGGATTGAAGAATATGACAAGCTTTTCGCCCTGGGTGACCTGAAACTGATACAGCGCCTCAATAACTGGAAAGAAAACGAGGTGGGTGGTTACGAAATTTTTCTCAACGATTATCATAAAATGAACGAGGTAAGTACTGATATCGTTCCTTACCTGCCTCTTGGGTTAACCAGTCTAACCATTAAAGAAATTTTTCCATCCATTTTCGATTGGCTCGGCCTTCAAAACCAAACAATTTATATTGTTCTGATCATTATGATTGTAATTGCCCTGTTAAACCTGGTTACCTGCCTGTTGATCCTGGTTCTGGAACGGACCCGCATGGTTGGCTTACTCAAAGCCCTGGGTGCTCCCAATATTACCATTCAAAAGATATTTCTTTACCAGGGGGCGTTTATTACATTTATGGGTTTGCTATTTGGAAATATATTGGGGCTTCTTATTAGCTGGTTGCAACTTCGATATGGTTTTATCACCTTGCCCGAAGAATCCTACTACATTTCCAAAGCGGCCGTTCAAATAGTGTGGTGGCAAATCGGCATGTTAAACCTGGTTACTTTCATTATATGCACGGCTGTACTGGTGTTGCCTACCATTATCATTAGTAAGGTTCAGCCAGTAAGAGCTATTCAATTCAGATAAGATGAGATAAAATAATTCCTGCTGCCACCGACGCATTTAACGATTCCGTTTTCCCCTTTCGGGGAATGGTTATTTTATGAACTGAAGAAGGTAATAAGTCGGGTCGTATTCCCTTTGATTCATTTCCAATTAAGATTATTCCTTCTGTAATTTTTGACATTTTGTATAGATCCGTTCCATCGAGCACAGCGGCATAAACTGGTATTTCCCTGTACTTCTCCAGGAAAACAGAGAGGTCCGTATACAGGACCTGCACGCGACTGATGCTTCCCATTGTTGATTGGACCACTTTTGTGCTGAATGCATCGGCACACTCTTCACTACAAATAACCTGGTTAATGCCAAACCAATCGGCGCAACGGAGAATAGTTCCTAAATTCCCGGGATCCTGAATAGTATCGAGGAGAATGCTAATATTGCCAATCGCGTTTATCGGATTTTTGAAAACAGGTTTTTGAAAAACACCCAACACTTCATGAGGCATGGTGAGTGTTGAAATGCGAATCAGTTCTGACGGGCTAATAACTGCGATTTTGTTTTTATCAACCGGGCTCAACAGTTGCTCATGTCTGTTGATCCAATCTTCGGTAGCAAACAATTGTTTCAAAGCAACAGAAGGGGCGACTAATAATTCGTTAATAATCTTGGGACCTTCTGCCACAAATACCCCTTCCTGCTCTCTTAATTTTTTCTGGCTTAAACTTTGAATATATTTGACCTGCGATTTAACCAGCATCGTTGTTTGTTTTATTTTATATGTTACCCCACCGGCAAGTTAGTTTTTTTAAAATTTATCATTTTATCCTGAGCATCGGGTTAGTATTGGTATTATTTTCCTCCTGTACAACAATACAAAAGGGATATCCCAAGAATAAACCTTTTGTCTATAAAACGAATATCAGCATATCAGGTAATGTGCCCGGTTCTGATAAACAGGAACTCGTAACCCGATTACAAAATCAGTTGGATGATAGCCTTAAAACGCGGGTGATTTCCTATGCCGGCCTTATCAAAAAGCTGGTTAAGCCACCTGCTTTTGATACAGCTAATATAAGCCGGTCGAGGTCTTTTATGACGGCTTTAATGAATACGCAGGGATTCTTTTACCCCGTGATAAAAGATACCTTCTCGATTGATACGGTTGGAGACAAACAAATGGTGACAATTAATTTCCGGGTGATGCCCGGTAAACTAACCCGGCTTGATTCAATAGGTTTTGACCTGCTCACCCCGGAATTGCAACAATTGGCTCTCGAAAGCAAATCGCAAACCTATCTAAAAAAAGGCGACCCCTATTCTTTACAGGTAATTGGTGAGGAAAGAGAACGATTACTGCAGACCTTTCACAACAGTGGCTATTATAAAGTAAGCGGAGATGATATTTATGCTGAAATTGATACGGTAGTTTCCGCTCTTATTGATCCGGGCCTTGACCCTTTTGAACAAGTTCGTTTACTTGATTCGCTCCGCAAAAAAACGGATAAACCGACCATTAATGTAGTGTTTAAACAACGGGATGCATACGATACCACCCACTTGAAAAAATTCTATATCGGAAAGGTTAACGTATATCCAGACCAGCTGTACTTGCAGGATTCAGTCGAGACCAGGCTTGATAGCACCACTCTGCAAAAATACCAGTTTACTTTTTTCTATTCAAGCAATCGATTTAAACTGCCTTTTATTGCCCGCAATATTTTCCTGTTGCCCAGCCACCTTTATGATGAACGAAAATATTTCCGCACCATTAATAACTTTAACCGCTTAGGTGCCTGGCAAAGTGTTGATGTGAGCCTAAAAGAACGATACGACAGTGTACCATTACTGGATGCAGATATACGGCTATACCCTGCCCCCAAGTTAAACCTGAAAATTGATCTAGAAGCTAGTCGAAACATAGCCGATTATCTTACTACCAGCCAGCTTTTCGGTATCGGTCTGAATTTTGCCTTTAGCAACCGGAACTTTTTCCGGGAAGCTATTCAAACTACGACGAATGCCCGATTCGGTATTGAGCTCGGTTCCAATTTCATTCAAACTCTGCAAACTAACCTTTCCCATTCCATCTTTTTTCCCCGCTTAATTACTCCCTTCCGGTTTAAGAATGAAGATAGCCTGACTAATCCACGTACTGTATTTAATGTAAACGGATCGTATACCATACGGCGAAGTATTTATAGTGTGAGCTCCCTGAATACTTCCTGGGGATATGAATGGTCTACAAAAATTCATAACCATCAATTCAACTGGCTGTTCACTTTTCCGAATATTGAATACACTGCATTAAATGGTAAGGACAGCCTGAATAAGCTGATACAACAAATACCTTCGCTTCGTTACGCGTTCAACGACGGTTTTGTAATTGGTATCATTGGGGGAATGAATACAGTTTGGAATAAAAAGAACCGTTTCAATTATTTTAAAGTAAGGGTGGAAGAAAGTGGCGCTTTGTTTGGGTTGATCCGAAAGCTGGAAGACAATAATTTGTTTCGTTTTATTAAAACTGATATTGAATACAAGTATTTTATCAATTACAAAAAGGCAGGCTGGGCCTTTCGGGTATTTGGTGGTTATGGTTACGTATATGGGCGTAAAGATGGCCAACCGGAAAACAAATTGCCTTTTTTTAAAGCCTATTTTGCTGGTGGGCCCTACAGTATGAGGGCCTGGCAGGTACGACGGTTAGGACCGGGCTCTTCTATTTTGTATGATACGGCCGGCAGTCGAGCCAACGACCGGTTTGGAAATATGCAATTGGAAGGAAATGTGGAATACCGTTTTAATCTTACCACTATTGCAGGCATAAAATTGAGAAGTGCCTTATTCATTGATATCGGAAATATTTGGGGAGTTGAGTTCGCTGATTCGGCTGCAAAGGTGAAAATTCCCGAAGCTAGTTTTAAGTTCAACAGAATAGGAAAAGATATTGCCATTGGAGGCGGTGTCAGTTTACGTTTTGATTTTGATTTTTTCCTGATCCGCTTAGATTGGGCCTACAAATTAAAAAACCCCAGTTTCGCAAATATTAACAATGGATGGTTCAGGGACCTGCGGCTATTCAATGGTCAATTCCAATTAGGTATTGGTTATCCATTCTGAGGATGATGAGCTAGATTTTCTTTTAATGATTCCATAGTTAACGCTTGGCCCAGCGAAAAGGAACCAATCCGGGTGCGGCACAAACTGCTTAGGTGCCCTCCACATCCTAATTCTTTCCCGAAATCAAAAGCAAGACTTCGGATATAGGTTCCAGTACTGCAAACAACCCGAAAATGCACCACGGGAAGCATAACAGAAACTATCTCAAATTCTTTAATAGTTACATGGCGTGGTTCCAGAATAACCTTTATTCCTTTACGTGCCCGCTCATACATTCTTATTCCATCTTTTTTAATGGCTGAATGCGCAGGTGGAACCTGCATTATTTCCCCGATAAATTTCTTCGTTGCCTCCTGAATCTGCTGTACAGTTATATGGCTATACTCTTTAATATCCTGCGGCTCACTTTCCAAATCATAGGTAGAGGTAATGGCCCCCAGTGTGATAGTTCCGGAATACTCTTTTTCCTGTGCCATAAATTCGTTAATCCGCTTAGTGAATTTACCGGTACAAAGTATTAATAGCCCAGTAGCCAGTGGATCGAGTGTACCCGCATGCCCTACTTTTTTAATCTTAACCAGGTTCCGAATGGTACGAACCACATCAAAAGAAGTCCAACCCATCGGTTTATTGACGAGTAGTACCTGGCCTTGTTCGAAACTATTACGAGTATTTTCCAATTTTTAATATTATGCACAAATTAATTAATGTGCAAATTAGCAGATGTGCAAATGTAGAACCCGAAATTTATAGTGGCTAATTATACTTAGCAATCCATAATCTAATGAATTTGTACATACCCTAATTTGCCAATTTCTTAACAGGCAGGTTTCATCCTCTGCAGATTAAATAGCCTGCCTCGCTTTCAACTCCAAATATTTATTTACCGTATCCACCGTCAGATTTTGCGGGGCCGTTAGAATGGTGAAGATGCCATGCTGCTGCAGCTCTTTTACAATCAATCGTTTTTCGTACACGAATTTTTCTGCAATTGTTTTTATATATAATGTTTCTATATTATCGGCAGGAGAATCTGTTAACTGGCGCAATTCCGTATTCTCAAAAAATACTACCAGCACCAGGTGATTTCGGGCAATACCCCGGATATAGGGCAACTGACGCTGCAAACCCGACATCGATTCGAAATTAGTAAATAAAACAACCAGGCTGCGCTGGGTAACCCTGGTTCTTATTAAGGCAAACAACTTTTCATAGTCGCTCTCCATAAATTTCGTTTGCTGGTTATAAAGCGTTTCCAGGATCCCCGTCATTTGCACCGCCTTTCTATCCGCCGGTAAAAAGTTTCCAACGTTTTCATCGAAGGTGATGAGCCCGGCCTTATCCTGTTTGATTAATGCTACCCGCAGCAAGATGAGAGTGGCATTGATGGCATAATCCAACAACGACATCCCTTCAAATGGCATTTTCATTACCCGGCCCTTATCGATAATACAATAGATTTGCTGGCTGCGCTCATCCGTAAAATTGTTCACCATCAGTTGCCCTTTACGGGCCGTTGCTTTCCAGTTGATGCTTCGAATGTCATCACCGGTAACATACTCTTTTATCTGCTCAAACTCCAGGCTATGACCGATTTTGCGAATTTTTTTATTCCCTGCCTCCGTCAGGTTGCTGGAGTGCGCTTTCAATTCAAACTGCCGCAATGAAAAATAAGAAGGCAATACTTTAACTACCTGTTCGGTATTTTTAGTAATACGGCGAATAATTAATTGCAAAGGACTTTTAGCAAAAAGACGAATGGCATTGAATTGATACTCCCCTCTTTCCACCGGCCTCAATAAATAAATAACTGATTGCTGCTCCCGGCTATTGACCACCATATACAAAAGAAAATTTCTTGCCTGGAACTGATCTGGCACTTCATCAATGATAGATGCCCGAATACGGAAGGGATAGTTATTAATTATTTGTATCTCTACCTTGTTTTCATCTCCATTACTGAAGCGGTCGCTGGTAATTCGTTCCAGGCTCACCGGGTTGACAGGCAAAAAAAGACTTCCATAATCCAATATTACCAGTATGGCAAATAGCAACAAAACTAATTTAGACAATAGGAACAGGAAAGAAAAACTAAAGGAAAGCAGGAACAGGAAAACAATTCCCGCTAACACCCAATAAAAGCGTTTGCTAAAAAAAAGAGGACTGAAAAATCGATAATAGAATTTCATATTATATGATCAATTCGAATGTATAGCAAACTATACTTCATTGTATTAACGCGGCACCTCTACACTTTGGATAATCTGTAGAATAACATCATCAGGAGAAGCACCTTCCATTTCCTTTTCGGGGCTCAGTACAATACGATGCCGTAATACGGCCGGGGCAACATATATGATATCTTCCGGCGTTATAAAATCGCGGCCACGCATGGCAGCGAGGGCTTTTGCAGCGTTTAAGATTCCGATGGATGCCCGGGGGGACGCACCCAAATAAATTGATTTGTGATTGCGGGTATTTGCTACGATGCTGGTGATAAAGCTAATGAGTTTTTCTTCGACGTGTATCAACCGCACCTGCTTTCTCAGCACATCCAGTTGTTCGGCCGTCAATACTGTTCCTACCTGTTCTATCATTGCATTCAGATCAAGCTGATGATGATTCAGCACAATGCGGAATTCCTGTTCAGCCGATGGATAAGTAACATTAATCTTGAAAAGAAATCGATCCAGTTGAGCTTCCGGCAAATGATAGGTCCCTTCCTGTTCAATGGGGTTCTGCGTGGCTACCACCATGAATGGAAAAGATAATTCATAGGTATGACCGTCTACGGTAATTTGTCTCTCTTCCATTACTTCAAATAACGCAGCTTGTGTTTTGGCCGGGGCCCGGTTTATTTCATCAATAAGAATAATATTACTGAAAATAGGGCCCCGCTTAAATTGGAAAGAAGATTCTCTGGGGTTGAAAACGGAAGTTCCCAATACATCACTCGGCATCAGATCGGGGGTAAACTGAATGCGGGAAAATCCTACCGAAATACTTTTGCTGAGTAATTTGGCAGTAAGTGTTTTTGCCACGCCCGGAACACCTTCGATCAGCACATGACCGTCGGCCAGCACAGCGGCTAATAAAAGATCTATCATCTGGTCCTGACCGATAATAACTTTTCCAATTTCTCTTTTAAGCGACATAACAGCTGCTTGCAGGCTACCCAGATCGGTTCTTTGCTGAAAAAAATTCTCTTCCATTATTATACTTGTTTATAAAAATTTTGTAGTTGATGATTGAACTGCATTAACTCCACATCAGTGACTTCTGGTTGATCGGCCAGGTATTGTGCCTGGTATACAATATTATTAATGACTGAATAGTCAATTCCGGTTTTGTAAGCCAACCGTTTTTGAAATTCTTCGTCTGTGCGGGAGGTAGATAAATTATAGCGGCTTCGTACATGATCGAGAAAATGGGATGTCATTTTGTTAACCAGGTTCTTATTATCCTTTCGCTGGAAATAGAGGCGGCCAATTGTTTTTACAAAATCAAGCGAAACATTACTCAATGGTTTTTTAACCGGTATCAGTTTTTGCCGGCGTTTCGATTCAAACAAATAAACAAGCAGGAACAACAACACCAGTAACCAAACAGCCCAGGATAATGCAGGTTGTTTCATGATCCAGCTGAATGCCCTGCTCAGGCTGCTGCTTCCTCCATTATCATTCCCGTTGGCGTGCGTACGGAAATATTCCTGCCAAACAACCAACTCAATACCTTTAGGTAAATTAGACAAAGCGCAATCGTAATACCTGTTATTTTCCTTGTGCAGCAGAAAAAAATTGCTAAAGGCCAGTGGTGCCAGGTGGAGGTAAATGGCCCCACCATTATCATATCCTTTTTTTATGAAGTTAGGCTTGTTCTGATGATTCCAACCCAGCACGGTAGTATAGCCAGAATCCATAGAGGAGAAATAGCTGCTGTAATAAAGGCCCGGATAGCTATAAAACTCTTCTACCCGGTTTTCGGGATTAGCAATACTTATCCGGAGAGAGTCGGCATCGTTTTCAAACCCGTAAGAATAATGAGTGGTTAACTTGAGCGTATCCAGCATTTCATTTCCAAAAGAAAAAGAAGAAATAAACACCTGGTTTCCCTCATATACAAAATCCATGAGGGCCCGAAATTCGCTACTGCTTGGAAGCATGCGCGGCGTTAAAAAAAAGTGCGCTGTTCTTCCTGAATGAGAAGCCATTTTATGCAGCAGTTGTTTATCCTTTCTTTGAAAAAAATTTTTATTCCCCGGAGATTCTTTGTCAATAACGATTTCTGCCTCCGGAAAAAGATGAGGTAATTGTTCAAATGCATAATAGGCCCCATAAGGTATCTTGTCTTTTCGCCAGATAGTAATCCGTGGATTAATTTCTTTCGTGCTTTTTGTGTTGCATGCCGGTAGAACCAGGCTAATCACCAGGGCAAGGGAAATCACTATAATCGAATATCTCTTCAAACTCCCAATGATTTATACATTTTTTGAAAATTGTTTTGCACCATGCCAAATTGTTCTTCAGATAGTTCAAATCCTCCGTACCAAACATATTCGTATGCCTGGGTTAAAAAACCAAATTCGGAAGCCAGGGAGTGCTTACTAAATTGGACCAGGTAATCGTAGTTGGTAGCCTGTGCATGATAGCGGATCCATCCTTTGGCATCGAGCCTACGAAGGGTTTTAAAATACGAGTATCGAACTGCTTTGCGATATTCCTTAGCCAAAATAGCGGCAGTTATTTTTTCATCAAGGGCCTCATCTTCGATTTCATTTTTTCCGTCTTCGGCTGCTTCTTTTATTGATTTGGAAGAAGTATAAAAGAGATTGTTATTTATAATGATGCGGTAAACAGTAAAAATTATTACAGCGGCCAGCAGAAGGTACATAAAAATCCGGACCGCGGAACTACTGAATAACCAGGCGAGGAAATAGCCAAATCCCTTACTCTCATTTTGATCTTCCTTTTTCCTTATCCAATACACCGGATTGTTGGCATACTCAAATTCTTTTTCTTTTTTTAACCTATTGACAGCCGTATCCGGCACGCTTCGAAAGGCAATTGTATCGGGCAACCGGGTCACCTGTTCTGAACTATCTTCTTCACTGAATTGATCGTTCTGGTCTACCGCCGTACTGTCTACAACAGGTGATTCAATTACTGTATCGGGAGTTGTTTGTGCTGTACTGCGCCATGGATTAAAAACCAATATCATTACAAGTCCGGTTTGAAGTAGCCTGTTGTAGAAAATATTGTAAAAAGAATAATTCATTCCCCTGGAGTTGCTTTTATGCTGCCTGCACCAATAATCGTTTATCAAGCTTAATTGGATAGATTCCAAAATACCAAATCACAAATACGAAAGAAATAAGCAGTATTGAAATACTGACAGGCTTTGGCATTCCCGAGTAGCGGGTAACAAAACCTTCAAGAAATGCGGCAATAACCAGGAGCGGAACAATTCCAATTAAAACTTTCAATCCATCCTTTGCTCCCTGTCGAAAGGAGGCCATGCGTTTTATGGTGCCCGGAAATAAAATACTATTGCCCACTATCAGCCCGGCCGCTCCCGATAGAATAATAGAAGAAATTTCCAGGGTACCGTGTACCCATATTACCAGCACCGAGGCCCAGCCCAATCCTTTTGCAACAAAATAATATTGAAAAGCACCTACCATTACCCCATTGGTGAGCAATAGCCACACGCTGCCAATCGATAAAAGGAAACCGGCAATAAAAACCATAAACGAAACCTTGATATTATTTACAGCGATCCGGACAAACATCATAAATTGTTCATTATCCTTATATACCCCGAATGGGTCTCCTTTGGAAATATTATCTTCTGTCATCTCTACATACCCATCTCCTAATATTCCCCTGACAAAAGTTTGATCGTGTGCAGCAGAAAAAGCAGCCATCGTGGCAAATAAGATGAAAATGATAAAGGCATACAATACTTCCCGGTGATGCTTCCTTACAACCAGGGGTAGCTCTGTTTTCCAAAAACGAACAATACGGGAAGACTCTTCTTTTTTATTCTTATATATACCGAGATATATTTTTGAAGCAAGGCCATTTAGATAAGCTGTGACCTTGCTATGCGGATAAAAAGTTTTGGAATAGCCCAAATCATTCACCAATTCGGTAAACTGACCCGCCATTTCGTCGGGGTCGACGGCTTTTTCATATTGGTACTGCCGCCATTTATCAATGTTCTTTTTTATAAACAATCCTTCACGCACAGGTAAGCATTTTCATTTTTTGATTAAAATTCAATGACAGACTAATAACTTCTTTGTTCATCTTTAGTTTGGTGAAGACAACCAACCGGGTCTACCGGGACAGTTACAATGCCTGCAAATAATTCAAGAAAGAGAAAATTAGTTTAAAAGATCTTCAACAATTATTTTTATAGATAAATATAATAGTTAAATTTTGAACGTTTACTAAAGACTGGAAAAAATAAATATACGTATAACATGCCCCTGGTAAAACTTGATACGGGTTTTAATATTGAAGTGGATTTCGCCATTTCGCCTTTTCATAAACGCTTATTTGCCTGGATTATTGACCTGATGGTTTGCTGGCTGTATATTAAAATCATGGCTGCCCTCTTCGGTTTACCCTCTTTTTTTATTTTAATTCTAACCTGGAATTTAACCGGAATGCTGATCAGTATTCCCGTTGTTTTCTATCATCTTATTTGCGAAACTTCCCTCAATGGCCGTAGCCTGGGTAAAATGGCAATGAATATTAAGGTTATCACGGCCGAGGGAGGTCAACCCAGCATCGGGCAATACCTGTTGAGATGGATGTTCCGGATGCTCGATTTCCCAATTTTTATCTTAGGGTTGCTGGCCCAACAGGAAATACCCTGGTGGACATTTCCCACCCTGTTTTTAGGTCTTTTCTGCGTAATTCTTACCCCTATGTCGCAACGGATTGGCGACCTGGCCGCCGGTACTATTATTATTGATCTGAAAAACCGTACTTCCTGGGAAGATACCGTGTTCAAAGAAATAGAATCCACCTATCAACCCCGATACCCCCAGGTAATGCAGCTCAGCGACCGGGACATTAATACCCTGAAAAGTATTATTGAAAATGTAAGGAAGAAAAACGATTATGACCTTTCGATGCGGATTGCGGAACGAATCAAATCCAAATTGAAAATGGAAACGGAGCAGGATTCCCTGGACTTCCTGGAAACCCTCTTAAAGGATTATAATTACTATGCTACAAGATAGGGGCCGTTTTTAACACCCGGATTATTCACCCCTGCTATAGCTTACCTGAATGCAGCACCGGCAATAACTCCAATAATCCCCAGCACATAAAAGGCCAGTATAACAATGGTCATTATTCCCATGAACTTAAAGCAGGATTTCAGATTTTTGAATGAATCGGTAAGAGAACCCTGGTCGTTTGCTTGTAATGCACGCTGCATTTTACCTGAAAAATTAAATAAGTATAAACAGGGAAAGAAATACAATATGGCAATAATAATATAAATAATGGTCATAAAGCTACCCATCCCCATGCTCATTTCTCCCCCCATTTGGCTGAATGCTTTCGAAAAAATAGTTCCGGCAAAAAAGCCAATAATCACCAGAAGTCCGCAAAAAATAAACCCCATAATTCCAAGAAATTTACCCCATTTGGCCGCTTCGCTTAAATTGCCGGCAACCTGACGATCTATCTGCAGATCGAATAAATGCTGTTCGTTCGATTCCATAATTGAGTTGGTTTTGGTGAAAACTATAATTAAGATACTAAATTATTTAATCTAATCATCCCTTTTTGCCAATCAGCTCAACATAGAAATAAACATAGAAGGCCGTATTGGCAAGGCTGATAAATAACTGTACAAAAGCGAACTGGCTACTTTTATAAAAAGACCGGAATGACTGATTAAATACAACTATATTATTTAGCCAGATACTCTGCCGGCATTTTCTTACAAACTGAAAATAAAGGTACAATTGGATAAAAAATATGCCAGGTCTATCAGCCCCAAAAAAGGAAAAACATGTTTCTCCATATATAACATCCAGTTATCGGAACTAACCAGGGTATGAAGAAAAAGAAACTTAACTATTATTAAAGAAAGACTTAGGAATGTACCAATAATCGCGCAAATAAAAAGCTAGCTGGTGAGCGTAAAAGTTTTCAACAGATGGTTCGCCCCTTCATCGGTTAACCGAAGATCAAGGATATCCCTATTTTTTTCTTTCATTCATTAAAATAAAAAAAGTTGCCATCTTCCAGATGACAACTTTAATTTACTATTGCTTGGTAATTGCATCCGTTACATGGTATCCAGCATCCCCGATCCCGCCTGCATTAAAGCTCCAAGGGGCAAACCCCGATCCAGTATCCAGCAGCCATTATCCCATATCCCGCCTTCAACCTCCTTTAGTAAGCCTGCGCAAACAACACCCGCTGTTTACTCGGATTTCCAGTTAGCACACATTTACCTTCTTCTCCTGCATTTTCCAGCGGAATACAACGGATAGTAGCCTTGGTCAGTTCTTTTATTTTTGTTTCTGTTTCGGGGGAGCCGTCCCAGTGAGCCAAAATAAATCCTCCTTTTTCATTCAATAATTTTTCAAACTCCTGCCAGTTATCTGCTTTGGTAATATGGGTATTGCGATAAGCAAGGGCTTTATTGTAAATAGCCTGTTGCACTTCACTCAGTAATGTAATGATGCGGCTATTTAATCCGTCCATCGACACATTCATTTTTTCTTTTGTATCACGACGCGCCAACTCTACAGTATTATTTTCCAGGTCACGTGCGCCAATGGCAATACGCACGGGCACTCCTTTCAGTTCATATTCGGCAAATTTCCAACCGGGCCGGGTATTTTCGTTATCATCATACTTAACACGAACGCCAGACGCTTTCAATTCCTTGACTAACTCTTTCACTTTTGCATCAATCTTTGCTTTTTGTTCTTCTCCTTTATAAATAGGAATAATTACCACCTGCAGGGGTGCAATCCGGGGAGGCAAAATCAATCCATCGTCATCACTGTGAGCCATAACCAGGGCGCCGATCAATCGCGTACTAACTCCCCAACTGGTGGCCCATACATAATCAAGTTTATTCTCTTTATCTGTAAATTTCACGTCGAACGCCTTGGCAAAATTTTGTCCAAGGAAGTGTGAAGTTCCTGCCTGCAATGCCTTACCGTCCTGCATCAATGCCTCAATACAATAAGTGTCAACTGCGCCGGCAAATCGCTCACTTTCTGTTTTAACTCCTTTAATTACGGGTAGTGCCATCCAGTTCTCAACAAAATCGGCATAAATATTTAGCATTTGCAAGGTTTCATCCACTGCCTCCTGCCCGGTTGCATGCGCCGTATGACCTTCCTGCCACAAGAACTCAGCTGTCCGCAAAAATAAACGGGTCCGCATTTCCCAACGCACCACATTGGCCCACTGGTTGATGAGAATGGGAAGATCCCGGTAAGACTGTATCCAATTCTTATAAGTATTCCAGATGATGGCCTCGCTGGTTGGCCTCACCACCAATTCTTCTTCCAGTTTTGCATCGGGGTCAACCATTAATTTGCCTTTATTGGCTGGATCACTTATTAACCGGTAGTGGGTTACCACGGCGCATTCCTTAGCAAAGCCTTCCGCATTTTTTTCTTCGGCTTCAAACAAACTCTTGGGAACAAACAAAGGGAAATAAGCATTTTCGTGACCTGTGTCTTTGAACATTTTGTCCAGTGCCTGCTGAATGTTTTCCCATAAGGCATATCCATAAGGTTTTATTACCATACAACCCCTTACCGCCGAATAATCGGCCAGGCTTCCCTTTATAACAAGGTCGTTGTACCATTGCGAATAATCCTGTTCCCGCGATGTAATTTCTTTACTCATTGTTGTTCTGTTACTTTTACGATTAATAACCACTGTGCCTCAGCGGCTTATTTCCCTAATTTTAACAATCCCCCAGCATTAATTTCCCTTTGATGGCCGGGTTTTTATTGTACTTTTAATATCGGAACGCAAAAGTAGTACTTCGTTTGTAAACCAATTAAAACTAGTACGTATGAAGTCGCAATTTTTACTCCTTATTTTAGCAATTGCTGCTTTAAGCAGTTGTTCTACCGCCTATAAATCGGGGCAAACTCCGGATGACGTATATTATTCTCCCGCCAAAGAAGCAGGTGAATACGTGGAAATAAAGCAAAACGATGATAGCCGCTACCACAATTACCAATATGATGATGTAGATGACCGCTGGCTTCGTATGCGGGTACGTAACCCTTATCGCTGGAATGCCTTTGACGATTACGACTGGAACGTACACAATAGCTGGACCAACAATTATTACAGTCCTTATAGTTACAACTGGAACAGCTATTGGAATGGGTATTATACCTGGAACAGTTGGTACAACCCCTATTGCCGTAACGTTATTGTAATAAATCCGAAAGCATACCCAACGGTATATACTAAAGTTCGCAATTTCAGCCTCAATAGTTATACTAATAACAATTACGCGAACAGTAACAGTTCCATCAGAAATACCAAGGCATCCGGGCGCTTACCCAATTCCGGATATGGAAGTTATAATAATTCCAATTCTGGAAATAGTTTAGGTAACAGCATTCGTAAAGTGTTTTCGGGAAACAGCAACGGATATGGAAATACGAATGGCAATAATAGTTCGTATACCCCAACCAATGATCGCCCGAGCAGAAGCTATACGCCTTCTTCCTCTTCTGGTTCTTCTTCTTCCGGCACCAATTCTTCGTCTTCCGGTAGTAGTGGCAGCAGTAGAAGTACGGGCAGTGGCCGAAGAGGCGGATAATAAATTATAACGTACCTTTTATACCTGAAAAAAATAGTTTTTGAAAGAGGAAATTGAATTTGAGTACTTCTTGAATTTAGTTTCCTCTTTTCCGTGTATGGACATTTCAAAATGTTAGTTTATATGAAAAGAAATCTTTACATAGTGATATTTCTCTTAACCGGTAATTACCTTATGGCACAGATACCGGAAGATGCCTTACGGATGAGCTGGACCAATCCTTCCGGAACAGCCCGTCAACAGGCTATTGGAGGAGCCATGGCTTCTTTGGGAGGTGAAATCACCGCAACATTTATTAATCCTGCCGGATTAGGATTCTATAAAACGGGGGAGTTTGTGCTGAGTCCCGGATTCAGTTTTATGAGAGGAAAAGGAGAATATCGCGGAACCGATGCGAAAGCAGACGCGTTGAATAAATTCAATTTTGGAACGTCCGGCTTTGTCTTTGGATTTTCGAACCGCTATAGCCGCTGGAAAAGCAAAGCGGTAAGTATTGCAGTTAATCGTACCGCCAATTTCAATTCTAACACATATTATAAGGGGCAAAACGATTTGAGTTCTTTCTCCGAACAGTATGTGCTTGATTTTTCCAATTCAGGACTCTCCTTATCTAATGACCAGTGGAAAAATTCTTCTCTTATTTCGCTTCCTACCAAAATGGCTGTTTATGAATACCTCATTGATACATTACATTTAAATGGAGGAGGTATTACTATTTTTGGCCAGGGAGAAAAATCACCTTTATTGAACCAGGAAAAATTGATCAAGACCAAGGGTGGAATAACAGAACTGGCCTTCGGCTATGCGGCCAATATGGATGATAAGCTTTTTTTCGGATTTGGAGTGGGTATTCCTATTTTGAACTATACCCGTACCAGTTACATTAAAGAAAGTGATGCTACGGCAGACACCGATAATGATTTCAAATTTGCCTCCTATGAAGAAACGCTTACCCAAAAAGGAATTGGTATTAATGGAAAGATCGGTCTGATTGTAAAACCCTCTGAAAAAGTACGGCTCGGATTAAGTATTCACACGCCAACTTTATATGGATTGAATGAAAATATCACTGCTGCTAAAATGGTTACTGACCTGGAAAAATATCCCACCAAGTATGGCTTGCAACCGGGGTTAGACAGTGTATCGCTGAATAGTTTCCCCGTTAACGAAAATAAATTTGATTTCATCAGTCCCTGGAAGTTTATAATCAGCGGATCTTATGTAATTAATGAAGTGGAGGATGTAAAAAAGCAAAAGGGATTCATAACCGCGGATGTAGAATATGTTACCAACCAATCCGGAAAATTTACGGCGGCGGATAAGCAACAGGGAAATGATAGCTATTATAAGGGAGTAAATGATGCAACAAAATCTATTTATAAAAACACCTTTAATTTCCGGGTAGGAGGCGAATTGAAGTTCAATGTAATTATGGCAAGATTGGGGTTTGCTTATTTCGGAAACCCATATAAGGATAATGCGTTAAAAGCACGCAGGATGAATTTAAGTGGAGGATTAGGGTATCGCAATAAAGGCGTATTTGTCGATCTTACTTATGTTCATAGTATGCTAAAGGACGTGAATTTCCCCTATCGTCTTTCCGACAAAGCAAATACTTTTGCCAACCTGAAAGATAATGCCGGTAACGTATTGTTAACGGTTGGATTTAAATTCTGAATAACCCATTCACCAAGTAACAAGAAAATCCCCTTCTGCGAAAGAAGGGGATTTTTGTTTTCGAGGTTATCAGACCCTTAACCTTCAAGATTTGCTTTCATAGAATTTTTGGACTAACCGGACTTCACAGCTGTGGGATGGTTTGCATTGCTAATATCGAATATAAAGATTCTATTATTGAGTATCTGCCCCTTTATTTTCTGTTGGTATCTATAAAATTTAGCAGTCGCTAAGTAGATAATACTATCCACGAAATTCATTACCGATGGATTATAGATCAAATAAGATTGCCGTGTAGTTTTTCCTCTACAAAGGAGAATATTTTTTGAGGAAAACGCGGATCAAAGAATTGTTCAATTCCAGCCTTTTTAAACCAGGTGATTTGCCTCTTTGCATATTGACGGGTATTTTTTTTTATCAGCTGAACAGCTTCCGCTAATGATACTTCCCCATCAAGATAGCGAAATAATTCACTATAGCCTACCGTTTGCAGCGCATTAAACGAGCGTTGAGGATATAAATTTTTTACTTCCTCCAACAGGCCGTGCTGTATCATATCCTCTACCCGTTGATTGATTTGCTGATGCAATAATTCCTTCGGTAGTTCCAACCCTATCATTATACAATTGAAATGCCTCGCTATTTTTTTCCCTTGCTGGTATTCCCGGATAGAAATACCGGTAGACAGCTTTACTTCAAGTGCCCGCATCATGCGTTGCGGATTCTTCATTTCACCCTCCGTAAAAAATTGCGGATCATTTTCCTCGATTTGCTGTTGAAGCCAGTTAAGTCCCTTTAGCTCATAATTTTTAACCAATTCCTCACGGATGCTAGAATGTACGTTCGGAATAGAATCGAGTCCTTCACAAAAAGCTTTTATATATAAGCCGGTTCCACCCACCACTACCGCTACTTCATTTTTTTCAAAAATCGTTGCTGCTGCCATCAAGGCGAATTGCTCAAATCCGCCGGCGTTTACTTCATCCGTAATGGAATGCGAGTTAATAAAATAATGCTGCACTTTTTGAAGTTGCTCTTCTGTTGGCTTGGCTACTCCTATATTCATTTCTTTATAGCACTGCCTGGAATCAGCCGAAATTATACTTGTATTATACTTTTGCGCCAATTGAATTGCAAGGGATGTTTTGCCTGCGGCTGTTGGACCGGTGATTACAATGCAGGTTTTTTTCTTCATATCATTTTTCCCTTGGCTGAAGCCAAGGGCCAGTTAGAAGCCAAGGGCCAATCAGGACCAAGGAGCCTGTTAGAACCCAAAGGCCCGTTAAAAGCAAGCGACAAGTTAAGCTGCGGCAACCCAGAATGCAGAATAAAAATTAATTGTCTAAAAAAAGGTCAAGAATAGCTTACGAATTAGTTCGCATAATAATAGAATACTATGCCCGAAATCGTAGAGAATTACTATATAATATTTTCATTACTTTCTTCTTCCCCCGTTTCTTCACCCGCTTCCACATCTTCTTTATCATCGCTGCTTTCTCCTTCCAATCCAAATCCCTCTGCTCCTGCAGTAAGGTCATATTTCTCTTCTATTTCGGCCAGTTTATCGCCAACCAAACTTTTGGTTCCATATTGGGAAGGAGCAATACCTTCCGTGCGTATCACAACCGGGTAGTCAAGTTTGGGATTATCTTCTTTCTCTACTTTAATAAGCTCTACCTGGAAATTCCAGTTTTTCACGAAGTCATATGTATAAATAAACCGCTGGTTCGGATTACGAATTTCAGAACCAACAGGAGTATCAGTCATCAGCAATGGGGGTACTTTGTACTCTTTATCATATTTTCCAAGCGAAATTTCGCGACCCCGTTGCCATTGATCATTACTTCGGTAAAATGTAGCGGCGTGTTTACTATCAAACTCATACGCTTTTAAAATTACCTGGTGCAGTTGCAAAAAAGACTGGGTTTGTTTTACAGCCACATCCCGGTAAACGCTGTCGTCTTCTTCAAAATAAATCCTAAACTTTAATACAGCCATGTATAATTACGTTTATAGCCTGGATAACTGCAGGCAAGTTATTAGTTATTTGTGGGTGGGTGGTCGCTTAAAATCATTTGCCAGGTTCATTTCCCTGTCTCTTATATGTTGTTTAATAACTTCAAAAATAAGACAAATCATTGATTTGAATAACAATCTAGCTCAGAGGCTTTAATTGCAATGCTTCAGCTTTCTTCAATAGCAAAGAATAGGCCGCTTCGTAATTATTTTCAATTTCCCCATCCAGGATAGCTTCCCGAATAGCATTTTTCAAATCTCCCACCACTTTGCTGGGTGGCAAACCAAATTTTTCCATGATCATTTCGCCCGTAATAGGTGGTTGCCAATTCCGGATTCGATCTTTTTCTTCCACTTCCTTCAATCGCTGCCGCACCAACTCAAAATTTTCCAGGTACTTCTTTACTTTTTGTTTGTTCTTTGAGGTAATATCTGCCTTACAAAGTATCATCAACGACTCAATATCATCTCCCGCATCAAAAAGGAGTCGACGGATAGCAGAGTCGGTGATATTTTCTTTCGTTAGACTGATAGGTCTTAAATGTAATTCGACCATCTTCCGAACAAATCGCATTCTATCGTTCTGGGGTAGTTTTAAGGCACTGAATATTTTCCCAATCATTCTTCCTCCCACTACTTCATGCCCGTGAAAAGTCCAACCATGTCCTTCTTCAAAACGCTTGGTAGCAGGTTTTGCTATATCGTGCAGCAACGCGGACCAACGCAACCAAAGGTCTGAAGTGTTTACTGCAATGTTATCGACTACCTGCAACGTGTGATAAAAATTATCCTTATGTCCTACCCCATCTTTATATTCTGACCCGGCCAAGTCAACCAGCAATGGAAATATAATATGCAACAATCCACTTTGGTACAGGAGGTCGAAACCCACCGATGGTTTTCTGCTTAACAAAATCTTATTTAGTTCCTCCGTAATTCGTTCCTGGGTAATAATGCGGAGGCGCTCCTTATTGTCTTTAATCGCCTGAAAAGTTTTCGCTTCAATATTAAATTCCAATTGCGATGCAAATCGAATGGCCCGCATCATGCGCAACGGATCATCGCTAAAGGTTTGTTCAGGATCCAGGGGAGTTTGAAGAATTTTCTTTCCGATGTCGTGGATTCCATTAAACGGATCAATCAGTTTCCCATAATTTTCTTCATTCAAACTAATTGCCATCGCATTGATGGTAAAATCACGCCTGTTCTGATCGTCGGACAATGTACCGGGCATTATATCCGGGTTACGTGAATGATATTTATAGCTTTCTTTACGTGCCCCTACAAACTCTATCTCCCAATTATCGATTTTTAATTGGGCTGTTCCAAATGTCTTAAAGTATGCCACCACTGGCTGAGGATTGAACAACTTAGCCACCTCATGGGCAAGTTTAATACCATCACCTACGCAAACGATATCTGCATCTTTAGTAGCACGACTCAATATTTTGTCGCGTACAAAACCTCCTATCACAAAGCAGGGTACACCTATTGTCGCCGCCGCATGTGCAATCTTCTTAAAAACAAACAATTCTTTTTCGGAACAAGGAATATCCATCGCAGCAAAAATAATAAGATAGATCGAGAACCAGGAAGAAGGATGGATGAACGATGATAAGCGATAATAACATTCAAGAGACGGGATATGGGATGCGGGAAAGGGTACAAGATGCGGGATGCGAGATGCGGGATACGGGCATTGCTCACCGTAGCCTTTGCAAAGGTGAGATGCGCGATACGAGGTGCGGGATGTAGGATGTAGGATGCGGGCCTCTTTTACTATAACTTTTTTGCCTTCCAATTTTTTAATGAATGTATAGAGCTAAGTTGGATTGAAGGACGATCTCTGACAATTGAAAAGGCCTTCAGTTATTTCAATTCCTGTTTGATGTTGTACGATACTGCATAAATAAGTTCCAGAATCCGGCCTCCTTTCCATATTACCCCAGGATGCTGGTAACACAAGATTATACAGGTAACGTTTCCAACAATTGCCCATCCTCTATTTTATATGCACAATTAAAATGACCCAATGGACAGGCTTTAAGGCCATGTAATCCGCAGGGACGGCATGGGAGCGGGTCTTTAATTTCTACAATAAAACTTTTATCCGACAGGGGACCAAAACCGAAGGAAGGCAGTGTGGAGCAGTATACTGCAGTAACAGGTGCATTCATTGCCGAGGCAAAATGCAAAGGGGCTGAATCGTTCACATAATTCATTAGTGCGTCTTTTTGCAATGAGGCGGATTGCAAAAAATTATACTGTCCGCATAAATTGTGTACATACAGATGAGTAGTATTGTTACAGATTTCGTTACATAATTCCTTATCACCAGGTGCTCCAATCAAATAAATTTTTATTGCGGAAGGCACCTTATTAATGAAATGAACCCATTTGTCTAACGGGTATTGTTTGGTAAACCAAACAGAGGCGGGGGCCACTACAATATAAGGATGCTTTTTCAGGTGCTGAACCGATGCATTATCCTTTTCAGAAGGGTATAACACCGGCTTTGAGGGGAACTCATCGGTTAACGAAGCTATTAATTGGTGATTTCTTTCTATTTCATGCGTAGAATGATTTGTAATACTGATAACATGTTTAATCTTTTTATTGAACAGGAAGCTGAAGGGATTTTTATCAAACCCGATTTTTTGTTGAGCGTTCGAGAAAGCAGTAAGAAAACCGGTAGCTACAAAGCGTTGTACATTGATAACCGCGTCGTAGCGGTTGCGCCGGATTTGCCTCAACAGTTTCCACAAGTTCCGCAGTTTGTTTTCTTTTTTTACCCACAGCAATACCTTATGAAGGTAGGGATGGTCTTTCAGTAATCCCTCATTTCCCTGTCGCACCAAAAAATCAATTTGGGCACCCGGAAAATGCTGATGTAATTTTTCAATTAACCCGGTAGCCAGTACCACATCTCCAATAAAAGCTGTTTGTATCACCAGTATCTTTTGCATTCAGGCAAAACTATGTAATTTGTCAGGGACGAATAACAGTTACTGTTCCGTTCTTATTCCATTTAACGACTGAGGAGGGTTGTTGAGGAGATGTATCATTTTGCCGGTATTTAACACAATAATCAACACGGTTCAGGATTACCGGATCAATCTCTTTAAAAACCAGAGGAGCAGGTTTGCCAGCCATATTAGCGGAAGTGGATACCAGGGGTTTCCCGAATCTTTTAATGAGATGTTTGCAGAAGACATCCTTTACTATCCGGATACCAATACTTCCATCTTCGTTAATGACATTATCTGCCAGGCCAACGGCCCCCTCATAAATAACCGTTGTAGGCTTCTGAACAGTATCCAAATAACTAAACACCTCTAAATCCGGCGCTGATACATAAGAAAGCAGATCGCGTTCATAGGCCAATAATACAATCAGGCTTTTGTTATCAGGCCTTTCTTTCAATGAATATACTTTTTCAACCGCGTCTTTATTAGTGGCATCGCACCCAATTCCCCAGATAGTATCAGTCGGATAAAGAATGATGCCACCAGCGCGAAGCACAATTAGAGATTGTTCTATATCGGGTTCAAAATTCATTTCGCAAAAGTATTCTTAATGGGCAAATAGGCGAATTTAACGCTGTACAACAGCCTTCAATATTATGAAACTAATTAATTACCACAAATCCATTTTGGTAACACATGATTCGGGGGAAAGAATTCGCGCAATCGCTTATCTGCTCTTTCTCACATTCCCTAACTTCGTTTCAAATTTATTATAAATGAAAGAGCTTATACTCGAAGCGTGGAATAACAGGGAATTATTAAAAGATACCAAATACACAGATGCCGTTCGGGCAGTTATTGAAGAGGTTGACAAAGGACGATTAAGAACCGCCTCTCCTGGCGAAAAAGGATGGCAGGTGAACGAATGGGTTAAGCAGGCGATCCTTTTGTATTTCGGCATACAGCCAATGCAAACATGGAATATTGAACCTTTTGAGTTTTACGATAAGATGTTATTGAAAAAAAATTATAAAGAACTGGGCGTGCGGGCGGTTCCGCACGCCGTGGCGAGATACGGTGCTTATATTGCGAAGAACGTGGTGTTAATGCCAAGTTATGTGAACATAGGCGCTTATGTTGACGAAGGTAGTATGGTAGACACCTGGGCCACCGTTGGCAGTTGCGCACAAATTGGAAAAGGAGTACACTTAAGTGGGGGTGTAGGAATCGGCGGTGTTTTGGAACCATTACAGGCCAGCCCGGTTATTATAGAAGATGGTTGTTTTATTGGCTCAAGATGTATAGTAGTAGAGGGAGTGATTGTAGAAAAAGAGGCGGTCCTCGGTGCCAACGTAGTACTTACTCAATCTACAAAAATCATTGATGTTAGTGGCAGCGAGCCTGTTGAAAGCAAAGGCAGGGTTCCGGCAAGAAGTGTGGTTATTCCGGGAAGTTATACGAAGAAGTTTCCGTCAGGAGACTATGGAGTTGGCTGTGCATTGATCATTGGCCGGCGCAAGCCAAGCACCGATTTAAAAACAAGCTTAAACGAAGCATTACGGGATTTTAATGTAAGCGTGTAAATGAATGGCCAATGGTGAATACGAATTCAAATTGCATCGATTGCTTTTGTATTTCCTTATCACAGCATATATTGACTATTAATCATTCACTATTGACTTTAATATCCCATGGATAATAATCGCTTTATAGGATTTGCAGTAACCTTCCTGGGGGCTGTACTATTTTCCACCAAAGCCATCATTGTAAAGAAGGCTTTCGCGGATATACATATAGATGCACTCAATTTGCTTACCCTTCGCATGATTTTTTCGTTGCCGTTTTATATATTAACAGCCTGGTTTATCAGTCGTAACAAGACAAATGTGGAGTTAACAGGCAGGCAATGGATTCAGATTATACTATTGGGATTAACTGGATATTACATCAGCAGTTTGCTGGATTTTGAAGGGCTGCAATTTGTATCAGCAGGATTAGAGCGATTGATCCTTTTCTTATTTCCAACCTTTGTAGTATTGATTAACTCCTTTTACTTCCACCAGAAGATAACCCGCATTCAGCGGCTGGCTTTACTCCTTACCTATGCAGGAATTTCCATTGCTTATTTTGGAGAATTGCGGGCAGAAATATCAAATCCGGCATTTTATATGGGAAGCCTACTCATCTTTTTATGTTCTATAACTTATTCAATATATATGGTCGGTAGTGGCAGGCTCATACCTGTTGTTGGTGCTAATAAATATACTGCATTTGCCATGTTAGCAGCTACCGGTGGAATTTTCATTCACTTCGCGTTGAAAAGTAATTTTCAAATGCCTTTACTAGCTGCGTCGGGTAACTGGCCATACGGTTTAGCATTGGCTGTATTAGCAACGGTAATCCCATCTTTTCTTATTTCAGCCGGAATGAAAAGAATTGGTTCTAACAATGTAGCGATCATCTCCAGTATTGGACCCGTGTCCACTATTATTCAGGCACATTATATTTTGGGCGAGCGCATCCAGGCGGCACAGGTAATGGGTACTTTTTTAGTTATTGCAGGCGTATTGTTAATTGGATGGAGAAGCGGCAACATAAAGAGATAAAAATTACTTCTCCCATCCACCTAAATTTTTCTGTATTTCCGCTATATTTGCGTCCCGATTATGGTGAAGACCGGAAGAAAGACTCAAGTATCGGGAATAACCATTCCGACTTTCGGACTTTCGGACTATTCAAGCCCAGATGGCGAAATTGGTAGACGCACTGTGTTCAGGTCGCAGCGTCCGCAAGGATGTGCTGGTTCGAATCCAGTTCTGGGCACTGA